>CAZIMJ010000357.1:0-39795 GCA_964540205.1 uncultured Eubacteriales bacterium | reverse complement strand
GACAATATTCAAGGCTTCTTCCATATCTTTATATCTCTTTGTTCTTAGAGCAAATTCTGTGTGCCCGCTCATGATCTGAAGCAGGTTGTTGAACTCATGGGCGATGCCACTTGTCAGAGTCCCGATTCCTGCCATCTTTTCTGACTGAAGGAGCTGGGCTTGAATTCTGTCTTTTTCTTCCTCTGTACGCTTGTGCTCGGATATGTCTACCATCACTCCATTCATCCCTGTAACTTGCTTTCCTGTTAAGATAGGTCGACTGAAACTGCGTACCCAATGGAGTTCACCTGATTTAGTCAAAATCCTATACTCACCTGGCGCGATAATTCCAGAAATGACTTTCTGAAATTGTTTCATAACACGTGGCAGGTCTTCCTGATAGATGAACTCAATTAAATGATGACCGATGATTTCTGACGGCCTGTATCCGCTTAATGATTCTATGACTGGACTTATATATGTCAACACTCCTTTTGTGTCAACAGCGAAAATAATATCATTTATATTCTCTACTAATTCTCGATACTTTTCCTCCGACTTGAGCAAAGCCTCATCTGCTTTCTTTCGCTCGGTGATTTGCTCAGCCCGTTTTAAAGCAACATGTACTGCAGAAGGCAGACGTATGAAATGTTTTGGAGATTTGAGGATATAATCATCTAAGTTGCTTTTCATGGCCTCCACTGCGATCTCCTCGTCGCCTGTAGCGGTGAACATTAAAACAGGACAGTCTGGGTAGCGAGATTTTATTTTCTTCAAAACCTTTAAGCCGCTACTCCATCTGACTTGATAGTCAGTGATAACAACATCAAAATTGCCTTTTTCCAGGGCTTCAGCGAAACCCCCTGGATCTATTATTTCTTCAACCTGGATGTCAAATTCCTTTTCTAATGCACGAATGACTAAAGCCCTGTCATCGGGATTATCATCAATGAGAAGCAGACGTAGAGGTATACTCATGGTTTCTTTTCCCTTATTTCTTTGACTCATTTCTCACCTCAGGATTTTCATTAAGGATAAGCCAGTACAAGTTCAGGGTTTTTACCATTTCCAGCAAGGCATTAAAAGTTACGGGCTTGATCAAATAGGAATTGGCGTCCAGATCATATGCTCTGTTAATATCGAAAGTTTGTTTAGAGGAGGTCAACACAACAACCGGAATACGCTTCAGCCCAGGCTGCTGGCGAAGCCACTCTAACACCTCATGTCCCGATATGCGAGGCAGTTTTAAATCAAGCAATATTAAAACAGGCAAAGGATATCGTTCCCGGTTGCTGAATACATCTTTTCCAGCGAGATAAGAGATAGCGTCCTCCCCATTTTTGACTGTCTGGATGGGATTCATAATTTTGGCTTTGCTAAATGCACGTTGGATTAAAAAAACATCATTGGGATCATCTTCGATCAATAAAATTGTGTAATGCTTAACATCCCTAATTTTTTTATTTCTTGTCCTCATTTTTTTACCTTACCTTTCTTTAATTCTATCCAGAATTGACTTCCATTGCCAATTTCAGATTCAACACCAACTTTTCCTTTCATTCTTTCCAGCCCTCTCTTTACAAACGCAAGACCAATGCCTGTGCCAGGATAAGTTTCAATGCCGTGCAGTCTTTTAAATATTCGGAAAATTATCTCATGATGCTCAGGAGCAATGCCAATACCATTGTCCTCTACATTCAGGCGTATCCATCCATTATGCTCTTCTGCCCATAATGTAATCTTTGGCTTAACACCTGATGCAACAAATGTTATCGCATTTTTCAGGATATTAGATATTACAAGAGTGAGTATTAATTGTTGCCCTTTAACATCGGGCAAAGGCGTTTTAATGTTCACTTCGGCCTTCCTCTCTTTGATCTCCACCTCAAGTTGGTCCATTATCTCTTCCACAATTTGCTTCAAGCTTACCGGCTGTAGTTTTATTTCAGTTTTACTTAGTTGACTGTAGGCAAGTAAATCCTGAATCATGGTGTCCATATGAGCTGAAGCATTTATAATTCGCTCTGCGTATTCCCTTCCTCTAGGATCAAGCTTACTAGCATAGTCCTCCTGTAAGGCTTGGGTAAAACCCTGCATAGCCCTTAAAGGCGCTCTTAAATCATGAGAGACAGAATGAGCAAACATCTCTAGTTCGGCATTGGCATCCACGAGTTTTTTTGTGCGCTCTTCTACTAAGTCCTCAAGATGCTTGTGGTATTTCTCCAATTCTTCTTCCGCCCGCTTGCTGGCAGTAATGTCAACAGTAAAAACTACCAACCCTATTATATTTCCCTGCTCATCATGATAGGGAACCTTGTCAGTACGAACCCATTTCTTCTCTTTTGTGGATGTCTGTAAAAGTTCAATAATGCCTAATTTTGGTATGCCTGATTTTATCACCTCAAGGTCATCTTGATAATAATGTTGGGCTTCTTCAGGAAAGAGTTCAAAGGCTGTTTTTCCTTCAATATCTTTCACGGACCTGCCCACTGACTCTGCTCCTGCTTTATTCACCTTTATCATCCTATTTTCTGTATTTTTGTACCATATCGCTGCAGGTACGGAATCAAGTATTAGTTTGAGCTCTCTTTGTTGTTTCTGTTGTGCCTTCTCCACCCTCTTGCGTTTAACCTCTGATTTCTCCATTTCAGCATTTCGGTGGCGTAATTTGACTAATTCATCTATGAGCTGTTCTTTTGTTTTGTCTTGGTCTTTCATTTACATCCTCCCAAAAAATGTTAGAAATTGTCTCTATATGGAGGAATTTGTCTGAAAATCTTCAGCGGTAATTCAAAGATATGAAGTTGCTGTGCTAAATGGATTTTCGCCCATCTGCTTTTGCTTTTACAATTCCTACGGAGATTATCACACACCAGAAGTTTGTAGTCAATGATGATATAGTAGACCTCTCCCCGTTTCATGGTGGTGTAATGAGGAAGAGATATGCAAGATGTTCACGAAGTGGCTATCTACGGAAGGTCATAAAGTAAAATCTGTATCAACTGGAGAGAACGCCTTGAATCTGTTTATGAAGGAGCACTTTGATGTTGTCTTTTTAGATGTGATTATGCCTGGGATTCCAAGCCTTATTGTACTTGATGAGATAAAGAGAATATCTCCAAAGACTAAAGTAGTCATAATAACGGGCAGAATGCTGGACAAGGAGTTTAAGAAAGAGCTGAAAGAAAAAGGTGCACCTGGATTTATCCAAAAGCCTTTCAGATTAGAGGACATATTGGGATTCTTAAAGTAGGAAGCTCAGCTATAAATCGGATAATCACTATATTACATGTTTTGTCCTGAGGATGGCTGAGGTGGATGATGCGAAGGAGAGGCTGGCTGGGTTGAAGGGCTGAGCGAGTGGCTATTATCCACATAGTCGCAGGACTCGAACCTGCCAGAGGAGCCAGTTTATTAAGGGGAAAAAACTTTCCTGGCAACTTTTTACGTGATGTGAGCTTTAGTTAGGCAAGTTGAATCAAATTCTGACACACCACAGACACTCAGCAGAGGTCTATCCTCTCTTATTTGAATCAGTTTTTCCTTTGTGGTATAAGTCAAAGAGTCTCCGTTGGAGGACATTAAGTCCAATGCAAGAGGGAGGAACTTTTGTCTTCATTAGGTTGGCAGATTTCTATCCCCATATCTATAAACTAAAAAGGAGGAAATTATGGGAAAAGAAGTAGAAGGAATTGTAAAGAAAAGTGAGAAAATAAGAAAGTCAAAATTCAAATGAATTATAGTAATCCAACACTTGACCCTACACTTTAGTATAATCGTCGCTTAGAATATCAGGGCGTGTGTCCGAACTATTTGACGACATACAAATCAAATCTATGACGCACCCTAAACACAAAAGGGCTAGACAAAATCCTCTTTACAATCATCTCTAAAGGTGATAGATTTTTTTGATTCTGTCTTCTAAAATAAAAATGAGCTAGGATAAGTACGGGATTTGGTCAATAAAGATCAATCTTTGTCCAATAGTGATATGACCCTAAAAATGAAGTCTAAAGCAAAAGTTCTCATTGTCGAGAACGAAATGATCACGGCCAATGCGACAAAACGAACCCTTGAAGTCCTTAATTATTCTATTCCTAGAATCGTTTCTTCAGCCCAGGAGGCAATTAAAGAAACAGAAGAGAATACCTATGACTTAATTCTGATGGATATTAAATTGCAGGGACAGAAGGATGGCATCAAAGCTGCAAGCCGGATACGTGCCCGTCATGATATACCGGTTATTTATATCACGGCATTGACTGATAAGAAAACTCTGGAGAAGGCAAAGGCTACTAATCCTTATGGGTATGCACATAAACCAGTGGATGAGAAAGAATTGCGCACAGTTGTAGAAATGGCACTTTTCAGACACGAGATGGAGCTGCAACTCAAAAAGAGCGAGGATCGCTATCGGTCGATTTTTGAGGGCTCCCGGGATGCAATCTTCATTGTTGCTGAAGATTCAAGATTTGTAGAAGTTAACGAAGCAGCATCAGCTCTCACAGGATATTCTAAAGATGAGCTTTTAAAGATGAAAATTCCCGAAATCCATGATGCTGAGGATCTTGAGGCCTATAATCATTATTTCCTCAGGATTATGTCGGGAGAGCCGGTCACAAGTGACGCCAAGGTTCTCAAAAAGGACGGGACAAAAGTCGATACAGAGTTCAGTAATCAAAAAACTGAGATCGGCGGCATTCCTTATATGCATACTATAGCGCGGGATATAACCGAGCGTAAGAGGGCAGAGGAACAGAAAGAGGTGCTTCAAGCCCAACTCATCCATTCAGAAAAAATGGCTGGGATCGGTACTCTGACAAGCGGTGTTGCCCATGAATTCAACAATCTGCTTCAAATCATTAAAGGCCACATGGAATTTGCCCAGAAGACTAAACGATCAGAAGATATCGAAGAGGCCATCGAAACAGCTCTCCTTACTTCTGGTAGAGCAGCAAAAATTATTAAGGACTTGCTGATATTTGCAAGTGATGAAGTCTCTGAGAAAGAGTTCGTTCCAATTACAGAAATTGTCGAATCCGCTCTCGCTCTACTTGAAGAGCATATAAAAAAGCATAATATCGAAGTGGTGAGGAAATACCAAAAAAACCCAAATGTAGAGATTAATAAAGCCGAGATGCAGCAGGTGTTTTTCAACTTGATCACGAACTCCAGAGATGCCATGATCCATAGGGGGGGGAAACTGGAGATAAATGTTAATCGTATCGAAGAAAGAGTGGAAGTCAGTTTTAGTGATACAGGCATTGGGATTAGCGAGAAGAATTTGGGAAGGGTGTTTGAGCCATTCTTTACGACAAAAGGATCAATCGGAGGCAATAAGATTCCCGGTACAGGGCTTGGTCTTTCCGTTGCGTATGGGATTGTGAAAAGGCATGCGGGGATAATTGAAGTGAAAAGTCAGGAGGGGAAAGGCAGCACCGTCACAGTTAAATTGCCAATAGTAACGTCTTATGGCAGAGAGAAAAAACCAACGGATAAAAAAATAAGGGGACAGAAAGAATTAAAGGCAAGGAATTTTTTAGCAATAGACGATGAAGAAGAGATCTGCCGAATGATTACCAAATGGCTGTGTGCAGAAGGACACAAAGTTAGATTTGTATTGTCGGGCAAGAAAGCGATTGAACAGGTAAGAAAGGAGTTTTTTGACTTTATTTTTTTAGATATTATCATGCCGGGGATGTCTGCTCTTGATGTACTCAAAATCATAAAAGAAAACTCTCCAAAAACAAAAGTGATAGTGATGACAGGCAAATTAATAGATCAGATCCTGTTAGATGAGTTTAAACAGGAGGGAGCTTCTGGATTTCTCCAAAAACCTTTCAGTATCGCTGATGTGAATGAGATTCTCCAAGGATGAAAAGTAGCCTGTCACCTTTTTCCAGGGGTAGAGAACAAAGATGGTTTCAGTTAAAGGGAATGAATCCTATTGTGTGTGAAAGTTATTGTTATGGATATTAGTCCATATTTTCAGGAATGTTTATTATATTGAATAAAAGATTTTTCTAATGACTCTGACTCTTTCTCATTCGCAACTTATTGAAACTAATGGTATTATATCTTCTTAAATTGTTTAGTGTTTAAATCTCTAGATTTGGCACCATATTTGCATGTTAAAAAAATACGTGCCCTTGCTTTGCTGGCTGGGCAGGGAATGCTCATCGTAAACCCTCCTTAGCTTTCAAACCCCAACACAGCCAGCACTTCTTTTTTTATATAAAAATAGAGAACAGACTGCTTTAGATGTATGGGCAGTGTTCCAAACGTTCCTTTCGGGAAATGGACTCTATATGCTAATCGATTAGTTCCAAAATATTTTCTCATTCCCTCAAAAACTATGGAAAAAATTCCATGGAAATTATGCAAAAAAAAGGAGAAATTCGTTTGGATAGATAAAGTCAGGAATCTTTTTCAGTTGTAAGTATCTTATATGAAACAAGTTAACGAGGACATGGAGATGTGTGTGGGAATTTGGCACAAAGCTTGGTATGTATCCTCATCACACAAAGAAAATTCAAGAAGAAAAGTCGATAGCAGAGTTGGTGCAGAATCTAGATCAGGCGGAACTGAAGAAATCGAGCAGAAAACAGGAAAGTGAAAATAAAAAGTAAAAAAATTCTTACGGCGGTAGCCCATCAACAGAGATTTGAATACTTTTTAGGGGGAAATCAATGAATCCAACTGAGAATTCTGGCTATCATATTACTGGCGTCAAAGACGGATGGATTGTAACGACAGAAAAGGGGAGGTTTTACTGCCCTTTTATTGTTGCCAGGAATAAGAAAAAAATCGAGGAAGCTTTAAAGGAAGCGTTAAGGTTTATGGAGGGGAAATAGGGCTGGGATAAAAAAGAATTAGGAAAGGACAATTGAGAAAAGAATCAGGCCCAACAGATGGATTGATCAATGTGGGCCACCAACTCCAAGGACCTCAAATTGAGCCATTGATAAATCTGAAAACGAAACTCTCTGAGAAAGACCGAAAGTTCAAAGAGTCAAAAAAGGAAACCAGGGCGCTTATTAACGAGCTGGACTCTGCCTATAAAGAAATAAGGCGAAATCAAGAAGAATTGATCGTTAGGGAGAAATTGAATGTTGCTGGGGGACTGGCTTCAGGCATCGGCCATGAAATCAGGGATACCCTCAATTTTATTGCCATGTCCGTACAACACATTCACAACAAGTTTTCTCCTGGGGATGAACGCAGGGAGTTTACAGAAGCAATCCTTGATAAAGTGGAAGAGCTCAACAGTATTGCTTCTGAACTCATCCTGTTTGGCCGACCACATGAAACTAATTTTAAAAAATGCGACATTCACATTCTTTTGGATCGAGTGCTCAACCTTGTCAAGTTAAAGTGTGTGGTTCAGAACGTTAAAGTAATTAAGACTTATGGGACAGAACTCCCATTAGTCACGATTGATGATGAGCTTATAGAGAAGATTTTCTTGAACATCATCGATAATTCACTCTGGGCTATGCCAGATGGGGGGAATCTGATAATTATCACTCAAAAGTCAGATAGAAAAAATTTCATCGAAATTCAGATCTCAGATACAGGATGTGGAATTCCTGAAAAGGATCTCTCGCGCATTTTTGATCCATTCTATACAAAAAAAAAGAATGGGACAGGTTTGGGATTGCCCATTGTTAAGAAAATTATCCAAGAGCATAGAGGATTCATTAGCGTATTCAGCCAGCGTAACAAGGGTACAACCTTTACCATAGACCTCCCCGTTGTTCAAAAAAATGCAAAAAAAACTGGTCCACCTTAGATTTTTTGATTGAAGGAGGGGTTGCGTTAAAAAAAATATGAGTTAAGGAGCCTGTTAATGAGTCATGAGTTGCTAATATGGAGTATTTGTGGAGTGTTGAGTTGGCTGCTTTTTATCATTTGCTCGCCAAGAGATCATCAAGTTAAGAGGAAAGAACAGGAAAAGACAAAATTTCACAGCTAGGCTCTTCATTCTGTACATGAACTGACCTCATCTCATTGGGTGATGGGATATCTTCTTATAAGGTGATAAAAATGCAGGTGAAATCACCCGCTTTTTCCTCTAAAAGGGGCATTGACCCTGTTTAGAGTACGAAGGACAATCAACTTGTAAAGTTTTTTTAAAGAAGAGAGATTAAATTTGGACAAGAAAAAAATTCTTGTGATCGACGACGAGAAAGACATCGGCTGGCTTTTCTCAAAAATCTTACATGAGGAGGGCTACGATGTCTTCATTTCTTTAAATGGCCAAGATGGGATTTCAACCATAAAAAAGGAGAAACCCGATCTAGTGATCTTGGACTTGAAGATGCCCGGGATGGATGGGATAGAGACTCTCAGGAAAATTAGAGGATTCGACAAGAATTTGTTTGTTATCGTGTTGACGGGGTACGAGACTGTAACGTCAGCCATAGAAGCCATGAAGTTGGGAGCCTACGATTATCTCTCCAAACCCGTGAACATCGAGAAGATCAAGACCATCATAAAAGATGCTCTGATAGCGCAAACAATTCTTAAAAAAAAGGGCAATCCTAGTAATAATCACAATGGAACGGTCAGTTTTGAGAATATTATCGGTAAGAGTACCCAAATACAAGAGGTTCATGATCTTGTGAAAAGAGTCGCTGCTCATGATATTACAGTTTTTTTACTAGGGGAAAGCGGCACTGGGAAGGAGTTGATTGCTAGAGCAATCCATAATGAAAGCGTCCGAAATAAAAAACCATTTGTCGTCATAGATTGTGCCATTCTGCCCGATACGCTAGTGGAAAGCGAGATATTCGGCCATGAAAAGGGAGCGTTTACAGGGGCACATGAAAGAAAACTGGGCAAATTTGAGTTGGCTGACCAGGGAACAGTCTTTCTGGATGAAATCGGCAACTTAACCACTCACACACAGGTGAAACTTCTCCGGGCCCTTCAAGAAAGAGAAATCGAACGTTTAGGGGGAAAAAAACCTGTCAAAGTCGACTTCAGACTCATTGTTGCAACCAATATCAACCTGGAGAAAGCCATAACTGCTGGCCGTTTTCGAGAAGACCTCTACTACAGACTCAATGTCTTTCCCATTTCTCTGCCACCTTTAAGAGAAAGATATGGAGATATTGAATTGTTGGTCGATTACTATTTAAAAAAATTCACCAAGATATTTGAACAAAAAGTGAAAAACATAGCTAAAGAATCTCTAAATCTTTTGAATCAGTATTCTTGGCCGGGTAATGTGCGTGAGCTCAGGAATGTCATGGAAAGTGCCGTGCTTTTGGCCACCGATACGATTTATCCCCAGCATCTGCCCAGCAAGGTCCAGGATGGACCGACAAAAGGAATAAGTTTAAAGGCATCCCTCAAAGAAGTGGGGAAGAATGCGAAAGAAAAGGCAGAGAAGGAAGCCATACTAAAAGTACTGAATGAAGTGAGCTGGAACAAGAGCAAAGCATCAAAAATCCTGGGCGTTGATTATAAAACTCTCTTTTACAAAATAAAAGAATATCATGTTGAAAGATATCCGGTAGAACTATAACTTACTAGACTCTTATCACCTCTCTTATTAGATTCATGAAAAAAATCCATAGACTATGGAAAAAAATCCATAGTCTAAGTAAAGAAATTTTCCGCTTTCGTATTTATCTCTCTCTTTTTGTCCATCTTACCCAGTAGTTAAATATTGGCATCGAATTTGCATTGTGTTCTTCGCATACAAATGCTCTCTAAAAAATCTTCAGTAAAAAGAATGTTTGTTAATACTTTTTTTCGAGTCAAAGGAGGCCTTTAGAAAATGAGTGTTTTACAATGGATAATATCAATTCTCGTAGCATTAGTTTGTGCCTTGGTGGCTGGCGTTTTTGACTCTCGACGTGAAGCTAGAAAGCAATGGGAGAGATGGCAGAATAAGAAGCGGAACCTGCACTGTGAAGAAATTGAGTCAGAATCCACCTCTCGTGATTTTCCGGAACTTACGCTTACCATGGAGTCACTTTTTGGGGTGGAGAAATAAATATCAGGGAAAGTCATTCAAAAAAAGAATCTTTTAGCAGAAATGACAAAAGCAACAGTATTAACCCAAAAAGAAAAAGAGATTCTCTCTATCATCAGAGATAACCCTGAGGGAATTTCTTTGCCAGAAACAGCTTATATCATGGATGTCGCTTTTGTATCCATAATCCAAGACGCCAAGAAGTTATTACAGGAGGGCGTAATCAAGAAAAAAAACAATAAATATTTTATAGGTTAATTTTGGCAAGAGAAAAATGAGAAAATTTGAATTTCGTGTTGAGTGCCCCATCTTTTTAGAGTATGAGGATAGAATGAAAAAATTATCGCAGGCTATCCACCGGAATAAGATTATCTCAAAAAAGCTGAGCAAAGCTCAGGAATTGACAGACATACTGAAGAATCTTTCGACATGTCCTCGATATGATGATGAGAGCGACATTTGTCAGAGTTGCAATTTCATTCTTAAGCTGCGGAGCGAAAGTGCCCGGATCGTCATTGAAGCCTCTGAAATAGCCTGTTAATCAATTCATTCCTAAAAACCATAGCATGATCCTTTTTTGATATTATCGTCAACCATAATTTCAGATCATCTGCAATAGTAAATGTCATCGTGTTACGAAATCATCTGATGATCCCTTCAACCAAAAAACCACAAGTCATCAGGAACGGTATGTGGGGGTGTAATGAAAAGAAGGCTTAAAATTTTAATTGTTTCTATCCTTTTTGGGCTCCTTGTTTGGATTGTGGATGCGATTGTTGATTATATCTTTTTTTATGAAGGGACATTCCTCAGCATTCTGATCACCGATGTGCCTGATCCCGAAATCTTTATGCGATTCTTGATGTTTATATGTTTTTCATTGTTTGGCGCCGTGCTATCAAATATTTTTGCCAAGCGCAAAAAAGTTGGGCTTGAATTCAAGCAATTGGCGCACGATCTCGGTGAAAGAATCAAGGAACTGAACTGCCTTTATGAGTTGGATCAGACTTTAAGAGAAGAAGGGAAAACTATCGACGAACTGCTGACAAAAATTGTGAATTTCATCCCTGCCAGTTGGCAATATCCAGAAATAACAGGAGCGTGTATCACTTTTGCAGATAAGAAATACAAAACCAAGAATTTTAAAGAAACGTTATGGATGCAGAAAGCGGATATTTCCGTTAATTTCATCAAAGAAGGATCAATCAAAGTCTGTTATTTGAAAGAAAAGCCAGAGAGCGATGAGGGCCCTTTTCTTAAGCAAGAGAGGAGTTTAATTGATTCTATCGCCGAACGATTAGGACAGATAATAGAGAAACATCAGAGGGATGAAGGAACAAAAAATGCAGAGGAAAAATTAAAAGAATCAGAAGCAAGATATAGAACTCTTTTTGAAGCGAGTGCTGAAGGAATTCTCATAGCCGATATTAAAACAAAAAAGTTCGAATTTGCCAATCCTGCCATATGCAAAATGTTAGGTTATACAGAAAAGGAATTGAAAAAAATGGGAGTGGAAGAGCTCCATCCAAGAGAAAACTTACAGCGCGTACTCTCAGAATTTGAAGCACAGGCAAGAGGAAAGAAATCGTTGGCAGAGGACATTCCATGTTTGAAGAAAGATGGAACGATCCTGTATGCAGATATTAATACGTCCAAATGTTTTATATTGGGGAGTGAATGCAATATGGGTTTCTTCCGGGATGTTACAGAGAAAAAACAGGAAAGAGGGGTCCAAGCTTCACTGTATAAAATCTCTCAAGCGACAAATCTGTCTGACAACCTGTCTAATCTCTTTCATTCTATCCACAGAATAATTATGGAACTCATGCCGGCAAAGAATTGTTTCATTGCGCTCTTAGATTCTTCCGGAGAATCCCTGGAATTCCCCTATTTTTCCGATGAATATGAGGAACCGCTTCCTCCCAGAAAAAATGGGCGTGGTCTGACCGAGTATGTTATTCGTATACAAAAGCCCATCTTGGTCACATTCAAGGAATTTGAAAAACTTAAAAAAATGGGAGAAGTAGAATTCATAGGTGATAAGACTTGGCAGGAGTGGCTTGGTGTTCCCCTGATTATCAAGGGAAATACTTTAGGTGCTCTAGTCATTCAGAGCTATCCAGGAGATCCGCAACTTGGAGAAAGGGAAAGGGAGATACTCACCTTTGTCTCAACTCAAGTGGCCATGGCCATCGAGCGCAAGAGGACTGAAGATGAAATGCTGGAGAGCGAAAAAAGACATCGTGAGCTCGTTAACACATCTGTTGATGCTGTGATATCCATAGATTCCGAGATGAAGATTATTTTGTGGAATCCAGCCGCAGAAAAGATTTTTGGATACACCAAAGAAGAAATCCAAGGGCAGAGTCTAATGAAAGTTGTCCCAGAGAAGTATAAGGAGGCGATAAAGGAAGGCTTTTCCAATTTTGTAAAAACTGGTACTGGCTCGATCCTCGGCAAGATCTTAGAGCTTGAGGGTTTAAGAAAGGATGGAACAATTATCCCGATTGAACTATCTGTTTCTTCAAGGCCAGAAGATGGGTGGCACACAGCGACTGCCATAGTCAGAGATGTCACTGCCCGAAAAAATATAGAGAAAAAATTAAAACTCGAAAAAGCTTATATCGATCAGTTATTCAAGAGCGCCCCGGAGGCAATCGTCATGGCGGATGATAGGGGCCGTAATATTCGTATAAACGATGATTTCACCAAATTGTTTGGATTCACTCATGATGAGGTTGCCGGGAAATATGTGGATGAGAGCATTGTTCCTAAGAGTTTAATGAAGGAATGTCAGTCGATTAGAGAGAAAGTGAAGAAAGGAGAAAGTGTTTCTCTAGAAACTAAGCGCCAGCACAAAGACGGAACACTCTTTGATGTCTCTGTTCTTGCCTCACCTGTTATGGCAGAGGGCAAATTGGTGGGGATTTACGGGATATACAGAGACATCACCGCGCGCAAGCGAACGGATGCGAAACTTAAAGCGTCACTGAAGGAAAAGGAATTACTGCTCAAAGAGATTCATCATCGAGTAAAGAATAACTTACAGGTCATAAGCAGCCTGCTATTCCTCCAGTCTCAACACATCAAAGGGAAAAAGAATATCGAGATGTTCCAGGAGAGCCAGAATCGGGTGAAATCCATGGCTCTTATTCACGAAAAACTCTACCAATCCCTTGACCTGGCTCGAATAAACTTCCGAGAATACATTAACAGTCTTGTCAATGGACTTTTTCGCTCATATAGAGCTTCGTTAGGTCAAATTTCCTTAAATCTAGACATTGAGGATGTGGCTTTAGGCATAGACAATGCCATTCCTTGTGGATTGATAATCAACGAACTTGTTTCCAATGCTCTGAAATATGCATTTCCGAATGAAAAAGAAGGAGAGATTAAAGTTGGCCTCCGTTCTCTCAATAAAAAAGATCTTGAGTTATGCGTCAGCGATAATGGTGTTGGGATGCCGAAAGACTTGGATATTAAACAAACTAAATCATTGGGACTCCATTTAGTCTCTATTCTGGCAGAGGATCAACTTCATGGCGAGATTAAGCTGAATAGAGAGAAAGGGACGGAATTTCGAATTACTTTAAGAGATGTAAGATAATGGCTGCAAACCGAATCATGATCGTCGAAGACGACGCCATCATCTCTTCTCACATTAAAAGTACATTATCTGGCTTGGGGTATGAAGTCACATGTCAGGTCTCTACAGGAGAAGAAGCCATAAAACGAGCTGAAGAAGATTCTCCCGATTTAGTGCTTATGGATATAAAGCTCGAGGGAGAGATGGATGGTATCGAAGCCGCTGTTCAAATCCGCGTCCGTTTCAATATCCCGGTTGTGTTTCTTACTGCCTTTTCTGACAAACAAATATTGGATCGGGCTAAAATAACAGAACCTTATGGGTACATCATAAAGCCTTTCGAAGACAGAGAGCTGTATTCCAACATAGAAATAGCACTCTACAAGCATAAGGTTGAGAAAGAACTTAAGGAAAGCAAGGAATGGCTATCCACAACGCTTCAGAGTATCGGTGACGCAGTGATTGCCACTAACGGAGAGGACAAAATAACATTTATGAATCCGGTTGCTGAGACACTGACTGGTTGGAAAAAGAAAGATGCCATAGGGAAAACTCTTAAAAACGTGTTTCATGTAATCAATGAAGAAAATGGGAAGTTGGTCGAGGATTCTAAAACAGAGATCATACAGAGCAGCGCGACTATGAGTAGACTGAATCATACTCTGTTGGTGACAACAGACAGCACAAAAATGCCAGTCGATGTAAGCGGTGCTCCTATCAAAGATGATAAAGGAAACGTCGTTGGAGTGATTCTAGTTTTTCGAGATGTCTCTGATCGCAAGAAGGCTGAAGAAAAACTCAAAGCTTCATTAAAAGAAAAAGAATTGCTTGTTAAGGAAATTCATCATCGTGTTACAAGCAACATGCAGCTCATCCACAGTTTGCTAAATATCCAATCTGCACATATTAAAAATAAAGCTGTTCTCCATTTCATAAAGGAACTGCAAAACCGCATCAGATCAATGGCTCTCATCCATGAAAATTTGTATCACTCCAAAGATCTGGCAAAGATTGCCTTTGCGGATTATATCCGGGAACTCACATCTGACCTATTCAGGTCTTACGGAGTTGATTCGGATTCAATCAAACTGAAAGAAGATGTCAACAATGTTTTGCTGGACGTCAATACTGCCATTCCTTGTGGATTGATCGTCAATGAGCTTGTTTCGAATTCTCTGAAACATGCTTTCCCTGATGATTTTAAGAGAGGGAACAATTCTAAATATGAGATTCAAATCAAAATGAAGCCTGGAGAGAACAGCAAACAAACTCTCATCGTCAGCGATAACGGCGTGGGTTTTCCTGAAGATCTGGATATTCACCACACAGAATCATTGGGTCTTCGGCTTATCAATGCCCTTGTCAATCAGCTCGAAGGCGAAATACAACTGGATAGAACAAAAGGGGCATCGCTTAAGATTACCTTCGATAAACCTGAAAATCTCGGTGAGCGAATAAAACAGTGATAACTAGGGTGAATATCGACAATATTCTCTCTCTTCTCCATTCCAGGATGAACTAATCCCTCTGTGATTTGCGAATAAAAAAATAAGAACAATCCTTCCCTAAATGCATAATAAATTGATAAAGAGAAACATGACAGAGGAACGCTTCATTGCTTGTAAGAGTGAAAGATGAAAAATGATTAACGAGAATATTAAAGTTTTGCTTATTGAAGATAGTCCCCTTTCAGCAAAAAAAATTCAAAAAATGCTGGATGAAGCCAAGAGCGTGAACTTTAATGTCGAGTCAGAGTGTGTGGATTGTCTTGCAGATGGACTGAACTGTCTGGCTGAAAGCGGGATCGACATTGTCTTGCTTGATCTCTCACTCCCTGATTCCGATGGGGTGGAAAGCTACATAAAGGTGCAGTCTCACACTCCGGAAGTTCCCATCATAGTGCTATCCGGGCTTGAAGATGAATCTCTCGCCATGGAGTGCGTCCAGAAAGGCGCACAGGATTATTTGGTTAAAGGGAAGGTGGACAGCCCGCTGCTGAAGCGCTCAATCATTTATTCTTTGGAACGCAAGCGAACGGAAGAAGCATTAAGGAAATACCGTAAACATCTTGAGGAGCTGGTGGAAAAACGAACGGCAAAGCTCAAGAAGGCCAATGACAAACTGAGAAGTGAAATCACCAAACGCAAGCGCGCAGAAAAAAAGTTGATGAGGCTGAATAAAGAGTTGGAACGTTCCAACAAGGAACTTGAACAGTTTGCCTATGTGGCTTCACATGACCTTCAGGAACCATTGCGAATGGTTGCCAGCTACACCCAGCTTCTTGCTGACCGTTATAAGGGAAAAGTTGATGAAACTGCCGATGATTTTATTCACTTCGCTGTGGAGGGGGCAAACCGTATGCAGGCGCTCATTGAGGCTTTGCTGTCTTTTTCGCGCTTGAACACGAAAAAAGAATATGTCGAAATGACGAATTCCGAAGCTGCTCTTGCACAGGCCGTCACAAACCTCAATAAACAGATCGAAGAAAGGTGTGCAAAAATCACTCATGATCCTCTACCGGTAATCAATGCTGCTTGGTCACAATTTATTCAACTGTTCCAGAACCTCATCAGCAACGCAATAAAATTCAACGATAATAAAGTGCCGCGCGTTCATATAACAGCCTATCAAAATGGCGAAGAGTGGATATTTTCAGTGCGAGATAACGGCATCGGTTTTGATACGGAGTACAAAGATCGTATATTCGTCATCTTCCAGCGGCTTCATGGACGCGAGCATTATCCTGGAACAGGCATCGGATTGGCTCTCTGTAAAAAGATTGTGGAGCGCCATGGCGGCCGTATCTGGGTGAAATCCGAGCCGGGGAAAGGCTCTTCGTTTAATTTTGCGATTCCAACTCACGGAGGTGACAGGGATGAATAATTCTCCATTAGGCCAGCCCATCGAAATTTTATTGGTTGAAGACAATCCCGGTGACGTATGGTTGATCGAAGACGTTCTAAAAGAGGCGAAGGTTTGCAACAAATTGCATGTGGCAAAAGATGGGGTGGAGGCTCTTTCTTATCTTGTAAAACAAGGGAAACACTCAGACAAGGTTAATCCTGATCTTATTCTTCTCGACTTGAATCTGCCCAAAAAGGACGGCCGTGAAGTGCTGGCGAGAATAAAAGAAGAGCCCGACTTGAAGCGTATTCCAGTCGTTATTCTGACAGGATCTAAAGCGGAAAAGGATATTTTGAAGTCCTATGATCTGCACGCCAATTGCTATATCACGAAGCCAGTGGGTCTGACAGAATTTATTAAGGTTGTGAGGAGTATCGAAGATTTCTGGTTAACCATCGTGAAGCTCCCCCCTCATGAATGATTTATTCTGAGAAAAAACTATGAATGGCACACCAAAAAAGAACAGTTCAGGGGCGAAAAAAGTCAAAGTTTTACTCATCGAGGACAATCCCGGAGATGCACGCCTGGTAAAGGAAATGCTCAATGAAGCAGGACACGGTTCATTCAATCTTGCTTGTGTAGAACAACTGGAATCGGGCCTGGAACATCTTGCTAAAGAAAAGACCGATGTTATTCTTTTGGATCTGAACTTGCCAGACAGTCAGGGACTCAATTCCTTCATCAAAATCTATAATCGGAGAAAAAATATCCCCATCATAATCCTGACTGGAACCGATGATGAAGAACTGGCCATAAATGCCGTCCGCAAAGGCGCGCAGGATTATTTAGTCAAGAGCAAAGTCGATGGAAATCTGTTGGTCCGGGCCTTCCTCTATGCCATCGAGCGTCAACGACTCCAGTTGGAATTAGAGAATTTCCGTCAGAAAGAGCAGCAGGAGAGAGAGGAAAAGCTGAAGGAGTACTCGGAACAGCTGGAAGAAATGGTTGAAAAACGAACAAAAGAGCTGAAAGAGGCACAGGAAGAGTTAATTCGTCAAGAGAAATTGACTGTTATTGGGCAGCTTGCTGGTGGAGTAGGTCATGAGCTGAGAAATCCCCTAGGCACAATAAAAAATGCGGCCTACTTCCTCAATATGGTTCTAGAAAAGCCTGAGCCACAAGTAAAGGAGACGCTGGAGTTCCTGATGAAGGAAGTGTCCACGTCCGAGAGAATCATCAGCAGTCTTCTCGATTATGCTCGACCTAAGCCCCCTTCCCGGCATAAGGTTAATGTCAATGCAGTTGTCCAGGATGTGCTATCTCGAAACGCTATACCTAAGACAATCGAGATGACAAACAAACTCGATGAAGGCCTTCCAACAATACTCGCCGATCCTGACCAGCTCACTCTAGTCTTCGGAAACATCACCCTCAATGCTATCCAGGCTATGCCAGAGGGTGGCAGCTTGGTTGTCAAGTCCAGCGCTTGCAGTAAAGAATGGATATCTGTTTCTTTCAAAGATTCAGGAAAGGGGATACCTAAGGAAGACCTAGGCAAGATTTTTAAGCCACTCTTTACCACTAAGGCCAAGGGGGTTGGCCTTGGTTTGGCAGTCACCAAAATTCTGGTTGAAGGGCATGGAGGAACAATCGAGGTGGAGAGTGAATTAGGAAAAGGCAGTACCTTCACGATAAAACTTCCTACACACCTGAAATTATAAATTTGAAGAAAGAAATCCTTACAATAACAAATGCCTTATTCTGTAAAAGTGGAACAACCTGAAGATCAAATAAAAAATGACAGAGAATATAAGTTTCTCCTGGATAAAATATTGAGAAATCGGAACATAGATTTTAGCCAGTATCAGCCGCAGATCCTGAAAAGAAGAATCCAGCATAGGCTCCATTTGGCCGGGTGTGCCGCCTATTGGGATTATATTTTGTTGCTTAACAGAGACCCTCAAGAATATGACCGGCTTATAGAGTGCCTCACCATAAAAGTCAGTGAGTTCTTCCGTGATCCCAGAGTTTTCGATTTGTTGGGCGATATAATCATCCCCGAGGTTATTGCTCAAAAGCAGGTCCAAGGAGTCAAAAAAATTCGCGTCTGGTCATGTGGCGCTGCGTTTGGTCAGGAAGCTTACAGTGTAGCTATCCTTTTTTGTGAATTCCTGGGAAATAGGCTAGATGATTTTGACATAAAAATATTAGCTACGGATATCGACACAGAAGCCTTAGTGAAAGCACCTTGGGGTTCTTTTGATAGAAAGGCCTTGCGGAATATGGGTGCCCATATATTGTTTAAATACTTTACCCGGTTCCAAGACAGATTTGTCGTGAGTGATGGAGCAAGAGCTTTGGTCAACTTCGAAAACCACGATATAGTCTCAGGTGATTTAAAATCAAGTATGGACCTGATTCTATGCCGGAATCTCTTGATATATTTTCAAAAAGAGCTTCAAGAAAAAGTTCTTTCCAACCTATGTATCGCCTTGAATCCCGGTGGATTTCTCATTGTTGGTAAAACAGAGAGTCTTCCCCCAGACATGTTTGACTGTCTGGAGATAGTGGATTTGAAGGAGAGAATATATCAGAAAAAGTGAACAATTTACAGTTGCAAGAAGAGTATATGAGCTGGGATGTTGGCTCATATATCTCTGCAAACTGCAGACAGTACACTGCGAACAGCTAAAACTCTCATTATATAGGAGGTTTAAAAATGATGAAAATGACAATTGGGAAGAAATTGGGTTTTAGTTTTGGCATCATTCTTTTGCTTATGGTAATTGTGAGTTTTATAGCAACGCTTCGGTTGGCTAGCCTTAACAACAGGTTGAATCATATTGTGGATTATGCTTCTACCAGGCAGTTATTGAGCGCCAAGATCAAGCAGGATGTATTAAGGATCCACCGTGAGGAGAAGAACCTAATATTAGCGACTAAGACTGAAGAGATGGATGAATGTGTAGCAGATATGGATCAATCTGAAACTGAGATGAAGCAGAGGCTTGATAAGTTAGATTCATTAACTACACCTGAGGGGAAGAATGATATCGCTGAGTTTAAGAAAGCCTACTCTGATTGGAAGAAGACTGTGCTTGAGGTTCAAGACTTAAGCCGCCAAGGTGATAACATTCAAGCCGCAGCTCTCTCCGCAGGACAGGGAAGGGTATTGGTAGAAAAATTAGAGGCTGTGGTAAATACTATCGAGGCCAGGAATGGTGAGCTAATGCTCAGAGAAAAAGAAACTAGCGATAGTAACTACGCCGTAACCAGAAATTTTCTCTGGGTTATGCTCATTGTAGCCATCATTGTTTCTGTAGGAGCTGCACTTTTTATCACGCGTAACATTACCAGTTCTGTTCGTACAGTAGTCAGCAAAATAAACGAAATTGCAGGAGCAGCAGGTGATTTGACCGCTACTGTTGCCGTAGCAAGCAAGGATGAGATTGGTGACCTGGCAGACAGCTTTAATAAGATGCTGGGCAGCTTGAAAAACATGATTATTAAGATTTTAGGCAGTTCCCAAAACGTTTCTGCCTCTAGCCAGCAGCTTTCCGCAGCAACACAGCAGACTAACGCCTCTATCCAGGAGGTCTCATCTGCCATCCAGCAGCTTGCCAAGGGAGCCCAGACACAAGCCCAGAGGGTTGAGGAGACCGCCAACGTTATGGAACAACTCAATGTCTCGATCTCGGAGGGAGCTAAATCCGCTCAGGAGGCAGCCGCAGCTTCATTACAGGTCAGTAAGTCCGCACAAAGAGGAGCAGAGACTGTAAAAGAGACCGTCTCTGCTGTTGATAAGATTTTCGACTCAACAACAGCCACTTCAGAGACAGTGATAAAACTGAGCCAGCGCTCCGAACAGATGAGTGAAATTGTGGATATGATTTCCAGTATCGCTGATCAAACCAACCTCTTAGCTCTAAATGCCGCTATCGAAGCAGCCAGGGCAGGTGAGGCGGGCAAGGGTTTTGCAGTGGTGGCAGAAGAGGTTCGGAAGCTTGCAGAGAGTTCAGACAAATCGGCAAAAGAGGTAGGCCAGCTCATCAAAGAAACCAACCAGGATGCCCAAGAGGCAACAAGAAGTATGGAAGAGACCTTTAAGCAGTTTTCTCAGGGAAAAGAAGTGGTGGCCAGGACAAGCGAGTCTATAGAGGAAATTCTACAATCAACTCAGAGCATATCTTCCATGCTTCAGCAGATCTCGGCTGCTTCTCAACAGATGTCCGCAGGTGCTAAGCAGGTAGTAAAATTAGTAGCTGATGTAGCTGCTGTTGCTGAGGAGGCCTCTGCTTCCACCCAACAGGCGGGTGCTTCCACAGAGCAGATGGTAGCCACAATGCAAGAAATGGCTGCATCTGTTCAATTCCTTGCCCAGATGGGGATGGATTTGAATAGCTTGGTGGCCGAGTTTAAGGTTGACGGAGAAAAAAAAATAGCAAAGCCAGAGGAGCTGGATCCAAAGCCCCGACAAATTCGACCAATAGCCGAAAGAGTCGCTGAGGCAAGAGAGAAGTTGAATAGGGTAAGAAATTCAGAGCCTGATGGATCAAAAGAAGAAAAGAGAGCCGAACATATTAGAGAAATGAGGAGGTACTGATATGGCAGAAAGAACGGAAAAACCCACGGGTGAAATGGTTCAATTAGTCAATTTCCGTCTAAGAAGCGAGGAATACGGAGTAGACATCGGCGCAGTGAGAGAAATAACCAGGGTTACAAACATCAGTCGTATCCCGGAGGCGCCTTCCTTCGTCCAGGGAGTGACAAACTTAAGAGGTCAGATCGTAGCCGTCGTAGATTTGGCTAAGCAGTTCGAACTTACCCCCCAGGAGAATCTTCCTGAGAGCGCGAGGATTGTGGTGACTGAAGTCAATGATCAAACTGTAGGGATGTTGGTTGATGAGGTTCCAGAGGTATTGAAGATTCCAGAAGAGAATATCGAGCCTGCTCCTGAATTGATCCAGACTGAAGGGAAAAAAGATTATATCAGAGGAATAGGCAAAATGGATAAAAGGCTCATCATGATCCTAGATTTAGAGAAGGTCTTAGCTCCTCACGAGGTAGAAAAACTGGCCGATGTGAGTAATCCAGCAATAAAGGACGAAGGACATAAAGAACAGGTTCCGTAATTCGTCCTTTTTCTCAGCGAAGCGAACGTCTTTCGTTCGTCGTGAAAAAATGGAGGTTAAAAGATGGCTAATATTCTGATAGTTGACGATTCCAAATTTATGCGCAAGATGCTTTCTGACATCCTGAGTGAAGAAGGACACCAGATTGTGGGAGAGGCAGAGAATGCCACAGAGGCTACAGAACTCTACAAAAGACTCAACCCCGACCTGGTCACTTTAGACATCATCATGCCTGAGGTTAAAGGTGAAAATGCTCTCTCCGCTCTGAAGGCGATGATAAAGACAAACCCCCAAGCGAAGGTGGTGATGGTCAGCGCCATGGGCCAGGAGCAAATCGTAGAAGAATGTATCCAGGCAGGAGCCAAAGACTTCGTCGTAAAACCCTTTATGCCCTCCAATATAGCAGGAGTCGTGAAAGCGGTATTGCAGAGTGTTTGACGTGAACATTAATCGGAAATAATTAAACTTTGTAAAGCAGAGAGACTATGGAAATAACTGTGGGAATGGGTGAAATAAGGATTGCAGAATCCCCCCAATATATGATGGCAGTTGGCATAGGCTCATGTGTGGTTGTGACATTGTATGATAGAGCTTTCAGGAGAGGAGGATTAGCTCATATCGTGCTCCCTTATAGAGAAGAGACCCACGATAAGTCCCATCCTGTTAGATTTACAGATGTTTCTATAAACATGATGATTGATGAGATGATGAAGCGAGGCTCCCGGACACAAGATATGAAGGCTAAGATATTCGGCGGTGCGAATATGTTTCCTGAGATAATAGCCTCGGACAGCATCATGGATGTGGGGAGGAAAAATATCATGGCAGCGAGAGAAGAATTAAAAGGGCATAATATCGAAATCCTTGCTGAAGAGGTGGGTGATCAGTTCGGCCGCACCGTGCTATTTGATACCAAAGATGGATCGGTCATCGTTAAGACTGCCTGCTTAGGAGAGAGAAAATATTAAATAAGAGTAGAGTGGAGCCAGTCCGCATGCTTAAGAAGATACGGGTTCTTGTCGTAGACGATTCCCAATTCATGAGAAAAATGCTCACTAAGATAATTGAGTCTGATCCTGAGTGTGAAGTCATAAAGACTGTCAGAAATGGCGTGGAGGCTTTAAGTGCTATTGAAGGATTAAGACCTGATGTCGTGACTATGGATATTGGACTTCCAGAAATAGATGGCCTCACCTGTGTGGCCTACATCATGGAGGAATTTCCCACTCCTGTCGTGATAGTCACTGGATTTAGCGAGTTTTTGGGCGAGAAGGTCATAAAGGCTTTAGAATATGGTGCTGTCAGTCTAATACATAAGCCACGTGGACCGATCTCTCGGGATCTAAGAGAGATAAAGGAAGAATTGATATCAAATATAAAGTTTGCTTCTGGTGTCGAAAAGAGTAAACTCACTCCAGTAACTATAAAAAAGACCAATGAGGGAATCCTAAAGCCGATTCCCAAATCAACAAATAAGATAGTGATCGTAGCCTGTTCCTCCGGTGGTCCTAGGGCCTTAAGCCAGATTATTCCAAAGCTTCCAGTCGATTTGCGAGCAGGGGTGTTGGTGGTTCAACATATGCCCGCAGAATTTGTGCCTTCCCTCGCTGACCGGATGGCTAAGGAATCAGTTTTAAACGTGAAAGTGGCAGAAGACTTAGAGTCTATCCAACAGGGAAAAGTTCTGATTGCACCAGCAGACTATCACTGCATGGTTGAGTCAAAAGGGAAGGAGGGGGAATCAATTAAGTTGATACCTTTTTCAGAAAATGAATGCTCTTCTTTGATCTCTGCTGATAAACTCATGATTTCTCTCGCACCCATCTATGGCAAGAATGCAACGGGAGTGGTCCTGACAGGGATGGGGAATGATGGGACTGAAGGTTCGCGGGACATCAAGAAATATGGAGGTTATATAATCGCAGAGGATGAATCCACATGCGTTGTTTATGGTATGCCTAAGATGGCCATCCAGGCAGGAGTGGTGGATAAAGTTGTTCCATTACACCAAATTGCAGAGGAAATCATAAGAGCAGTCAATCGATGAAGTGAAGATTAACGATGAACGTTGCTGAATACAAATTATTGTTCCTGAGTGAG
Organism: uncultured Eubacteriales bacterium; assembly: GCA_964540205.1. Lineage (GTDB taxonomy): Bacteria > Acidobacteriota > Aminicenantia > Aminicenantales > Aminicenantaceae > WTAW01. The sequence goes on along the minus strand of CAZIMJ010000357.1, from coordinate 16,169 downwards.
GCGCAGGAGACCCTGAATTCATTTAATAATGTTTTAATCAGTCTTGAGAAAGAACCTACAAATTTAACTTTGCTTCATGAGTTGTTTCGCTTAAGTCACACTCTAAAAAGCACAGCCCAGAGCATGGGATATGAGGATATTGTGAAACTGACCCACTCCATAGAGGCTGTCTTGGCATTGATGAGAGGTGGGAGACTAAAGATAAGAAAGAATATTGTGGATGAATTATTCAAATCCGTGGACGTCTTGGAAAATTTAGTAGAAGAGATAAAGAAGGGTCAGTTTTCTAAGGGAGTAAGGGTGGCCTCATTAGTCAAAAGATTTGATGAGATGGCTTCCGGCATGTCCAAAATCAAGAGAAAGCCTTTAGAGGAGGAAAAAGCGACACGAGTAGAAGATGATATTGGCAATTCCCGTACGAATGAGAAGAAGGTTGAAGAAACTTATTCAGCCCGATCTTATGCTGGAGTCCAGGCTGTTCGAGTTCCCTTGAGTCAACTGGATAGTCTCATGGACCTAACTGGAGAATTGGTTATCAATAAAATCAGGCTCGCCCAGATAGCACAGGCGATTGAGAATAATGCCTTGGAAGAGACCGTGGCCCAGATGTCTAGATTGATTTCAGAGCTCCAGGCCCAGATGATGCAGGTCAGACTTGTGCCCTTAGAGTACATCTTCACTCCCTATCCACGATTGGTGAGGGACCTGGCTTCTGACCAGAATAAGAAAGTGGATTTGCTCATCGAGGGTGGAGAAATCGGTCTGGATCGGAGTATACAGGATGAGATAAATGAGCCCCTGCTTCACCTCTTAAAGAATGCAGTCACTCATGGGATTGAGGAACCTAAAGAAAGAGAGAGATTAAAAAAACCAAGGAGAGGGAAGATAAAGCTCGGCGCCAGAAGGGAGAGGAGTTTTGTCATGATAGAGCTCTCTGACGACGGTCGGGGGATAGATATTGAGGAGATCAAAGAAATTTCTCTAAAGAAAGGACTCATCGCCAAAGAAGAGCTCTCGGCTCTCCCTCCGAATGAGGTCATTAAGCTTATTACCTGCCCCGGCTACAGCAGAGCCAAGAAGGTTACAGAGGCAGCAGGGAGGGGAGTCGGATTGAATGCATCGAGAATCAAGGTGGAATCGCTCGGAGGAACATTTGAGATCGATACCAAGCCAACTGAGGGGACTACTTTTTCAATTAAATTGCCTCTAACCATGGCCATAGTCCAGGCCATGCTGGTGGGCATCGAAGACGAGACCTATTGTGTTCCATTATCTTATATAGCTGAGACCATCAAGATTTCGGTTCAGGAGATCAAGACTATGGGGCAGCACGAGATAATTTCTTATAGAGATACGGTGCTTCCTTTAATCAGATTAGGAAAGAAATTCGGCTTTCCATCTTCGAAATTCCGGCATCCATCTTCGGATATATCATACAGAGTCCCTACAAACCCAGTCATAGTCGTTGAGGCAGGATTAAAAAACGCAGGTCTGGTTGTAGATAATCTTCTCGGACAACAGGAGGTGGTGATTAGGCCACTGACCGGAATTTTGAAGGAAATCAAGGGAGTCTCCGGCGCGACTATCCTTGGCACAGGGAAGGCAGCCTTTATTGTGGATGTGGGATCATTACTCTCAAGAGAGGTGATACAATGACTTTCAGAGCTTTTGATCAAATACGACTTGATGCTTTGCGAGAGATTAGCTCAATAGCTACCGGGAATGCGGCCACAAGTCTATCAACGATGCTGGGCAAGAAGGTCGACATTACGATACCTAATGTTGAGGTAGAAACCTTAGGCAAGGTTCCGGATCTCTTAGGGGGATGGGATAAAATAGTCTCTGTGATCCATTTTTATGTTAAAGGACAAGTCAAGGGAAGTATCCTTTTGGTGCTTTCCTCTTCTGAAACTCTGAGGTTAGTCAATGTTCTTACCGGTCAGAAGCCGGCTCATATAGAGAGCCTGGATTATATGGGGATTTCGGCTTTAAAAGAATTGGGGAATATAGTAGCGGGATCTTATATCCGGGTGCTAGCCCAGGGACTGAAAATCAAAATGACTTATTCTATTCCTGGATTTGCTCATGATATGTTGGGGGCTATTTTGGATCAAATCCTGGCTCAGTTGTCTCAAGAAACAGAGCATGCGGTAATTATGGAAAGTGAATTTCTCGTGAGAGAGGAGGTATATCGAGGCTATCTGATCTTCATCCTGACTCCGAAGGCTGTGAGCGCAATAATCGAATCACTGGGGAATTGGGAGAAGTAAACAAGAGGTTTGCAGGAGATGCAATGTCAGAGATAATCGACGATAAGGAATTGATGGAGGCTTTCTACGAAGAAGCACAGAATCTCATAGATGAAATGAGAAAGGTTCTATTGAGTTTAAATGAAGGACTGAAGAATAGAAGTGAAAGACAAAAACCTGGCGATATAATGGGTTCTCCTACTGAGGAGTTAAGGGAGCACTCGGATATTTTTGGCCGTCTCTTTCGGCAGGCACATATTATTAAGAGTTCTTCAGGGAGTGTAGGTTTTAACGAGCTGAACAAAGTCACAAAAACTCTAGAGACATTTTTCAATTCGGCGAAGGAGGGAACTATCGAGATTAACGCAGAGATCATCTTCGTACTTTTTGAGTGTGCAGAGGTCTGCCAGAGATTGTTAAATAGAGAGAAAGACGTTAGTTATGAGGGATTATTGGTGCGGCTGAATAGGCTTCTTGACCTTTAAGAGGTGTGTATAAATGCAAGAGAAACTTCTCGAAGTACTGTTAATCGAGGATAGCCTTGTTGCTACCCGCCGTGTCCAGAAGATGTTGGCGGAACCAAAGAGCTCTCAGTTCAAAGTCAAATTAGAATGTGCTGACCGACTCTCGCTAGGGAAGGAATATCTTGCCGGGGACAGGATCGATATTGTCCTGTTGGACCTCATGCTGCCGGATTCCAATGGATTAGATACTTTCAAGGAGGTACTCAAACACGCACCTATGATTCCTATTGTCGTGATGTCGGGGTTCGAGGATGAAACGTTAGCCGTAGAGGCGGTAAAGCGCGGGGCGCAGGATTATCTGGTTAAAGGCCGCGTGGACAGTAACTTGTTGATGCGTGCTATTCTTTATGCCATTGAGAGAAAACGAGCAGAGAAGTTGCTCCGGGAGGCTCAGGAAAAATTGGCTCAAAAGGAGAAATTGACCATTCTTGGGCAGCTTGCCGGAGGTGTGGCCCATAAACTGCGCAACTCCCTCGGAACAATCAAAAACGCCACTTACTTCCTTAATATTGCCCTAGAAGATTCAGAGCTAGAGGTGGAGGAAACACTGAAACTGCTGGATATTGAGGTCGAAACATCAGAGAGGATTATCCGAAATCTTCTTAACTTTGCTCGCCTTAAACCTCCGATCCGGAAAAAAGTTGATGTCAGAACTATAATCCAAGACATACTCTCTCGCAATGACTTCCCTGAGAAGGTCAAGGTCCTAAGTCAGCTGAGTGAAGAGCTGCCGGATATCGAGGCCGATCCTGATCAACTCGGTCAGGTCTTTGAGAACATTATTCTCAACGCTATCCATTCCATGCTTGAAGGAGGCCAATTGTCTATAAAGGCCAGAGCTCGAAAGGATAAGCAGGTGGCCATATCTATTACAGATACAGGGTTTGGTATTCCCGAGCAAAACTTGAGTAGGCTTTTTGAGCCGCTTTTCTCCACCAAGGCCAGGGGAATTGGCCTTGGCTTGGCTATCACCAAGTCCTTTGTTGAAGGACATGGTGGCAGTATTGAAGTCAAGAGTAAGATCGGAAAAGGGAGTACCTTCACTGTGAATCTTCCTCTAGTTTTAAAATCCTGAATAAGGATCAAAAACTCATCGTGCAAAAGAATAAAAATTCTTATTACCTTCCAGGAAAAATAGAGTGAGTCAAAAACCTATAAAAGCTCTGCTGATCGAGGACAGCCTTTTTGATACTGAGAAAACAAAGAAAATGTTAACTGAGGCGAAGAACGCTCAATTCGATGTGGATTTAACGTGTGTCGACCGACTCTCGTCGGGATTTGAACACCTTGTTAAGGGAGGAATCGATATTATCCTGTTGGATCTCTCGCTACCGGGATCCAATGGAATGGATACATTCATGGAGGTAAACACCCGGGCGCCGGAAGTACCGATTATTTTGCTGACTGGACTGGAAGATGAGGCACTTGCGACCAAAGCAATCAGTAAAGGAGCTCAAGATTATCTGATTAAAAACCAGGCGGACGGCAACCTGTTGAAACGGTCTATTCTTTATGCCATCGAGCGCAAGAGAGTTGGAGAAGAATTGAGAAATCTCAATCTGCAACTCGAAAAAAGCTTACAAGAGCTAAAAACAACCGAAGAAAATTTCAGATGCCTTGTTTCGACGATTCCTGACATCATATACAGAATCGATGTCAACGGGAAATTTTCTTTCTTAAATGATGCTGTGAGGATACTGGGTTATGGTCCAGAGGAATTGATCGGCAAGCATTTCAGTGAATTGATATATCCTCCTGATATTGAAGATGTCAGCCGCTCGACAATCTTGCCAAAATACGCAGGGAAAATAACTGGTGATAAAAATTCGCCAAAACTCTTCGATGAGAGACGAACTGGAAAGAGAAAGACCGCAGGCCTGGAAATACGGTTAGTCTCAAAAAGAGGCAAGCGATTGAAACCTGGTTTTATTGAATCTCTAGGCAAAGAGGTGATTGTCGTTGAGGTCAACAGTTCCGGCATTTATGAGATAAACCCAAGAACTGTGAACAAGGCATTTATTGGAACTGTGGGAGTGATAAGGGATATTACTAAACGCAAACTTGCAGAAAAGGAATTAAACAGGGTTCAGGAAAAATTGGCCCGTAAGGAGAAACTGGCGGTCTTAGGCGAACTGGCTGGCGGATTGAGTCATGAATTACGCAATCCTCTGGGAGCGATAAAAAATTCAGCGTACTTTCTCGCGATGGCGCTGGAAAACCTTGAACCTGAGGTCAAGGAAAGTTTAGAATGCCTGAAGAAGGAAGCTGCTAAATTAGAAAGGATCATAAGCGGACTTCTTGGTTTTGCTCGCGGAAGGTCGTTGACCAAACAGAATGTTGATGTAAACACCTTAGTTCGAGAAACGCTTTCTCAAATTTCAGTTCCACAGAATGTAAAAGTCAAATTCCATTTGGAGAGATCATTGCCGGCCATTCTGGCGGATCCGGCTCAAATCAGCCAGGTTTTTGATAATATCATCCTCAATGCCATCCAAGCGATGCCTGGAGGTGGAGAGCTTGTCATAAAATCTCGATTGGCCAATGCAGATTCTGTGGCTATATCTTTTTCGGATACAGGAGAGGGCATGACTAAAGAGACACAGAAGAATCTTTTCGAGCCTCTCTTCACCACCAAGGAGAAGGGAACGGGCCTTGGATTAGCGATTTCAAAGTCTTTGATCGATTTACATGGAGGTGCAATCGAAGTGCGGAGCTGGCCTGGTAAAGGCAGCCGCTTTACAATAAAGCTCTCCATGCGCAAAAAAAAGTAAAGTCAAATGGGAGGAGAAGCGAATATTCTGGTCGTAGATGACAACGTAAGCCTACTCAAAACGCTTTCCTTTATTCTTAAACGAAAAGGCTATGCTGTCACAATGGCCGCAGATGGCCAGGAGGCTGTCAATGAAGTTATGCAGCGTGCATTTGACATAATATTTATGGATATAAAGATGCCCGGCATGAACGGGGTCGAGGCGTACAAAAATATTAAGAAAATCAGGTCTGATGCAGCAGTGGTGATGATGACCGCTTATTCCTTGGAGAAATTAGTCCAAGAAGCGCTCAGGGCAGGAGTTCTGGCGGTTCTCTCAAAGCCGTTGGATATCGATGAAGTTGTTGGCTTTGTTGAATGGCAAAGAAAGGTCGATCTGGAGAACGATAGTCTTAATAATGATCACTGAATCAGTGGCCTCTATCAGCATAGAACAGGCAATGACTTTTACAGAAAAAAAGATAGGCCCAGATGGATAATTCCATCAAATTCACTCCGAAAAATGGAAAAATTTCGATACGAGCGTTGGATTCAGTCAAAATCCAAAGATGTTCATTCTCTTCTTCGCCACAAAACAAGTTGGGTAGGCACAAACCTTGGATTATCGATAAGCTTGAGTATCGTTAAGGCTCATGGAGGCACAACCGAAGTGCAGAGTAATTTGATAAAAGAGAGTCCTTTTACTGCAAAGCTTCCCATAGGCTGGGAATCCAACAGAGCAAACAGCGAATCCGATATTCGAAACAGTCATACATAAGGAGAGGGCAGATAAACAACGCGATGATTGAGGGAAAAGACGAGATGACGGGGCAATACCAACGTCTTAATACCAGGCCCACCAAAATTCTTTTAATCGAGGACAGCCATTTTGCCATCCGGAAGGCAAAGGAGATGATTGCAGAAGCAAAGAGTGCTCAGTTTGATGTGGAATTAGAATGCGCTGGAAATCTAGAATCCGGGCTGACGCGCTTGGCCATGGGGGGGATTGAAGCAGTCTTGCTCGACCTTGGCCTAACGGATAGCCATGGACTTAATACTTTTGTTCGAGTGAACGCTCAAGCCTCAGGGGTGCCCATCATAGTGTTAACCGGACTCGAAGATGAAAAACTTGCGACCGAAGCCGTTAATAAAGGTGCACAGGATTATCTGGTAAAAAGCCAGGTGGACAGCAACCTGCTGAAACGTTCCATCCTCTATGCCATAGAACGCAAACGGCTAGAAAAGGTCAGGGACGAATTTATCGATATTATCTCCCATGAACTGCGCACCCCACTTTCCATGATCAAAGAATCTATAACTCTCATGTTAGATAGGGTGCCGGGCGAGATAAATGAACAGCAGTCCAGAATACTCTCGATCTCAAAGGAGAATATAGACAGGCTCGCACGACTTATAAATGACCTCCTTGATATGTCCAAGATAGAATCTGGCAAGTTAGTAATAAAAAAGAAAAGGTTTGAAGTTTTGAATTTGATTAAAGAGGCCGTCTCTATTTTTGAGGCAAGAGCAGAAGAGAAAGGGTTGGAATTGAGAATAAACCACCCTGAAAGAAGTGTGGAGATTTATGCCGATGAAGACAAAATCATTCAAGTCTTGATCATTTTGATCGACAATGCCATCAAATTCACTTCTAAGGGCTATATAGAAATTTCTGTTTTGGACTTACAACACGGAGTAGAAATTTCTGTTACAGATACAGGGATTGGGATCTCCAAGAAGGATTTACCTAGGGTCTTTGACAAGTTTACACAATTTGGACGAGAAAGTGGTCCCGGGAAAAAAGGCACAGGCTTGGGGCTTTCTATTGCTATGGGTATTATGAAGCTACACCGGGGTGAGTTCTGGGTTAAGAGCGAGCTGGGCAGAGGGACGAAATTTACCTTTTCTTTTGCCAAATTGGAAGCAGAGAAAATTTTTAGGTGAAATCTCACTGAGCCGATCTAAGCGGCAGAGGATTAGAAAGGCTAAAAATGGCAAAAATATTATTAATCGAGGATGAGTCAGATCAGATTGAATTAATCAGAACTCGACTGGAGGCACACGGTTATCAGGTTATAGCAGCGGAAAATGGGGAGGATGGAATTAAGCTTGCCAAGGAAGAGAAGCCGAGCTTAATCCTCCTGGATATGATTTTGCCTTGTATGCACGGATTGGAAGTTGCTATAGCATTAAAGGAAGGAGCCGAGACTAATGAAATTCCGATTATTGCTCTCACCGCGACGGGTTCACCAGATTTTGTAAAAGAGTGTTATAAGGAAGGAATCTGCGCTTATATTAAAAAACCCTATGACTCCAAAGAACTTATCGAACGAATTGAAAGAAATATCAATATCAGAGAGGAAAAGCATATAGAATTCGATGATACAAAAAAGCAAACTGAGATTAAAAAGACTGTTGCGGAAGTTTGCAAACCTGAAGTTTACCATAAAATTGATCAGATGCTCAAAGATACATTGCTAGAATTTGGGTTGAGCTTAAAGAAAACATCTGACCCATTTCATGGGGAGAAAAAAATAGAGGAAAGAAAGAAGACTTAAGATGGACACAGAAAAGCGCATCTTGATCGTGGATGATGACGAGGGCTCTTGCAGGAGCCTGTCGCTCATCCTCCGCAGGATGGGTTATGAGATAGAAACAGCAGGGATGGGACAAGAGGCTTTGGAGAAAATTCATAAGAATTGTTTCAATATAGGTCTTCTGGACATCAAACTTCCCGACATGGAAGGAACAGCGTTATTGGCTTCTTTGAAGGAACTGAATCCTGACATGGATGTGATAATGGTGACCGGACATGCTTCTGCGGAAAACGCGGTTTTAGCCTTAAACGAGGGGGCGTCGGGATATATCACAAAACCCGTAAACATGGATGAGTTATTAGCAAGACTAAGAGACCTCTGTGAAAAACAGCACCTGGTTGAAGCGAAGCGTAAAGCTGAGGTGAAGCTTAAGATATCTCTTGAGGAAAAGGAAGTGCTCCTCAAAGAGATCCATCATCGTGTAAAAAACAACATGCAGATCATTTATGGTTTACTTAACTTGCAATCAGGAAAGGTCGAGGATGAGAGGGTCCTCAGGATGATAAAAGAAACACAAAACCGCATCAAATCCATGGCGCTCATTCACGAACGCTTGTACCAATCCAAAAACCTGGCTGAGATTGCATTTGGCGGGTATATAAAAAAACTTGTTTCTGGATTGTTTCACTCCTACGGAATCGATCCTGATTCGATAAATGGAAAGATTGACGCAGAAAATATTCACCTAGACATAAATACGGCAATTCCATGTGGGTTGATTATCAATGAGCTTGTAACGAATGCTCTGAGACATGCTTTTCCGGACAATCAAGGAGGAGATGGGAAAGGGCAGTTAAGGGGAAGAGTGCGAGTCAAGATGAGTCCGGGCAAAGATAACACTTTCAATCTGATTGTCAGCGATAATGGGATTGGTTTTCCTAAAGATTTGAATTTCAGGAATACAAAATCACTCGGCCTCCAAATCGTGAACACGCTGGTTGAACAACTCGAGGGTAGTATCAAGCTTCGAAAGAAAAACGGGACATCATTCAGGATTGAATTTTCCCAGCATTAAGATAGGACCCTGATGCCGAAAAAAAGAATCTTGATTGTCGAGGATGAGAGAATCAGTGCGGAAAATATAAAATTAAATTTGGGAAAATTAGGTTATTCAGTATCCGCTATTGCTACCACTGGAAGTGAAGCGATCAAAGCGGCGAAAGAATATAAAACAGATTTAGTTTTGATGGATATCCAACTTCAAGACGAGATGGATGGCATTGAAGCTGCACAACAAATTCGAGCCCATATGAACATTCCCGTCGTGTATCTCACTGCGTATGCAGATCCACTAACCTTGGCCCGGGCCAAAATCACGGAGCCATTCGGTTATATACTCAAACCATTTGAAGGGAAAGACCTCCACAGTGCTATTGAGATAGCCCTTTATAAGCATCGGATGGAAAAGAGATGGAGAGAGACACAGGAGTGGCTCTCCACAACACTCAAGAGCATCGGAGATGCCGTGATTGCCACTGATGCCGACGGACTTGTGACTCACATGAATCTTGCCGCAGAAGTTTTTACGGGATGGAAGCAAGAAGAGGTTGTTGGTGAGGATTTGAAAACCGTTTTTAATATTGTTAATAAAAAAACTGAGCGAAAAATCCATGATCTCGTGGGGACTGCCATAAAACACGGCTCCGTCTTTAAATTGCCCGGGAATCTTTTTTTGAGCCTAAAAAACAAAAAGGAGATACGAATCGATGCCAGTTGTATTCCTGTCAGAGATGATGGAGGGAATATCAATGAAGTAATAGTCGCTTTCCGTGATATCTCTGCCCAAAAGCAGACCGAAGAGTCCCTGAAGACAAGCAGAGCGAATTTTTGCAGCATAGTGGAAATGAGCCCTGATGGGATTATCATAGTAGATAGGGCCGGAATTGTGCAGTTCATGAATCCTGCTGCTGAAATTTTTATCGGGCGCAAGGAAAAGGATTTACTAGAAAAAAAGTTCATATATGATGTTGCAGCAAATGAAGTAGGCGAAATTGAAATTAAGCGCTTAGATGGAAATTCAGGAGTTGGCGAGTTGCGGGCAGATAAAACGGATTGGAATAATAAACCATCCTACCTAGTGGTTATACGGGATGTCACCGAGCGAAAACAAAAACTCGCAGAATTAGAGAATGCGCTGTTTCACCAAATAAGGACTAAGGATCAGTTTCTCTCACACGTTGCGCACGAGCTTCGCACACCTCTCAGTGTGATTCATCAATTTTCAACGATTTTGTTAGATGGGCTGGATGGTAAAATCACAGAAGCACAGAGGGAAGATCTGGAGATTGTTCTGAGAAATACGAATAAACTCAGCACGATGATCAAAGACCTTCTGGATGGCACCAGAGCTATTACAGGAAAACTTACAATTGATCCGCAACCAATCTCTGTGAGCGATGTTATAGCAGGTGTCTCAGAGGTTTTTCACCCAAGAACTAGAGAGACCGGAATTTCCCTGCGGCTAGACGTTCCCGGCGATCTTCCCTCTGTATACGCAGATCCATCCCGGTTGGAACAGGTCCTCAGTAATTTGATGGACAATGCCGTTAAGTTCACTCCACAAAAAGGAAGAATTTCAATCCACGCATCACGGTTTGATAAAAACGCTAGTTTTGTCTTATTCGAGGTTAAAAACACCGGTTGCGGCATCCATCCCCAAGAGAAAAAAAAGGTTTTTGATTATCTTTACCAGGCCCAAGTATCTCAGGGGGATAGCCGAAAAGGCCTGGGGCTCGGCCTTTTCATTTGCAAAGAGATCATCACGCAACACGGGGGTGAGATTTGGGTAAAGAGCGGGCAGGGGAGAGGGTGCACGTTTTGCTTCACTATTCCTGTTTTTTCACTCAAAAAAATACTGGGCTCCTTACTCACTCCTGGAAACTGCCAAAAAAGTGATCTGGCGCTAATCACGGTGAGTGTATGCCCTTCCAGCCGTGCTTTGCCTTTAAAAATTTTGGAGAATGCGAATCATGTCGTCTGGGATGTCCTAAAAAACTGCATATCCTCAGAATCGGAAGTCCTATTACCGAGGAATAATTCCCATAAGCGGAGCGAAATTTTCTCTTTAGTGCTTTGGGCTGAAAAACAGGAGGCTCTTCAGAAAATTAAGCAGATTGAAAAAGAATTGGAACATTGTGAAATTCTTTTTGATGCCGACATAACGACAAGTGTATCTTTCTCTGTGATAGATGTATTGAAAAGTCAAAATAGTAGGAAATTAGATCGGATTGTGAGAGGGATTTCCAATAGGATCAAAGAAATAGAGAGAAGTGATATTTTTCTGAGGAGAGGATTAGAATGAGCCAAAAAAAAATTCTTCTAGTTGAAGATGATTTGGACTTGGCAAAGGCCTTAACCAAACGGCTCAATGCCAATTCCTATGATGCTGTCTGTGCCTTTGATGCCATTTCGGCTACTGATATAGCCCGCAGAGAAAAACCAGATTTGATAATCTTAGACATCGGTTTGCCAGGCGGAGATGGTTTTGTCGTCAAAAAAAGGCTGAATATGTATACAAGCCTTTCTGATATCCCTGTTATCGTTATTACAGGCAAAGATGTTATCAATACCTTTGAACGGTCTGTCAAGGCTCAAGTGGAGGCTTTCTTTCAAAAACCCGTTGATGAGGCCCAACTTTTGAATGTTATCAGCAGAGTCCTAGAAGAGCATAATGATTCATTGAGAGGTTGAAATAAATCGCTTCTCTTCTATTATGGTTTAATCCATCTTGAACATTTTCAATTTATACCCGCACTAAATGGAACAGAATCTGTATAGTTGGCAGCCGATATATCCAATTTAGCTTTCCTAAATGAAGAAACCTCAAGTCTTAGTTGTCGAAGACGAAGGCATAGTTGCGAAAAGCATCCAGAACATGTTGCGTAATTTAGGATATGGTTCCTCAGGATTTGCGACTTCCGGAGAGATGGCCATACAAAAAGCAGAAGAGACCCAGCCTGATTTGATTTTGATGGATATCAGGCTAAAAGGGACCATGGATGGTGTGGAAGCGGCCCAAGAAATACACAGAATGTTTGGTATTCCGATTGTGTATTTGACAGCCTACGGAGATGAAAAAACTCTTGAAAGAGCAAAGATCAGCGAGCCATTTGGATATTTGCTAAAGCCTTTTGAAGAACAAGATCTGCACTCGACCATTGAGATGGCTCTGTATAAGAGCAAAATGGAGAAAAAACGGGAGGAGCTTCATAGAAAATTGAAAGAATCCCAAGCCCAGCTTATTCAAACTGAAAAAATGGCGGCCATGGGAACAATGACAGCCGGCCTCGCCCATGAATTGAACAATCCGCTCATGAGCATTCTCAATTTTGTGCTCTATGCCCAGAAACACACCTCCAGAGATCATAGAATATACCCTGTGCTGCGTGATGCGGAAACGGAAACCCGGCGTTGCGTAGATATTATACACAACCTTTTAATGTATTCCCGGATGGAAGGGAGTGAGGAAAAATTCAAGAAAGAGAATCTCGCTGTCATTCTGGAACGTATTTTGAAGGTGTTGTCTAGCCGGATAAAGAGCATGAATGTTCTCATAACGAGAAAGATTAGTAATGAAGTTCCCAAAATATGGATACTGGAAAACAACTTACAGCAGGTTATTTTCAATATTATGGGTAATGCTCTGGATGCTGTGAAAGAAGTGGAGACAAAAAAGGTTCATATTGACGTACAGAAGAAAGGAAAATACTGTCAAGTACTCATTTCTGATAGCGGAACAGGCATCGCTTTAGAAGATCAGTCAAAAATTTTTGATCCCTTTTTCACAACAAAATCAGCCGGTGAAGGCACAGGTCTTGGATTATCTATTTGTCAGAGTATTGTCAAGGCTCATGGGGGCACGATTTCGTTTGATAGCAAACCCGGCAAGGGAACGACATTCAAGATTCTTCTTCCGATCGAGAGAAGAAAATCAAAGGAAGGTGTTGAAAATGTCTAAGCGTATCCTCGTCATTGACGACGAAATAGGCATCAGGAAATCATTTGTGTTGGCATTCGAGGACACTCCCTATGAGGTCCAAACTGCAGAATCAGGGGAGAAAGGAATTACCATGGCCAAAAAGTCGAAATTTGACTTGGTCTTTCTTGATTTAAAAATGCCAGGCATGAATGGGGTGGAAACATTGCGGGAACTCCGGAAAATGGACAGGGATGTTCCTATATACATCATTACAGCTTTTCATCAGGAGTTCCTTAACCAGCTCAAGAAGGCTAAAGAAGACAAATTAGATTTTGAGCTCCTTCAGAAACCGATCGATAGTGGAAAACTTGTGGCGATTGTCAGAGCTATTTTTGAAGGCTCAGCAAGGTATTGAGAGGTTAGCCATGTATCTATTAAGACTTTACATTGCCGGTCAAACCCCCAAAGCCCAAAAAGCTATAAAGGATTTGGAAGCGCTTTTAGACGAATACAGCAAGGAAGAATATTCATTTGAGATTATTGATATCATTGAGAACCCTCAACTGGCAACATATGATCAGATTTTCGTCACGCCTACAATTATAAAGCTACTGCCGCCACCCATAACCAGAATCGCCGGAGATTTAAGTGACAAGGAAAGGGCTAAGGAAGCGTTAGATTTATGAGAGGGGAAAAGTTGAGAGAGAAAAATCATTGGGTAGATGCAGCTTTCAAGAATATGGGAGATGCGGTGATTACAACTGATAAGGCGGGCTCTTTGACATTCATGAATCCTGTTGCTGAAAATCTGACAGGCTGGAAACTTGAAGAAGCGATAGGGAAAGATTTAGGAGAAGAGCTCAATATTTTAAAGGATAAAAGAATAACCTCTGGCGTTGTACGGAAAAAATATACTTCGGAAAACTGGGTGACGGAAGAAATTGAATCTAATACTCAGGCAGTACTTGTGTCTAAGAAGGGAGAGAAAATACCAATTAGATACAGCAAAACTCCTATTTATGACGAGAGAGATGACACTCTCGGTTGTGTATTGGTTCTACGGGATATTACTCCTCAGAGGAAAGTTGAGGAAATTCTCAAGCAAAACAGTGAGAAATTGAGAAAGGCCATTGAAGGCACTATCCAAGCCATATCCCTGGTTGTGGAAACGAGGGATCACTACACGGCCACGCATCAACGAAGGGTTGCAAACTTGGCATGCGCCATAGCTGAGAAGATGGGCCTTGTAGAGGAGAGGGTTAATGGGATTCTCGTTGCCGGTGTTTTTCATGATATCGGTAAGATATATTTACCCAAAGAAATTCTCAACAAACCCGGAAAATTGACGAATAGTGAGTATGCAGTCATCATGAATCACTCCCAGGTAGGGTATGAAATCTTAAAGGCTGTCAACTTCCCCTGGCCGATCGCCCAAATGGTGCTCCAGCATCATGAAAGGATGAATGGATCGGGCTATCCAAATGGATTATTGGGTGAAGATATTCTTTTAGAAGCGAGAATATTGGCTGTAGCCGATGTTGTCGAGGCGATGTCGTCTGACCGGCCATACAGACGGGCATTAGGAATTGATGTGGCCTTGGAAGAGATCGAGAGGGAAAGAGGCAAAACTTTTGATCCTGAAGTTGTCTATGCCTGTTTGAAGCTATTCAGAGAAGATGGATATAAACTTGATTAAAAGAGGTGATGAATGATGCGTGTATTCATCGCAGACGATTCTGAAGACATTCGCACCTCCCTGAGGAAAAGACTGTCTCGGATTGAGGGAGTCGAAATTATCGGGGTAGCAGAGAATACCACTCGTGCCATAAAAGAAATAGAGAGGCTAAAGCCGGATTTTGTTATTCTGGATCTTTTTATGCCTGGAGGAGGCGGGATTGTTACTCTCAAGGCCATAAAAAAAAGCAAGCCTTCACCAAAAGTTATCGTGTTCACTAACTATCCTGACCCTAAATACAAAAAATTGTGTTTGATTTTTGGTGCGGAACGGTTCTATGACAAATCCAGAGAATCACGTGAACTCATCGAGTTTATTAAACAGTATCAAAAAATTCGATTCCAATAAAAGCCAGGAGGTAATGGATGATGCGTCTATTTATTGCAGACGATTCCGCAATTATACGTGAATGCCTGGTCAATTTCCTTTCTGAGCTTGAAGGGATCGAAATTGTAGGACAAGCAAAAGACTGGCCTGAAGCTGTGGAAGGGATAAAAAAACTCAAACCGGATGTGGCCATTCTAGACTTCTGTATGCCCAATGGGGATGGAATTTTAACTATTGAGAGCATTAAAAGAAACAAATTTCCGCCCATAGTCATCATGTTTACAAACTATTCCTACCCCCAGCACAGAAAAAAAAGTATGGATGCAGGAGCAGATTATTTCTTCGAGAAATGCAGCGAATACCAAGAACTCGCTGATACTCTTGAACAGTTGGCGCGAGATGTTTCTCATAAAATCGCCCAAGACAAATGTCCCAAAATACCCATGTAGTTATAATAGTATCGGTGAATGCCTTATTGATAGGAAATCCAGGTTAAAACGATGGGTAACATCGGTGTTGTCGGAACAGGATATGTTGGATTGGTCACTGGCGCCTATTTTGCCGAAATTGGACATTCCGTGATATGCCAGGATCAAGACGAAAACAAAATCAGTATTCTGAAAAATGGTGGAATTCCAATCTACGAACCTCATCTTAAAGACCTAGTCTTAAAAAATTGCAAAGAAAAAAGATTAGAATTCCCTACAGCAAGTTTTTGAAGCGGTAGACCTTGAGGCTCTAGAATTTATCCGCAAATCCCAGAAAAATGAGGGAAGTATATGCCTAAAGCAAATATTCTGGTCGTCGAAGATGAAGGCATTGTGGCCCAAAGCATTCAGAATATGCTGAATAATTTGGGATATGATGTATGTGGCATTGCCCTTACTGGAAAGACAGCTGTTCAAAAAGCAGAGGAGACACAACCTGATTTGGTGCTGATGGATATCAAGCTAAAGGGTGAAATGGATGGTGTGGATGCTGCAGAAAAAATACATGAGCTTTTCGATCTTCCAATAGTTTTCCTGACAGCATATGCTGATGAGGAAACCCTCCAGCGGGCAAAGATAACA
>CAZIMJ010000356.1:0-2419 GCA_964540205.1 uncultured Eubacteriales bacterium | reverse complement strand
TCCCAGGAAACTGCTCTATCTTTATGTCTGCAAAGAATCCGGTAGACCAGAGGACTTTAAAATCCCTCTGTAAAAGTTCCAGACTGAAATAATCCCCTTCCTGTGATGAGAGATAGTAAAGAATCGTCTCCCGGGTCACACGATCGTTCCCTTCGATATCGATCCTCTCAACCATCTCCTGTCCAGCAAGAAATAGGGGTAAACATAGGAAAATCAACACATATATAACTCTTCTCATTGTCCTTTCCTTATACCACATTTGAACGTAAAAATAAACATTCGTGGTCTATCGCAATCATGAGAAACTTTAGAGATAGAATCAGTTGCTAACTATTGCTATAAACCACGTTTTACATTTGAACGCCACGTAAGTAAAACGTCAGGGGGAGGGCAAAAGTTTCAATTTTCCGTTTTCCATAAGATAGGCTTTCTGGCAAAATCGAGCGACTTTTTCATTATGGGTCACCAGGATCGAGGACAAACTTTTTTTCTGATGGAGGTTTTGGATGAGTTCCAGGATTTTGAGGCCTGTCTTCCAATCCAGGTTGCCGGTAGGTTCGTCGGCCAACAGAATTTTCGGCTCGTTGACCAGGGCCCTGGCAATGGCGATCCTCTGTTGCTCGCCTCCTGAGAGCTGTGCGGGCCGGAGTGTTGCTTTATCTGTTAAGGAGACATCATCGAGCTTTTCGATGGCTTTAGCGAAAGACTCCTTTTTATCGACACCACGTATGAGAAGGGGAAAACTCACATTTTCCGCAGCTGTAAACTCAGGAAGGAGGTGGTAGAACTGAAAGATGAAACCGATATGGCGGTTTCTTATCTCCGCCAGGTCTTTCTCATTCTTAGAAAAAACATCCTCTCCATCGATAAAGACTTTCCCCTTATTCGGCTTGTCCAATGCTCCAAACAGGTTTAGCAAGGTCGTTTTGCCCACTCCTGAGACACCCATGATCGCTATCAGATCACCTTTGGTCAAAGAAAAATCGAGGTCCTCAAAAATACTCAAAGTGCCATTAGGGAGAGGGTATTCCTTGCTCAAACCTTTAGCGACCAGTACATCATTCATACTTCAATGCCTCCACCGGGTCTACCTTTGATGCTCTGTGCGAGGGAAAGAGCGTCGATAAAAAGCTAATGAGGAGAGTCACACTGATGATCATTAATAGATCCAGGGGTTTGATGCGAAATGGAACAAAAGCGATCACATAGATCTCCTGCGGAACCTTGATGAGTTCAAAAGTATTGGCCAGCCAGCACCAGAGCAGACCCAGAACGGTACCCACTGCAGTACCGATGACACCGATCATTGCACCCTGAAGGAAAAATATTTTTCTAATACTGCGGGAAGTCGTCCCCATTGCCTTGAGGATCCCGATATCCCGCGTCTTCTCCATGACCATTAGGATGAGTGTGGCGATGATATTCAGAGCTGCGACGAGCACGATGAGAGTGATGGTCAGGAACATCAACTGCTTCTCCAATCTCAGGGCTGAAAAGAGAGTTCTGTTGAGTTCCATCCAGGTTATGGCATAGGCCTGGGGCGGTAAAAGCTCTTTAATCTGCTCAGCAGTTTCCGGAGCTCGGAAGATGTTCGAGATCCTGACTTGGATGAGATTAATGCTGTTTTCAAGGCTTAGCGCCCTTTGAGCAGCCCTCAAAGACACCAGTGCCGTCGCGGAATCGAAATCGTACAATCCCGTGTGGAAGATCCCTGTCACAACAAAATGTCTCATCTTGGGCAAAGGTCCCATAGGTGACAGGCGCGAAGACGATGTCAGCACTGTCACCTTATCCCCTACTGTGGCACCGATCGTGAACGACAAGTCACGGCCGAGAAGGATCCCATCTCTTTTCGCTTCCGGGTCTGGGAGGTTTCCCATCGAAAGGTCCTGGAGCCAGGGAGAGGACTCCTTCTCTATCTCAAAATCAACGCCGCGCAGCATCGCACCCTGGCTCTTGACAAGGCCCGTGATGAGAACAGTATCCAGCACAACAGGAGAGGCACTGATCACCCCTTCCACGCCTCTCACTCGTGAAATGAGTTGATCATAATCCTGTAATCCCCCCTCTGAATAGTCCCGGATGATGACATGCGAGGTAGAGCCGAGAATCTTGTCCTGGACATCTCCTTGAAAGCCCGTGATAAGGGCGATGGCAATGATCAGAGCCATAACGCCGATAGTGATCCCCAAAATCGAGATAAAGGTAATAACAGAGATGAACGCCTGTTTTCGCTTGGCTGTCAAATAACGTTTAGCTACAAAATACTCGTAATCCATATCAGAAACTCACAGCTTTCAACACAAAACTCGAAATAAAAACGCCCAGAAAGATTGAGCAATATAAGAGACGTTAGAATAAACCATAATCGCAATAGTGTAAACATTTTAATCTTAAAAGTAAGCATACCTCAAAGCGT
>CAZIMJ010000355.1:0-3058 GCA_964540205.1 uncultured Eubacteriales bacterium | reverse complement strand
GGTGCCGGCGATTTTTTGACTGAAGTCCTTAACGGAAACGCCTTCCTGAAGCAGAACGTAAGCAGCGGCCTCGCGCCACCAGGATGAGAGCCTTTCGCTGTCATAAAGCTGGAGTGAAGCCATAAAATCAAACTGAAGGTGAGAATTGTAAGGCACCTTCTTTATGATCCCGGTCACCTCGAGGTCGCGGGTGTTATTCCAGCGGAGAACCTTTCCCATCGGATCCTCATCGCTAAAATACTTATATGCTGCCTCTTGTGTGATCACTACAGAATTCGGATTGGACAGAACCGTCTTCGGATTTCCTGCCGCAAAATCATAGGAGAACATGGAGAAAAATGAGGGGTCTGTCAGGAAAAACCGCTGTTCATAGAAGGTGATGTCCCCGTGCCGGACAGCACTGGGATAGCCGCGAGTTCTAACGCGAGTGACTTCAACAATTTCCGGATATTCATCTTTGAGGATCTGTGGAAGGATGTAGGGTGTGCTGGGCATTCCTGGGTCACCCGGATCGCCGGCTTTCTTGAGGAGGATGCGGCAGAGGCGGTCGCTGTGTGTGTGGTACATGTCATAATGGAGCTCGTCATAGACCCAGAGGAAGATCAGAATGAAACATGCCATCCCGACAGTGAGGCCTGCAATATTAATGAGGGAATAACCCTTGTATCTTCGGATGTTTCGGAATGCGATCTTAATGTAATTTTTAAACATGGCAGATCCTGTTTACATATATCTGTGAGGATAGCATGATATTCCGTGAATAAAATAGCAAATTTTATGCCAGATTTGGAAATAGGGGAGAGATACCGGATACATAAGGAAAAAGGCAGAAACAATGTTCGATATTGAAACCTGACTGTCCACTTCCGGACAACAATTATAATGCTTTGGCTAACAGAATAGGTTGATTTTAAAGAAGATAACTCTAAGAAGCAGCAAGTTTTAGAGCTTAGAATGTTTTTTTTGGCATGAAATCATAACTCTAAGCAAAGATTCCTTCCTTAAGGGAAGCATCCCCAAAATCGTGATGAATGACGTCCGAATGTCCCCATTGGTGATTTCGAAAACACTCTCAGTTTCCCCAGAGAGGAAACTTCGCTCGGATCCGGGCTTCCCTCACATCTCCCTATGAGAGATGTGCCATGCCCGTCCAGCCCTTCACACGGTTTTCTCTACAACACAATTGGGACACTTAACAACGCTATGTGAATTCATGCCATCACGCTTTTAGGGATGCTTTCTTCCTTAAGCCGAGACTTGATTGCGAGCAACCATACCGAATACAATAATAAATTACGACTATCGATTGAGAAATCATCTGATATGAACAATTTTTTTACTTCTAAATCAAAAGCATTACCTGTTCTTTTGTTTTTTATCGTCCATTTTCCATTATTTGGTTTGGACGAGAAAGGCCAGCCGGGGACACAGGAAAATCCGTATTCGGTACCAAAAGCCGCATCATCCGTGAAAATAGATGGTGTGCTCGATGAAGAAGCATGGGTTCATGCAAGAGTATTGGAGTTAAATTATGAGATCAGCCCCAGGGAAAATGTCACACCTCCTGTAAGAACAGAAGTGCTCCTCACATACGATCGGTCGAATTTTTACATCGGCTTCCGGTGTTATGATCCTGACCCATCACAGATCCGAGCTCACTTGAGTGATAGGGATGCCTTCGGCAATGACGACTGGGTCGCTGTAGAGATAGATACATACAATGACTCACGAAGAGCCTTCACTTTGTTTTCAACACCGATGGGCGTGCAAGCGGATGGAATATCAAATGCAGCCGGAATCAAGGATTATAATTGGGACATGATCTATAATTCGGCAGGCAAAATATTTGATTGGGGATATGGGATAGAGATTGCGATTCCCTTTTCTTCGCTCCGGTTTCAGCGCACCAAAGACGCTCAGATCTGGGGCATAAATGCTGTTCGAGGCTATCCGCGGAGTGTCAGATATCAAATATGGGCGCAGCCCTATGACCGAGGCAACACCTGCCGTGTTTGCCAGTATCTGAGAATAGAAGGCTTTGAGGGTGTTTCGCCCGGGCGTAATATCGAGATCAATCCTACCCTGACTGCGTTACGAACGGACGAAAGGGATGCGTTTCCAGAGGGTGGTTTTACAAACCGGGATAGCACAGCAGAGGCGGGATTAACCGCACGCTGGGGAATCACTCCGAATCTCATTCTTTCAGGCACGGCAAATCCCGATTTCTCTCAGGTTGAGGCCGATGCGGCCCAACTGGACATCAATCAGCCCTTTGCCCTCTTCTACCCTGAAAAAAGGCCCTTTTTCACCGAAGGATTGGATTTTTTTAAAACACCCTTGAATGTCATCTACACGCGTACACTTCGTGATCCTCGATGGGGGGGCAAACTGTCCGGGAAGGAGGGAGCGAGCGCTCTTGGAGCCTATATTGTCGAGGACGAGACAACAAACCTTATTTTCCCCGGAAGCCAATACTCCAGATCGACCTCTTTAGAACAATCGAACACCTCTGCCGTGTTTCGTTATGGAGGAGATATCTGGAACAATTCTAACATCGGTGTCCTTTTTACCAATCGTGTGGGAGATGGCTATTTCAACAGGGTTTTCGGGGCAGATGGACGTTTGAGATTCTCGCAAAGCGATGAAATTATTCTTCAGTTTTTGAGCTCCCGGACAAAGTATAATGAAGCGATCGTTGAAGATTTCAGCCAACCGGAAGGTGAGTTTGGTGACGAAGCTATAATGGGAACCTATATCCATAAGACAAGACACCTTCAGCTCGAGTTTGGGTATTTGGATATCGGACCAGATTTCAGAGCCGACCTTGGATTTATGCCTCGAGTGGGATATCGACAATTCCATGCCCTTTCGAACTACGAGTGGAGACCCAAGAGTCATAGCTGGTGGTCAAGATTCTGCTTAAAAAATTATGCACAATACCAGACGAGCAGCGAAGGGACTGTTTTGGATAAATCTCTGACAAACTCATTTTCTTTTGAAGGGATCTCCCAGACAAGTTTGACGATTGCAAATACTCTATCCCGTCAGCACTACAATG
>CAZIMJ010000354.1:0-3563 GCA_964540205.1 uncultured Eubacteriales bacterium | reverse complement strand
CGAGGGCAACTTCAACAATCACCTGGGTCTCCCCCTATCTGTCCTCAGGCTGAGGGAGGATCACGAGATCGCCGTTCTGGAGATGGGGATGAGTCATGCCGGAGAGATCAAGAGCCTGACACAGATCGCCCCTCCGGATGTGGCGGTGATCACCAATGTGCAGCCTGTTCATCTGGAATTCCTGAAAAACATGGCCAACATTGCGGAAGCAAAAAAAGAGATCCTCGAAGGGATGAAACCGAACGGAACGGCCGTTCTCAATGGAGACGATCCCTGGGTAAATAAAATATCTTCGGCATGGAAAGGAGAAAAAGTATTCTTTGGGTTTTCGAAAAACTGGGATATATCCGCCCAAAACATCCAGAAGACAGGACTCAATGGGATGTCTTTCGAGCTCAACTATGGAGGGCAAAGAGAAAAAATTGTCCTCCCCTCCTTCTATGACAGCACTCTCTCCAATTATCTCGCAGCTGTGGCCGTCGCCTTCACATTCTCTGTTCCTATCGAGGACATAAACGAACGGTCGGCTCAGCTCAAGCCCGCTGCAAAGAGAGGAACCGTGTTCCTCCTCGAGAAAGACAAAACGCTCATCGATGATTCATACAACTCGAATCCTGTGGCCCTGGAAGCCACGCTGAAGAGTGTGGCAGAACTTCGTGCCAAACGAAAAATCGCAGTTTTGGGGGATATGCTGGAGCTCGGTGAGGATTCTGTCAAGTATCATATCTCTGCAGGAAAACAGGTTGTGGAGAGCGGTTTCGACCTTCTGGTTACAGTCGGACCCTTGAGCAAGCACATGGCTGAAGGTGCACGGGAAACGGGCATGCCTAAAGACGGCATACACACTTTCGAGGATTCTCAAGAGGCGGCCAAGAGCCTGGGAGGACTTCTGGAGCACGGAGACCTCATCCTGGTTAAGGGGTCCCGAGGCATAAAGATGGAATACATTATCGAACAACTGAAGGAAGAAGGATAGTCACATGCTCTTTTGGCTTTTGGTACCGCTGAAGGATTATTTCATTTTCTTCAATGTCTTCCGGTACATCACGGTAAGAACGGCCCTGGCAGGAATCACTGCTCTTCTCCTCAGCCTGCTTCTTGGCCCCTGGATGATCAGACTCCTTAAAAAATACCAGATAGGCGAAGAGATCCGAACCGATGGCCCCAAATCTCACACCGAAAAAAGAGGGACTCCCCCTATGGGAGGATTACTCATCATCAGTTGTACGCTCCTTCCAACACTCCTCTGGTGCGACCTTAGCAATAAGTATGTCTGGCTCGCTATATTTACGATGATCTCGTTTGGTCTCATCGGATTTTGGGATGACTACCTAAAGATCATCACAAAGAAATCCTCGGGAATGGTGGCAAGGCGCAAGATGATCTTACAGATATTGCTCTCCGGCGTCATCGGTCTCGTGCTGATATATCTCGGGTTGAAGGGGGATTTCATTCTGAACTTGAGTTTCCCCTTCTTCAAGCAATGGACACCTTATTTGGGTTTCCTCTATCTCCCTTGGATCATGTTTATTCTAGTGGGGGCTTCCAATGGTGTTAACTTGGCCGATGGCCTGGATGGTCTTGCCATAGGTCTGACTTTAATCAGCGCCACAGCTTTTACGGCGCTGTCCTACGTTGCGGGCCACGCCCTCTGGTCCCAATACCTGAACATCACCCTTGTGCCGCTCGCTTCAGAACTCACAGTCTTCCTGGGCGCTATGGCCGGCGCATGTTTAGGCTTCCTATGGTACAACTGTCACCCAGCTGAAATGTTCATGGGAGATGTGGGTGCGCTGTCCTTGGGCGGGACGATCGGCGTAGTGGCCATACTGATCAAACAGGAATTCCTCCTGCTGATGGTTGCGGGTGTCTTCGTTCTCGAAGCGCTCTCTGTGCTCCTCCAGGTGACCTACTTCAAGATTTCAGGAGGAAAACGGATATTTCTCATGGCTCCGCTCCATCATCATTTTGAACTTAAGGGATGGTCAGAACAAAAGATTGTGGTCCGGTTTTGGATACTGGGCATCATATTCGCCCTGTTCAGTTTAACCACGCTAAAACTGAGGTAATATGGAACTCGAAGGCAGAGAAACTCTCATTGTCGGCTTCGGAAAAACAGGCGAAGAACTCTGCCGCTTTCTGCTGAACCAGGGAGCACATGTCACAGTCAGCGAAAAGAGGGAGGCCGGGCAGTTTTCCGAAAAGATCTGTTTCTGGCAGGATAGAGGAGTTGTCTTTGAGACAGGAGGCCATCAAAAAGAGACCTTCCTGAGTTCCGATCTGATCTTTCCCAGCCCTGGCGTCCCGAGGATACCGGAACTCGAGGAAGCTATGGCAAAGGGAGTGGAAGTTCTATCAGAGATCGAACTCGCCTTCAGATTCCTCAAAGGCCGAGTGGTCGGTATCACAGGGACCAACGGAAAATCCACAACAACAACACTCTCCAACAAAATCCTTCATGACGGGGGAATAAAATCCTATTTGGCTGGGAACATAGGCACTCCTCTCATCAGTTATGTCGAAGAGAGCGAAGATGACCACATCTACGTTACAGAGCTCTCCAGCTTCCAGCTGGAGTATGTCAAACAGTTCAAAGCTTATATATCCGTGTTTCTGAATCTCTCTCCCGACCATCTGGACTGGCATGGAAGTTTTACGGACTACTTCGAAGCTAAAAAACATCTCCTTAAACTCCAGGATGAAGAGGACATCACCATACTCAATCGGGATGACCCTCTCGTTTGGGATTTAAGAGAAGATATCAAACCCAAGGTCTTCGGATTCTCCCGAAGCCACAGGGTTGTCCCCGGTTGTTTTATCGAAAGAGAATGGATCGTCTGTACGAATGGCAAAGAGGAGAGGATCATCCACATAGGCGGCATTCCCCTCCAGGGAGTCCACAACCAGGAAAACGTAATGAGTTCTACACTCATCGGTTTTCTTTTCGGTATCCCTGCCCCAGCAATGAGGGAGACTATCAATTCATTCCAAAGTCTGGAACACAGGCTGGAAGAAGTCGCAACTCTTCAGAGCGTTGTCTTCTACAACGACTCCAAAGCTACAAATGTGGGAGCAACCCTAAAATCCCTGCAGAGTTTTGACAGGAAGATCATCCTCATCTTGGGGGGAAGGGATAAAGGAGGGAACTTCGAACTACTGAAAAAGCCGGTGGAGGAACGCGTCAAAAAAATTCTGTTGATCGGTGAGGCCAAAGAAAAAATTGCCCATGCGCTCAAAAACGATAACGGCATTCCAATGGAGTCCGTCTCCTCACTGACGCAAGCCGTTGAGCAGGGTTTTGCCGCGGCTTCTCCAGGAGAGATTGTTCTCCTCGCTCCTGCCTGTACAAGCTTTGATATGTTCCAAAGCTTCGAGGAAAGAGGCCGGGTATTCAAACGCGAGGTTTTTGCATTAATGGATAGAGTCAAAACACAAGGCAATTAACCGATGGAAATATTCAGACCTCTGGGATTCGACAAGCCCCTGTTCTTTGCGACACTTATACTCCTTTCGTTCGGATTGGTCATGGTCTTCAGTTCATCGGCGATCCTGGCGAGTGACAA
>CAZIMJ010000353.1:0-12494 GCA_964540205.1 uncultured Eubacteriales bacterium | reverse complement strand
TCTTTGATCTCAGCAATCTTAAAGGTCCCATCACCACAGTTGCCTGTTACTACTGTTGTTGTTCCCTGGATGAGGTAGTTCAGGTTGATGTTGGAGTCAATTCGACCTAAACCTCCATCACAATGGGTGTGCATATCAATAAACCCGGGAGCGACAACCAATCCCTGAGCATCGATGGTGATACCAGCAGTTTTTCCCAAAAGGTCGCCAACGGCGACAATTGTGTCTCCATTAATACCAATGTCCCCTATAAAACCTGGACCCCCAGCTCCGTCGACGATTTTTCCGTTTGTGATGAGGATGTCGTAATCATCGGCAGCTTGCTTACAGCTTGTAGCCCAAGAAAATGCTACTACGAAAATACAAAAAAAGATTGTATATAGGATTTTTCCCATTCTGCTTCTCCCCTCTTACTTATATTTCTCAAGCAATCCTGTCTTTGCGTTGAACTCCCGGATAAGAGTATCCCATTCATGGTGTGACTGATATTTTTCTTTCCAGTAATTTTCATCATACCACTGTCTGTCAAGTTCTTCGACATCCTTCCCCAGTTGTTCCACCCAGGTGAAGTATTTGAGGTTGTGCATTCTCTTCTTATCCCAGTAACTCAGCTCCAGCATATGGTCGGTAGTAATGCTCATCAAGCAGCTATCCCAATCAACAGCAGCTTGATAATCTGTATACATCCCTCGTTCTCTCCCCAGTTCTTCAATCCTGCTCTGGTAGAGTTCCATGGAGTCTGTCGCTACAGTAAAGATCATATCATCCTCGTTCATCTCGTAATATTTCGCCATTTTTATCGCACCAACAAGGTTAGCTATCGATGAGATTCCCATGAGTTCTAGCTTATTTACCGTCTCCGGAGATATTCCTTTGGATTTGAGGCATTCTTTTCCTTCGGGTTCATTGAACAGCCGAAGAAGCCTCATACAACCTTCATCATCGATACCTGCAACCATATCCATGTTCTTCAGGTTATGTATCCAGGGCACATGTTTGTCCCCGATTCCTTCAATCCTATGAGAGCCATATCCGTTGTAAAGGAGTGTCGGACACTGCAAAGCTTCGCCTGCGCATATTTTAATCAAAGGAAATTTCTCTCTAAGATAATCAGCCGAACCCAATGTACCTGCAGATCCTTGTGTCAGAAAGAGTGCTCTTAACCTCTGATTACTTTCTTTTTCACTCTCATAGACTTCCTCTATCGCTTGTCCAGTACACACATAATGCCAGATGGCATTTCCAATCTCGTCAAACTGGTTCAAAATGACAATCTCATCCGGTCGTTCTCTTTTAAGCTCAAAGGTTTTATCATAGACCTCTTTTACATTGCTTTCAGAGCCAGGAGTCGCGTGAATTTCAGCCCCGATTTTTTCCAGCCACTCGAATCTTTCTCTGGACATTCCTTCAGGAAGGACAGCGATGCTTGGGCAGGCGAGAAGATAAGAATCATATGCCCCTCCTCTACAGTAATTTCCTGTCGACGGCCATAACGCTTTCTGCCTTGTCGGGTCAAATGTTCCTCTTACCAGTTTTTCTACCAATGGGCCGAATGTGGCCCCGACCTTATGGGAGCCGGTGGGAAAATACTTTCCGATAAGGATCAATATCCGTGCTTTTACTCCCGACAATTCGGGAGGCATCTCCAAATAATTCACCTCTCCAAAGCCCCCCCCAGATTCAACAGGTTCATTCTTCCAAGAAAGCCTGAAAAGATTCCTCGAATGGAGATCCCAAAGGCCGATCTCTCCAAGTTCATCTCTGATGCCTTGAGGAGTCTTATCCGGATAAGCCATTTCCTCATATGTCGGGATGATAATGTCTCTTTCTCTACATCGCTTTATCGTATTTTCCAAAACCTTTTTTGTGTCTTTCATCCTTGAAATCCTGCTTTCATTATTGTCATAACATTCAATTTAAATGTTGATTTGTTATACGAAAAAATTAAGGCCTTAGAATTTTAAAAACCTTCAATCTGATTCGGGAAGTAATCACCACAGGTCCCTTCCCGATAAACATCTGCCGTACAGCAGTGAAGTCCGCCCCCAAAGGGTGAGACTTTATAGAATGGGACAGGAACAACTTCAAAGCCATATTTATCGAACATCTCCATGGTAGAGATCTCACTGGCTTCAACACAGATGGTCTTCGGATCGAGGACAAGAGTATTCATGCTTAACCACCAGCTGCAGAAATCATATGGCGCTTTCTGCTTAAGTAGTGCTTTGGGGGCTTGGACAATTTCCCAGTCATTCTTTGCGAATAGCTCCAGTTCCTTTTTATCGAGAGGTATTCTCTCCGGATTCATAATTGCTAATCCGGGACGAACTGGAACAAGCGTTGTATCCATATGCCATGGCAGCAATTCTCTGCGTCCTACCTTATGGATTCGATGATTTGGAAAGTGGCACCGCAGCCAGTCAACGCCAGCGTTATTTGTAACCATTGATTTTTGGACAAATAGATCTCTACCGTAACGGACAACATCGGCAGCATCAAACAGCGGCTCCTTTTCAGAGATTATCCAATCGCCCCTCTCAGCACGATCCCACTGTTCCTCTTCGCTTAATGAGTTCCATTCACTCCACCAGTCTTTACTCTTATAAGTTTCCTCTGTTAAACGAGGTTTTGGCGCTGCTTCAAAACGAAAATTCGGATCTTCTCTAAAGTAATGTTCAAACAGCGGACGGAAACAAAGATACTCAAACCAGCGGCTGCGGTAAGACATAGTCGCTTCCAGAATTTCATGCCCAACTGTGAGAAGTAAATCTCTACAAGGCGTACAGCCGAACATCGTGCCCTGTTTCCAGTCGGGAGTTTGGACTTCTTGGCTGAAGTCGATCGGAGTGGAGCGGTCCACTCGAATACCACGGCCCTCAAGGATCTTGGCGCAATTATCCAACTCTTCGTTGGCCATATCTATCATTTCCTGAGGGTAAGGCCCGTATTTTCCCAAAGGATACCCATCTTCTGGCCAATCACGTTGGACGGCAATCTCAGGTGCTTGAATCATACTCCCGTCAGCCCGCCCGAGAATGACATGCTTCAGCGGATCCCATTCATTCCAGGATTTTACGACTGTTTTTCGCTTTTCTTCCGTCATTCATATCTCCTCAAATTAAATGTCGTTGTTAGGCTTTCCAGTACTCTTCCATAATCCTTTGATTTCATACAAAATCTCTTGCTACGATTTTATCCAATTCAATTAAATCAGGTTTGATCTTAAGTGGCTGTCCTACTGATTTCATAGCAGAATTTATGTCTTTCAGTCCATTTCCACTGACCAAAACGACTATTTTTTCATCCTCTCCGATTTTATTTTCACCGATAGCCTTTTTCAGAGCAGCGAATGGAACCACACCCGAAGGTTCTCCGAAAACACTTGTCTCTCTTGCCAATTCAGGAATAGCTCGAACGATTTGTTCATCGCTTACAGATATGCCGAAACCTCCTGATTCTTTAATCGCTTCTAGGGCTGCATCTCCATCGTGGGGAAAACTCACAGATATACTATCCGCAATAGTCTTTCCTAAAACTGGCCGGATAACTCCATCTGATTTATAAGCACGATTGATTGAATCCACATTTTCTGACTGGCAGGAAATGAGCTGAGGCAATCGATTTATGAATCCTATTTCGAAGAGATCGACAAATCCCTTCCACACACCGCTGATGAGATTTCCATCCCCGACAGAAATAAAAACTTTGTCAGGACATTCCCAGTTCAACTGCTCACAGATCTCGTACGTACATGTCTTTTTCCCTTCACGCGTGTACGGATTATATCCAGAACTACGATTATACCAGCCGTATTTCTCTGTAGCTTTGATGCATAGATCAAACGCGTCGTCATACGTTCCTTTGACTGCAATAACAATGGCTCCAAACACCAACAGTTGGGCGATTTTTGCGACCGGAGATGTTTCAGGAACAAAAATGATCGTTTTTAATCCAAGTGCAGCTGTGAGACAGGAGAGTGAAGAAGCTGCGTTTCCGGTCGAAGCACAGGTAATGATCTTTTCACCTCTTTCAAGGGCTTTTATTATAGCAACGGCCCCTGGTCTATCTTTAAGAGAGGCGCTCGGATTTCTTCCTTCGTCTTTAATATAGAGATTTTTTGTTCCCAATTTCTTGCCTAATTTTTCAGCCTTGTACAACGGCGTCCAACCTATCTGCACGACTGGTTTTCTTAAAAGATCTTCAACAGGAAGAAGAGCTTTGTACCGCCACATACTGTAATCTGTATCCTCTGCTAAATCTGATTTTTTAAAATTCTCCTTAAGGGACTGGTAGTCATAGGTAACCTGAAGGTAACCCTTGCAGTTATTACAGGTATACTCGATATCATCTGTTTTAAAATCAGCCCCACATTGAATGCATTTATAGCCTTTAACATTTTTCACTTTTCAAGACTCCAGTTGTCAGCAAATCTCAATCATTTAAGAGAGAGAGTATCTAGTTGAGCACCTATCTTAAGGAGATATCGATATTCCCTACTCTAAAACTCTCTCCCTTATGTACATAGAGTCATCCTCTTGTCACAGATTTTATTCTGCGGAGGAGACATGTAGTTTTTTGGCCCTAGATCGATTAAAACTCCAGTTTTAATCCTAACTGCAGGCTTATGGGATCAGGGGGACCCGATTCTTCATAGAAAGTATCACGCCACATACTGTTTGATCTCCAGGATCTGAATGTCGCGTCATTGGTGCTATTGAACAGATCGAGCATAACTTTAAGCTTCAATGATCCTTGAAGTGCGAAGGTTTTTTGGGCTCTTAGATTTAAGGTATAGAATGAAGGATATCTTCTTTCACCTCTTGGTTCTGCCAGAATCTCCCGCCGGCCTTGTTCCAGATCGAAAACCCTTACAAGAGCCGGGCGTGGCCGACCATCCTGGTAGGTGAAGTATAAACCGAAGAAAATATCCCATGGCAAGTTATAGCCGCCCGATAATTTAACGACCCACCTTTTGTCATGCTGCAGGTCCCCATCTGCATTAATCAAATCATTGGGGTCCACTCCAAAGTTTCCAGCATAACTCGTCAAATTATGTTGGCTTGTTGCATGTGATCTCATATTTAAGCCCGTAGAATGACTCCATGTGAGAGAAGCGTTCATCATCCAGTTTCGTGAATACCTCTTGTCAAAAGAAAAAATAAATCCCTCGTATTTTTGGCCATAACCTTCGGGATTCGTCTGCCAGGTTTCCGGATAAGGACCAGTTCTGTTGTAAACCGTGTATAATTGGTCATTATCAGGAGAAACTCTTTGCACCTGCTCGTATTCCGTATTTCTCCCTTCCCAGCCAATGCTATTTCCTTCGGTTTTGCGTATGTACATGGCTCCCACCGAAAAGTCAGGAATAAGCTCTCTCTCTAAACCGATGAACAGTTGCTCGGAATAGGGATTCTTTATATTAGGATCCATGATATAGCCTATTTCTGCGGGGGCGTGATCAATGAGCTCCCATTCTTCGATCTCCCAGTCCCACCAATACATATACCAATCTGTATATCCAGGTCCTGGCCAAGCAAAGTTTGAAATATGCATGGCATCATAATAGCGGCCATAATTGGCTCTGAGCAAAGTTTTTCCATCCGGAGTTAACTGGAAGGCAATGCCGATTCGGGGTGAAAAAACATTCCAAGTTATGAGATCATCTATTCCCGGGGCTTTTTCACTAGTTTTTTCCCATCCATCCAACAGAGGAAGAGCAGGATAGGTGGCCTTCTGGTGGTCTAACCTTAATCCTAAATTGACAGTTAGCCTGTCTCCGATGCTGATAGAATCATCGAAGAAAGTCCCGATTTTATCTACTATTCCTCCATACGAGTATTGTTGTTGTTCATACAGATAATAAGGTTCGCCATAATAATCTATGTAATAACCACCTCCAGGGTAGCCTCCCATGGCATCAAGGCTTCCTCTATTGTATTGAATTCCAATTTTGAAGTCGTGATCCGCTCCCAGAAAATCCTCGGCAAAATGGGAGAAGCCTGCATTAACTTGATGGGTGTTTATATCCCATTTGCCAGACCAACTTGGGGCATTGGATAGCACTCCCGTAGCATCATCAAGATGGGGTCGTTTGTTTAGGTCGGCACCGGCTACTGGAACATCGTAGTGATCGGGGCTCCACCATCCGGAATATTTAATGTCCAAAAAGGAATTGCTGCTGGCCAGCCAGGTATATCGTACGTTCCAAATATAAGTCTGTACGACTTCTTTAATCATTGTTTCAGGCAGGTTCCATGGATCAGGAACTTCGCCAAAATCTTCGTTTTCGTAAGCGAAACTGGCCACAAATTTATGCTGATTGTTTATATTGGAAGTCAATTTGATAAAACCTTCGTCCTGTATGTCTTTCGCTACATAATCAGGATCAGCTTGCCACGATGAAGATTTATTTCTTCGTATATTGAAATTACCGAAAAACCAAAGTGTGTCTTTTACGATAGGGCCACCTAAAGACAATGATAGGTCATATGTATACCACCGCTTGAAGGAATTGGATCCCTCTCCAGTGGCTTCATCATAAGGATCAGGGTTGTTATCTCCGGTTGTGAAATCATTTCGCCCATAAAAGGATAAGCCTCCTGAAAATCTATTCCCTCCTGATTTTGTGACAATATTTATCACAGAACCCGTTATCAATCCATATTCGGCAGCAGTACCTATCCCTGAAACCTCGACTTCCTCGAAAATATCTTGATTTGGATTGGTCCAGGGGATACCTAATTCAGGGCTAGTCTGGTCAACGCCATCAAAATAAAAGGCATTCCCTTCTTCTCCCGAACCAGCAAAAGACCACCTTAAAGCTCCGGATTCACCTTGAGACAGCATACCTGGGACTTGTTTCACTATATCCGCAAAGGAATGCCGTCCAGCGGGAACATTTTCCAAATCTTCTGTGGTAAAATTTGACGAAACTCCTGACTTTTTGACATCAATGACTGGATTTTCGGCTATGACATCGATAGTTTCCTCTACTGTTTGAAGTCGCATTGTAATGTTGAGGGTGACAGTCGCATTTATAGTCACTTTGATATTTTCTGCTTCGGTTCTCTGAAAACCCACTAAGTTAAAAACCAATTTGTAAATGCCGGGCGACAAATTGCTGAACCGGAATGAACCTTTATCTGAAGAAATTGAAGATTGTATTCCCATCGCGGCTGGGCTAATTGCTTCGACTGTGACTCCCGGGAGAGGCACGCCTTCATCATCTGTGACGACTCCTTCTATCTTTCCTGTAATAATTTGCCCAAAAGAAAAACTCGCAGCAAACATTAGGAGAAATAGAGATGCAAACAATATGTGAGATGGATTTTTGTTAGTTTTCATTGTTCCTCCTTTATAAGATTGATTTTTTCAAAACTCATAAGCTACTGACATGTAAAATATTGATAGATTAACACCTTATCCTCCATCAAGTTTATATAAAGTCAATTTTTAATTCATCCTACCAGATACACTCAAAGATAAGTTACCTTTGCAAACGTTTTATCATTTCACTTTATATTCTAATCACGTCACTTAAAATAATAAGAATTAAAAAATATAAATGTCAAGTAATATTCTGCAAATCGAGATAGTATTTAGAATTAGAACTATAATGTGTTCAATCATACAAAAATATTGTATTTAATTGTATGATTGTTTACTTGCGGATTTTTTCTATTTTGACTAAAATGAGATCCATGATGATAGACGAATTGGACAAAAATATTTTAAAGGCTCTGAACAAAAATGCACGGATGAGCTTTCGTCAAGTAGCTAAGAAACTCGAAATCTCACCCGCAACTCTCCACAACAAAGTAAAGAAGCTTGAAAATTCAGGAGTATTAAAAGGATATATTCCTCTGATCGATACAGAATCTGTGGGTTATAATCTGATGGCTATCATCGGCCTTCGTGTTAAACAGGAAAAGGATATCGAGGTCCAGAAAGCCATATCTAAACTTCCTCAAGTGGGAGCCATTTATGAAATCACAGGAGATTGGGATTTAATTCTAATATGTTATTTTAAAGGACGAAAAGACCTCACACATTTTCTGAAGAAAAGTCTCCCATTATCGAATATAGAACGGGCTATTACGCATCTTGTCCTGAATGTCGTAAAGGAAGAGAAACGGATCCCCGTCTAATACCACATTTTTTTGTTAATGTTGAACATGGAAGTTTCTGCCTTTAAACACTAGCAATTCATGGATTGAGTTTTTGCCCTAAAATTGTATTTTGCTCAATTCCCTAGGAGTGTTTTTTTCACTGAGGAAAGGACGCAACCGGAAGCTGTAAGAGTAGGTGCGATTCGGGAACAGAGTGTATTCTGGATGGGGGCGCGCCCGCTCACCCAAATCGTATCCCCAACCACGCCCATCTGCTAAAACAACTTAATTTTTTCGATACGACTTTCCTTGTTATCGGTTCTGTTGTTGGCTCCGGAATATTTATGACAACCGGGTTTATTGCAGAAAGTCTTCCCTCCCCTAGTCTTATTCTTGTAATCTGGCTTATCGGTGGTTTTATCACATTGAGCGGAGTTCTTGCTTTTGCAGAATTGGGAACAATGTTTCCAAAGGCAGGCGGTCAATACATCTATCTTCGCGAAACCTACGGCCAAGGGGCAGGTTTTCTTTACGGATGGGCATTTTTTTGGGTGATCGAATGTGGAGGTGTGGCAGCATTGGCTGTAGCTTTTGCTGAGTTTTTCGGATATTTCGTTCCAGCTCTCTCGACAAAATCATCGATAAGGGCAGTTTCCTCGATCCTGCCCAGCGCCCTGTGGGGATCCACTGTGTGTGCGTGAACGGACGAATCGTCTACAAAGACAATACTCATACAGGAGAAAGGCCTGGAAAGGTGCTTCGGCATAGACATTCAAGGGCAGGGAGCTAAGGAATTTTTGAGAATCTGTCATTTAGCTTATTTTTTCTTGAGCTCTTCAAGCAAGCTCTTAACGGTGGCTGCTTCTTGAGCCTGAGGAGCAAGCTCCAGGAATTTTTCGAAGCATTCCATGGTTTTGTCCAACTCTCCCTTCCTGGTGTAAACGAGACCGAGCTGGTAATACGTCTGAGGCAAGGAGGGATTTATGTCTTTGGCTTTGAGCAGGGCTTCCAAAGCCAAGTCATCCTCGTTGTTTGTAAAATAAAAAATCCCGAGATTGACATAGGTGCTGGCCTCACCGGGTGCGGCGTCAACAGCCTGCTGGAAGACTTCCGTGGCTTTTTTCTTCTCCCCTTTCTCCATGTAGACCTGTCCTAACCCGAAGTAGGCTTGAACGAAGTCGGGCTTCAATTCAATGGCCTTTGACATTTGAGTAATGGCGTTGTCAAGATCCCCTTTCTTTAGGTAAGCCATTCCGATGTTGTAATAGCCTTCCGCAAAATCTGGATTCTCTTTCAGGACAGCCTCAAAATTTTCAATGGCCAAATCGTATTTTCCTTCTTGGTAGAGCTGGACCCCCAAGAGAAATGTATTCTTTGCCTCCTCCTCTGATAGCTTTTTAACAAGAATAATATCCAATGTGTATTCCTCTCCCACAGAGAAATAAACCTCTTGCTGGAAAGGATCGAAACCTTTGGCCTCAACATTCAGAAGAAAATCCCCCGGCTCGATCCCGCGGCGGTAAAATTTCCCTTTGTTATTGCTTTCAAAGCTGAAATTGAGGTTTCGTGCAACCAGGGTTAAAGTCAGCTTCGCCTTGGGGATCGGGTCCCCCTCTTCGTCCTTCACCGTGCCTCTGAACCTGGAGTCCTGAGCTGTTGCCAATGTGCTTTCGAAAAAAACGCACAGGAGCACTGTAAATACAAAAAAGATTAAACAGAATTTTTTAGTCATCTCGATACCTTACTCGGATTTATATCTCAATTTTGCGATTATTCCATTCCTCTCTGATAAAAATATTTTCTATCAAAGTCCTTGAGATTACACTGAAGCACTTGAGAAGCACTTCCTATAAAAGGAGCATCCGCTAAACATTGGCGGCATTCTCTCCCTGAAGGAGATAAGGAAAATGAGATAGCCGATAACCCTCCCCTTTTTGGTGTTTTTTCTGGTCTTGCTCAGAACCGCAGCCGCAACCCGATTTGAGCTCTCCGTGGCGCCCAGATGCTGCTGTAGACCCAATTTTGGCCCGGCACCAGAGAGTAATTCATCATGCCGTACGGGACGGCCTTATTCAACAGGTTAAACACTTCGAACCTGGCAGAGAGAGAGAATCTCCCTGTAAATCGAAACGTCTTCTCAAGGCTCATATCCATCAGGTAAGATGTCGGCAACCTGTGGCCGTTATCCCCGCGTTTTTCTGTCGCGACATCCGTAGATCCCTGGTTCAATCCATAAATATGGGCTGTCCGGCAGTACGGAGACCCGGCCTGGACCTGAAAGTTCAAACTCAAGGAAATATCCCAGGGAAAGATGTAGCTTCCAAGAACCTTTATGCTGTACGGCCGGTCTGCGGGCAGACGGCCATCAAGGTTCACAAAGCTGTTGGGGTCCTTGGCTCCGCTGACATTCCAGAGGATATTTTCGCTGTAGATTTGGCGGGCGACTCCTCTCGAGTTCAACCCCCACATTTTGGAGAGAGTGAGAGAGGCGGAAAGCTGCCACCGGTCGGCCATCCGCTTGGTGGTAACAATTGAGAACATCCGGAATCGTGCGTAGAACATGTCCGGGTTCGTGATCTGGACATCCGGGAAATCTCCGATAAGGTTGTAAACCTGGATCGGATCTCCTGTGTAAGGATCTCTTTCTGAGATGATCTCATAATAATCTTCCCATGTCCCTTGGGTTGGGTAAAACCCGATCAAATCGTGAGTCCACTTTTCCATGTAAGTAAGGCTTACACCAAAATTCGTGAAAAGCTCTCTGTCGAGGCCTACCGAGAATTGGTCGGAGTAGGGGTTTTTGAGATTGGGATTCACCGTAACCAACTCAGGTGCATATGAGGTCACGGGCTCCCACTCATCCCCTGTCCACCAGTACATGTACCATGTCGTAGATGTCGGGGAAGGACACTCGAAATTCCCGTAGATCATATGGTCATAATACCGTCCAAAATTCGCCCTGAAGAGCGTTTTCCCATCCGGTGTCAGCTTGAAAGCCAGCCCCAGCCGGGGCGCAAATACACTCCATTTGATGATGCCCGACTGGCCGGGGGGGACAGTGACTCCCTCATCGTACCAATCTCCTGCCGCATCTACGCCAAGAATTGGCGTATCCGGGATATTGCCAACATTGCGATCAAAGCGGAGTCCGATGTTCAGCGTGAGACGGTCGCTCACCACCCATGTGTCATCCAGAAAGACGCCCACATGGCTGCTGGTGGCCCCATACTGGTAGGGGGCCCATTCGTATTTATACTGATATTCATAGGGATAGTCATAATAGTAGTAGGTGTAGGTCGCATAGGAAATTCCAGCGGAATATCCTCCCCAATTTTTGACCTTTCCCCGTGCATACTGGACACCGACCTTGAAGTCATGGTCGCCGGCGAGAAAATCTTCGGCAAAATGGGAGAGGGACACATTCACTCCATGTTTAGTGGTCCACATGTAATAGGGCCATGGAATGTTCCCTGACCAAATATCCGTATTCCAATTGTAAGAACTCGGGCCTTTGGCGTAGGTGATGGACTCGTAGAAATCATGACCGCCGGAATAGTTATACTTGAGCTCGAAAAAGGTCCTGTCGCTCAAAATCGCGGTCAAGGCAAAGCTTGCCGCTGGCGCTTTCCCTCTTTCTGAGCCCACGGCGTCTACGCTTGCAAATCCGGCGGTAAAAGCGTCTGGTAAATCAAATTTCTCGTAATTAAAAAAGCCGCTGATCTTAATGTTTTTGGTGGCCTGCGCCGTTAATTTGATAAAGAATTGAGTCTCCTTTGTGGCCGCATAAGATTCCGGAGATAGGCCCACTTCGCTCCAGGCGTCCTTCTGCTGCCACCCTGCAACGAAGAACCAGATTTTGTCCTTGAGAATCGGGCCACCCAACTGGAGGCTGACATCATAAAACTGCTTTCGATTATACGGATATCTTTGGTCTTCGCCGATGTAGCCGTAATCGATCAGGTCCTGGACATATTCTTTCGAGTTATTTCCAGTCAGGCCGTTTGTTTGTAACAGTCCGCCGACCTGTCCCTGAAACTCGTTCCCGCCTGTTTTGGTGACGATGTTGACGGTGGCTCCCATGAAGTTGCCGTACTCGGCTTTTCCCCCGATCCCGATGACCTGGATTTCCTCGACCACGTCCGGGTTGAGCCAGGACCAGCCTGCGCCATAATCCGGAGAGGTCGTGTCCACGCCGTCAAAGAGGTAGGTGTTCGACTCGGAGCTCGACCCATAAGCCACGCTCCTTGACTCGTTTGTGTCTCCATAATGGGACCATATACCCGCTGTGGAGTTTACCAAGTCAAAGAATGTGTAACGAAGCAAAGGCATTTTGTCCATCATCTCGGTCTGCCAGTTCGTGGAGATGCCGGACTTGGTCACATCCAC
>CAZIMJ010000352.1:0-8122 GCA_964540205.1 uncultured Eubacteriales bacterium | reverse complement strand
ATTATGTCACCATTGCTCATATCACTGTCTTGCTCGTTGCTCTCACAGCTGCTAAAAACGAAATGAAAGACAAAGTCCGCTTCATCAAGTCTTTCCTGCCAAGTTTCAAACCCTAATATCATGAGTTTTGTGAAGCCCTATGTAATTTCAGTGACCTGAACATACACCATCTTCAATACAAAAACAATCAACCACAACTTCAGCCACTTAATGATTTTTTCGAGTTCCCATAAAAAGAACATTCTCGCTCTTTATGCTATAATGAATGAAGCGTAAGGAGGGGATTATGAAAGTATCACACCGATTAAAACTCGTCATTATTTTTATTTGTATTATTCTTTGGGTTCCATTTTTAGTCGCTCCTCAGGAAATTAAGATCAAAACAGAGAAAGGGATACCGGTTGTTTACAATCCTAAAAAGCCGGCACCTCCTCCCGGAGTGAAATGCAAACTTGTGCTGGAAGAGGAATTGTGTCTCGGAGACCAGGAAGAGGAATACCTGTTCTCCGAGAAGGCGGATTACATATCCACGGCCATCGATGATGACTGGAATATCTTCACGCTCGACCCTAAACTGGTCGAGATCCGCAAATATGACCGGACGGGAAAGCTGCTCAAGACATTCGGAAAAAAGGGATACGGGCCGGAAGAGATGGACCGGCCCTCGAACATGATGATCACTCCTCAAAACGAATTGATGTTCGTCGATAGCGGAAACAGCCGGATTATGTTTTTCTCGCTAGAAGGAGATTACCTTCGGTATATTCCGACCTATAAACTGCGGCTTAGAAGAATCAAGATCGACTCCCAGGGACACATCGTTGCGGACATAATGGAGTATTCTCAGGATGAAAATAGAGAGAGAAAAGTCACATATGCGATAAAACGATTCAATGAAGAACTGGATCCAGTGTTCACGATATTCTCCCTGGACATCACTGAGGATTTCATGAAGAGTATTGAAGGACGACAGTACACTTTTGGACCCGATACCTACTGGCAGCGTACTGAGGAGGATAATGTTATTATCGGAGATACCCGGAATTATGAATTTGCCGTGATCAATCCAGAAGGAAAAATCATTAAACGGATAAAAAAGGAATATGATCCTGGCAACGTTTCACAAGATGATATCGACGGCCTCTCTGACCGGGTAAAGAAATTGTACACAATAGCCAAACATCACAAAGGATTTTATTATTTCACCATCGATGAGGAAGGACGGATATTTGCCAGAACCTGGGAAAGGACAAAAGAAAACAGAGGTTACTACTACGATGTATTCGATCCCGAGGGGAGATACATCGCCAAAATACCGATAAACGCGTTTATTAAGAGATGGATTGGCGGTAGACTGCTCACCGTAGAGGAAACAGAAGAGGGATTTCCTGTAGTGAAGCTCTATAAAGTCAGTTGGCAATAACAAAATCAAAGATATCGAAATCTCGAAGCAAAAAAGGAGAGCATATATCTCTTATGTAATCCCGAAACATCCTCTACACTTTTTCGTTATGCCAACGGCGTAAAAATCGAGGGCTCCCTCTTAAAAAAAGTCAATAAATCCCATTTACAACTATGGATGGAGTAAAAGGTGTTATTAGATTTAGCTTATTCCTTAATCTTCCACAACTTGGCTGTGTTGTCCATGCTGGTAGTAACCAGGAAGGTGCCATCGGGACTGAAAGCAATATAGGTCAAACCCTTTGTATGGGCGGTTATCGTCTGCAGTTTTTTGCTGGTTTCAGTATTCCACATCGTAAATTCATCGGCGCTCGCTGTGGCCAGGAACCGTCCGTCAGGACTGAAAGCAAGCTTCGAAACCCAGTACTTGTGCCCTTCGAAGGTGCGGACAAATTTTCCGGAAGGAACCTCCCACAAGGTTGCTTTGGCCCCACCTGCTTTCCGCTCCCCAGTCGCGAGATACTTTCCATCAGGGCTGAAAACCGCGGAGACTATTCCCTGTTCGTGCCCCTCAAGCATAGCGTATTCCACCAAGCCTTTGCTCCAATCAGGGCCAGCCTGTTCAGCACCACGTAATTCCATCTGCAACAAGAAGCATACAGGCAGTATAACCAAGAGCAGAATTTTCGCCTCTATTTTTATCTTGCTTAATGACATGTTCCTCCTCCCATATTGTTATTATCCAATATTCCTTATATCAACTTTATAAACACAAGTCTTATGGAAACGTCCATGAATAAAACCTCAGCAAAGACTCATACGTTTGGGAAAAATCCTCAAAATCCTAATAATATTTTTCAATTCCTCCAAATCCAATCTGTTTATTTTTCTTTGTCATCTTAATGAAATGCGCCAATCGATTCTCAAATTCCTCCGGCCGTTTTCTAGCGGCATCAATGTGAGCGACACGGATTCTTCGGTATGACGGGGAGAATTTTTGATAATTTTTCCAGGCTTCCTTGTCATCTTTTATGGCTTTAATAATATCAGGTGGGAATACAAACTTTTCCTTCAGCACTTTTATTGCCAAATCCTGCACTGTCGGGTGTAGCTTTTTCTTCTTCATAAGCCATCTGATTCTTTCCTTGTTAGCCTGCGAAAAGTTGCTTTTGGGTTTTCTCGGCGTGAAGCGTTGAGCGCCACTCTCCTTATCGATACTTTTTACTGTGCTATCAATCCAGCCGAAACACAACGCCTCCTCAACTGCATCATTATAGGGAATGCGAGGTTTGCCAGAAGATTTATTAGGAAAAACTAACCAGATTTCATGTTCTTCAACAAAATATTTTTCAAGCCACGCTCGCCATTCATTACGATTTGTAACATAGAGCGTTTTGCCAAGCTTCATAATTATTTTTTAATAAAGGATTTATCCGATGTTATTCTTAAGATAGCAAAAAGTCAAAATGAAGCAATTAGTATTCTTTATCTCCTAATTGTCCAACTTTTTTACTCTT
The DNA here is from genome assembly GCA_964540205.1 of uncultured Eubacteriales bacterium. Lineage (GTDB taxonomy): Bacteria > Acidobacteriota > Aminicenantia > Aminicenantales > Aminicenantaceae > WTAW01. The sequence goes on along the minus strand of CAZIMJ010000352.1, from coordinate 5,204 downwards.
CTGGCTATTTTTTTTCTGATTCTTTCATAGGAAGGAGGAGGTCCAGTTCTGATTTGCTTGCCATCAATGAACAAGGCGTCAGCAATACCCCATTCCAGAAACACATCTCTGTCAAATGTATGAATCTCTTGAAATTCGACTTTATCACCAAACTCAGATGCGGCTCGCTTCGCTCTTTCGAATACCATGTTCTGTGCAGGGCACCATCCGTTTATGAAAGAAGTGACCGAAACTTTGCCTGCTTTTTTTCCCGGTTTCTTTTTTTCTTTTATCCATTTTGGCGGAATGGCATCGTCAGTGAAGGATTTCCATAAAAGAACTGACATTCCATCCTTATCAACTTTGGTGTAACCTTGCTTTTTAAACCATGAGGCTTTCATCCAGAATGGCCATGAAATGCCCCATGCTGCTATACCTTCTGCAGCCATTGATTTTGCATCATTTTCAGCCGCTTGAAGCAAAGCTTTACCAACTCCTTTTTTCTGATAATTTCCAATTCCTTTTTTATAACCATGAACCCAAATGCAGTGAATAAAATAGAGATTCTCGCCATCGATAAATGAATGTTCAACAGGAACATATTGAACCATACCACAAACTTTGTTATAATCTAACGCCAATTTCACTCGGAGCCCTTTATCTTTCATCTTGTAACACCACAATTCCTTGTGGTTCCCTGCTTCCTTCATTTCTTCAGACCAATCTTCAAGGCAAACAAAATATTTTTCTTGATATTCTTCCGTGAAGTCAATGATTTCCATGAATTAGACCTCCTTTTTTGTAATGAATCACTTCATCGGTGTGTATTTTAAAGTCACACTGCCCCTCTAGGACGACTGATGTGGTCTTAAAATGAAGAATTTGAAAGACTTTGTTTATTTTTGCCCACAAATTATAAATCTCCTCTAGATTACTGACAAAAACATTATCTCGTTACCAGTTCATACTGTCAATGCAAACTCAAGAAGGGTGGAAGAATAAAGAATCTGTTAAATATGAGGGTAGAGGAGACGCATTTCTTCACTTGACAGTATGCACAATTGTACATATAATAATTATGTGGAATTCGAATGGGATATCAAGAAAGCACTTTCAAATCTGAAAAAACATGGAATAGACTTTGCAGATGCCGTATCGGTATTAGAGGATGAAAAAGCCATCACGATAACCGATGAATACTATGATGAAGAACGTTTTGTAACTATCGGTATGGATGTACTCGGTCGTATTCTTGTGATTGTTTATGCTTGGCGTAGAGATCGTATTCGTCATATATCTGCAAGAAAAGCGACAGTCAAAGAAATAAACCAATATAAAGGCTATTAAAATGAAAAAAGAGTACGATTTTCAAAGGGGAAAAAGAGGACCTTTAATCCAACAAGCAAAAGGAAAGACGCGCATCACTATCCGGATAGACGATGATATTCTCGAATGGTTCCGGAAGCAGGTTCATGCCGCAGGTGGAGGAAATTACCAAACACTCATCAATATGGCCCTGAGATACTACATAAATTCACAAAAGGACTCTCTTGAAGAAACCTTACGGCATGTTATCCGGGAAGAATTATCCACATACGGAAAAAAGTCACGTTGAAGACCAAGATTCCTCTTATGAAGATAATTTTATTCATTTTCAACGCATTATAAAACGGATTGAAAGACTCACTCATACCGCAACGAATCAACCGGATTGGCTGTGGTGGCTTTAATGGACTGGAAGGAGACTGTCATCACTGAAATGACCAAAGCCACGCCACCGGATACCAGAAAAATCTCCCAGCCGATTGTGATCCGGAAGGCAAAATTTTTCAGCCACTTGTGCATGGCATAATAGGCCACAGGCCAGGCAATTATGTTAGCCAGTGCTACCCATTTGAGAAACTCCCGCGATAGTAGCAAATAGATACTCGACGCCGAAGCTCCCAGAATCTTCCGTACGCCGATTTCCTTGGTCTTTTGTTCAGCAGTGTAAGTGGCCAACCCGAAGAGTCCCATGCATGCCACAAATATGGCCAGGATGGAAAAGATCGAAAAGATCTCGCTCATTTTTTTATCCGATATATGCATTTGTTCAAAACTCGCATCCAGGAAAAAATAGTCCAAAGGATAGGATGGAACCATTTCCTGCCATGTTTTTTGGATATGACCGATTGTTTCAGGTATATTTTGGGGAAGAATTCGTATGGAAAGATAGTTGTGATTATTGATAGATGTAACCACATAACTGATAGCGTACGGGACTTGATGAAGTGAATAGATATTTATATCATTAACGACTCCAACGATATGTCCTTTGTATTGTTCAAGATTCACACCTTTACCAATAGCCTCTTGAGGGGAAGAATAACCGGCTTCCTGGATTGTCAGTTTGCTGACTAAAAATTCCGAAGTTCCATCTTTTAAAATTGGGTGCTGGGGGTTTTTCCCCGCCAAAAGTTCAAGCCCGAATGTGCTGACAAACTCCTTGTCGATCAAATATATCACCTGGCTGAGGTCTTCCTCTTGGCCTCCGAACCGGAAGGTAAGATGAGCGCTTCCTCTGGTCGGGACATAGGAGGATGTTGTACAATTTTCAATCCCAGGATATTTCAGCAGCTCATTTCTGAATCCCTCATAATTCTGCCGAAGGTCTTTGTTCAATGGAATGACTAAAATCTGTTCCCTGTCATAGCCCAAGTTCCGGGACTGTATGTATTTCATTTGTTTATAGACGACCATAGTGGAAATGATGATACCTATGGAAAGGGCAAACTGAAAGATCACGAGTCCTTTGCGCAATATGGTTCCAGAGGCTGAATACGTGGTTTTGTATTTAAGGGAATGCATCGGTTGAAAAGCGGACAAAAAGAAAGCTGGGTAGATTCCGGAGATGAATCCGACTGCAAGGACGATGGCTACAATGCCTAAAACAAACGAAGGATTTGTAAGGGAAATAAGAGTAATTTCCTTACTCGTAAGCCTGTTGAACAGCGGGAGAACCAAAATGACAACACAAATCGCAGCAAATGCAGAAAAAATGCTGAGTAAAAAAGATTCTCCGAGGTATTGTTGTACCAATTGATTTTTCCGGGCTCCCACAACTTTTCGAATTCCGACCTCTTTGGCCCTTTTAACAGCGCAGGCTGTTGTCAGATTCATGAAGTTGATACAGGCGATCATCAGTACAAATAAGGCGATCGCAGTGAATATATAGACATAAAGAATATTCCCAGTGGGTTCGATTTCCGATCTCAGCCTGGAGTGGAGGCGGATATCCAGAAGAGGCTGGAGGCTGATGGTGTACCAGGGCTCTTTTTGCCAGTTTCTATGGAGAAAGTCCAGCAATTTATTATCCAAGGATTCGACCAAAGTATTGCTGTTTAAAAGAACATAGGTAAAGTGTTGATAGAAACCGGAAAGACTATCGGTATCGTCTTTTTGGCTGCTGTAAGAAGCAAGAAAATCAAAATGGAAGTGTGAATTACTGGGAATGTTCTTTGCAATTCCAGTAATGCGAAAAATCATGAGTTCTCCATCGTTATAAGGATCTGCTTCGATTATCTTGCCGATGGGATCTTCGTTACCAAAATATTTTTTGGCCATTTCTTCAGTCAAAACGATGGAGTTTGGCTCATTGAGAGCTGTAGTCAAATCACCCTTAGTCAGAGGGAAATCAAAGACCGAAAAAATAGTGGGTTCCGCGAAAAAGAACCTGGGCTCATAAAATTTTTTATCTTTGTAACCGACATACCTCTTGACATTCTGACCCATCTTTCGGATGCGCACAGTTTCGATAACTTCGGGGAAATCCCTTTTCAGGGCTGGGCCCACACCAAAGGAACCATTCGCATTTGTGGGCACCCCGTCATCAGATGTTGATGCAACAACTCTGTATATCCGGTCAGCGTTTTCATGAAATCGGTCGAAGCTCAATTCATCCTTCACCCATAGGAGAATAATAATTGTACAGGCAATGCCGACTGCCAGGCCGGCAATATTGATGAAGGTGTATCCTTTGTGTTTTTTCATGTTCCGAAAAACAATCTTGAAATAATTTGCTAACATAGTCATCCTCCAGCGGATAGATACTTTGATAAATCTGAGGATTGATTTACCTATCTCCCACCAATACCAGCTCTTAGATCGCCAGAGTTCTTGGCACTCTGATTGGCCTCCATTTCTTCTGATTCTCTAAATAAATAGACTTAAGAAAATTGAAAAGGTTTCTGATTTTCAGAAAAAATTGGAAAAAAAGGACCTGTTGATTATGGGGGGAGGGAAGAGGCAATGAGTACCCGAGAAGATTGACAAAAGCCTTTTGATACCGTATTTTAAGAAAGAGGACCTACTATTAAACGGGGGGCAGTAATGAAAAAATACATTGTTTTGTTTTTGGTTTTCTCTTTGTTTGCACTTTCAGAAAATCTATATGCCAAGAAAAAGGGAGCAGAGCTCATAATCCAGAAAATAGAGGGGCAGCAAGTAATAGGTGAGCTTATTGCTGTAAAGGAGAATTCTCTGTTATTGCTGGATTCTGAATCAGGAGCCGATGTATCTGTTGATATTAGGGAGATTAAGCTTATTGAAATTGTGAAGAACTCAAAAAGTCTGGCTTGGGGAGGTATTGGATTAGTAAGTGGAGCCGTTATTGGAGCATTAGCTGGATATATTGCGGGAGATGATCCTCCATTAAGGGGGTGCTGGGGATTCGAACCCACAATATCAAAACCATTCCCAATGTCAGCTGATGATAAAGCATTGGTGCTGGGAATTGGCTGCGGCATTGTAGGAGGTTCCCTTGGAGGTATTGGAGGTGCAATTGCAGGAAAAGATAAAATAATCCAATTCGAGGGAAAATCAGAAACCGAAATGAAAAAAGCATTGAATAAACTGCGCAAAAAAGCGCGGATTCAGAACTTCCAATAATTACGCCTAACTCTTATTTTGCCAGGCACTCATTTTTGCGATGAACCTTTTTCAGTAGACCCTAATCTAAAAAACCCTACAACTTTTACAATTTCAGCCTTTTGATGATTCTATCGAGGTCTTTCCTATCGATCACACGCATAATATTAATGGCTTTTCCTTTATCCTGTAGAGAATTCTATAATCTCCTGAAGGAATCCTGTAGAGTGGTGGCCTGAATCCATTAAGTTTTTCGAGTTGTCCTACATGTTTTATGCAGGAATGAGAAACGAAGGAAATCTTGTTGAATATGAGGATTA
>CAZIMJ010000351.1:0-1975 GCA_964540205.1 uncultured Eubacteriales bacterium | reverse complement strand
CATCTCCCTTAGGTAGATGTGAGGGAAGCCCGGATCCGAGCGAAGTTTCCTCGCTGGGGAAACTGAGCGTGTTTTTGATATCATATAATCTGATCACTCTGAATGACATCAACACGGATTTGGAAATTTATCCTGGTTTGCCTTGCGATTTCACATGAATTTTTATACACTTTTTATTCAACAAAAATCCTAACCAACTGAAAGGACTTAACGATGAAATCAAAAGGGACACGCGTTTTTTTACTCATGACTCTTTTTTGTGGGATTGTTTCTGTATCGCTTTTTTTCCCGCATTTGGCCGCAGCTGATCAAGAGTTGAAAACGGTTGCGGAATCCAGCAATTTCACAGCAACCTCTCGGTATGCGGACGTTTTGACGTTCGTAAACACGCTCAAGAAATTGAGCCCATCGCTTCGCTTGGAGACTCTCTGCGTAAGTTCGGAAGGCCGTAAAGTTCCACTTCTTGTCCTTGGCACACCTCCCCCGACATCTCCTCTGGAACTCAGGCATGACAAAAGGCTCGTAGTCTATATCCAGGCCAACATCCATGCCGGTGAAGTCGAGGGTAAAGAGGCTTCGCTAATGCTGGCAAGAGATATCCTCCTCGAAAAGAACTTCCCATACTTGGACAAACTGGTCATTCTTATCGCGCCGATCTTCAACGCAGACGGCAATGAAAAGATCAGCAAGGAGAACAGAAGAAACCAGGTCGGCCCGGAAGAGGGCGTTGGCGTCCGCTACAACGGACAGAATCTCGACCTGAACAGGGATGGCATTAAGATGGAAAGCCCTGAAGTTCAAGGCCTAGCCCGCAACGTGCTCAACCGTTGGGACCCTGTTCTCCTTATCGATTGCCACACCACAAACGGGTCTTACCACAAAGAACCGGTCACGTATGTATGGCCGCTTAATCCGAACGGAGACCTGTCTCTGATCTCCTACCTGAGAGAGACAATGATGCCCTGGGTGAATAAAACGCTGAAAGACAAATACAATACACTGTCTATCCCATACGGGAATTTTATGGACTTTAAAGATCCTGAAAAAGGCTGGCAGCCTGCAGGACCTCAATCCCGATACATCACAAATTACATCGGGCTGCGGAACAGGATGGCTCTCCTGCTGGAAAACTATGCCTACGCGGATTACAAAACCCGAGTGTACGGTAATTATTTCTTTCTCCGTGCGGTTCTCGATTACTGTTATGCCCTTAACACAGAGGTACAACAGCTCATCAAAAAGGTGGACCAGCGGACGATACAGAAAGGATCAAATCCTGAGGCATCGGATACTTTCGCCACAAGCTACGACTTAAAGCCGCTCAAGGAGCCGGTGACAATCCTCGGATGGGAGATGGAGTCCGATCCCGAAGCGAGGGGCTACCCGATAGTCAGGAAAACCGAAGTCGAAAGGACCTATACACTCCCCTATTACTGCGATTACATACCAAAAACCAGCATTCCATTCCCCTTTGCTTACTTGTTGACGATAAGTGATGCAGACATCATCACAAAGCTCGATCAACACGGAATATTGGTAGAAAAATTGACATCCTCTGTGAATCTGGAGGTGGAATCTTTTAAAGTCACGGAGGTCAAAGGTGCGGAAAGGATCTACCAGGGTCACCGTATGAATTCGGTCAAAGGCGAATACGCCACTGAAACAAAAGACTTTCCTGCCGGGACTATCTTTGTCCGAACGGCACAGCCTCTAGGCAATCTAGTGGCGTATCTTTTAGAAGCCGAGAGTGATGATGGCCTCCTGGTGTGGAACTATTTTGACAAATACATCGTTCCTCAGTGGCGGCTTGGACCCCAGAAATACCCCGTGTATCGTCTCCTGAAACCTGCCACCCTCCCGACACAAACCATACGCTGAAGCTGCAAACTCTTTTCTCCGCCTGAGAACATTTCCAAAACCGCGATGAATGACGTTTCGAGTGTTCCAATTGGTGATTTCGAAAACACTCTCAGTT
>CAZIMJ010000350.1:0-15737 GCA_964540205.1 uncultured Eubacteriales bacterium | reverse complement strand
AGAAATCATCAGGTGTGTGTGGCTGGTCCCTACAAATCAGTCAGACATCCGGGCTATGTGGGCTCAATACTGACGACTTTGGGTATGCCACTCATCCTAGGTTCCTGGTGGGCATTCCTTCCCAGTGTGGCCATAATTTTTTTGTTCATTTTTCGGACAGCCATGGAGGATCGTACTTTAACAAAGGAGTTGTCAGGTTATAAAGAATACACAGAAGTGACGCGTTATCGCCTATTACCATTGATATGGTGATAAAATGACAAAAAAAAAGGATGTTATCAAATCACGAACGGAGGTCATGTGATGAAACGGTTATTGACCGCAGTTTTAATGATCCTGCTTTTCGCTGTGATCTCTTTCTGTCAGGCTCTCACGGGCGAAGATATCATCCAGAAGGTCAACGACACTATGAATGTCGAGACGAGTCATAGCAAGGCAAAGATGACCATCGTGACCACCTCGGGAAGCAAACGGACATTCGTTCAAGAATCATGGAGTAAAGACAAAGGAGAAAAAAACATAGTGCGCTATCTGGAGCCGCGGCGGGTCAAAGATCAGACGGTGTTGATGCTGAACAATGCGGATGACATCTGGATGTTCTTTCCTCGAACACAACGGGTGAGGAAATTGGCGACGCATGCCAAAAAACAGAAGATGCAGGGCAGCGATTTTTCCTACGAGGATATGGGAAGCGGTGACGCCTTCATCGAGGACTATGTGTCCAAGAGGCTGGAGGATGAGGAAAGTGAAGGATATGACTGCTATAAGTTGGAGCTCACGCGCAAACCGGAGAGCGATCTGTCCTATCCCCGGTTGATCATCTGGGTCATAAAGGAGAATTTTGTGCCCATCGCCATCGATTATTATGACGAGGATGATCCTTCGCGTAGGCTGAAACGATTAGTCCAGAGCGATGTCCGAGTGATTGACGGCATCCCTACTGCCATGAAAGCCGTTATGTTTAACTTGAACGACAACACACAGACAGAGTTGGAAATGCTGGAGGTGACGTTTAATATCCCCCTGGACGACAGTATGTTTACAGAAAGGGCACTAAAAAAATGAAAAAAAGGATTCTCCATCAGACAAAATGGATGCTCATTCTGGGAGTTCTATCCCTGTCTTTGTCTCCCCTCGCAGCACAGGAAAAGTTGGAAATATTTGGTTACTTTGAATCTCAAGTCATGGGGACAGGACTCCAAGGTAAATTCTACCAATTATTCACAAACAAACTCCGCGTGGATCTAAAGTCTGACCTTTCCGATAACATCACATTTGCCGCCAATTTTGACTTGATCCACTATTTGGGGAAGACCGAGTGGAATGTCCTGGATTTTCTGTCCGATGATGTCATTTCCACCATCCCGGAAGACATGTTGCCTTTCTATATGATACCGTTTTCCAACGAGACTTTTTTGGACAATGCCTACATAAAGTTTAGCTTTAAGTCTTTTGACCTGACATTGGGAAAGCAGCAGATCTCTTTGGGGACAGGGTATGTCTGGAATCCCACGGATGTGTTCAACATCAAGGACGTTCTCGACCCGACATATGAACAACCAGGGCACACTGCGCTTCGGCTGGATATCCCTCTGAGCTCAACCTATACGCTGACCGCCTTGTATTCTCCGGAAGAGACTTGGGAAAAATCGACCAAGCTCTTCCAGCTCAAAGGGAACATTTCCCATTTCGACTATTACCTGATCGCTGTGGAGAGGGTTTGGCCCTTTCATGATTACACAAAATTTGATTATGAAAACATGAATTTTGTGGATGTATCGGATAAGCGAAAAATGCTGGGCGGGAGTACAGTCGGTGAGCTCTTGGGATTGGGTGTTTGGGCGGAGTATGCCTACAACTGGATGGAGAATTCAGACGATTTTTACGAGCTTGTGGTCGGTGCGGACTACACCTTCGATTTCCAGACTTATGTCATGATGGAGTACTACCGCAATGCTTTGGGGAAATCTGATTATAAAGAGTATGGCATCAATGATTGGATGCGATTTCTTGCTGTTGAACAGAAGGCCATCTGTCGCGATCAGACCTATATTTTTGCACAGCATCCGGCCACAGACCTGATGAACATCGGACTTCAGACCATCTATTGTATTTCAGACAGCAGTGTTGCATTTGTGCCCACGCTCATATATTCCCTTTCCGACAATGTAGAAGTTTATGCCTACCTGAGTTTTAATCTTGGCAAGGAGGGGACGGTTTACGGGAAAAACATGGGGAACGGGGGATTGATTAGATTAAGAGCTTATTTTTAATGTATATTGTAAATTCAAGAATAACACAGCAGTTTTGGAGGGAGGTCTAAAATGAATAAAAGGATAATTCTCCGGATCTTTTTTATTTTCTTTATTTTTGTTCTTCTGCTTCAATCTTTTACATTCGCTCAGAGGACCGGCTACACCAAAGAGGAATTCATGCGCCGTCGGGCAGCTCTTATGGAGCAGGTCCCGGACGGGATCATCGTGTTCTTCGGGAATGCGATCCCACAATCCGGGGCTCATTTCCGTCAGGATAATGACTTCTATTACTTCTGCGGCAGGGAAGATGTGAACGCCATCTTGATGATGATTCCGAGGATGGAGCAATCCATATTATTCTTACCTCAAACGTCGGACCAGGAAGATAGATTCCACGGGATAAATTTGCTGAAGGACCTAGAGGGAAGGGAAAAAACAGGGCTATCCTCCATTCAGCCCTTAGGTTATTTTGATGAGTATCTTGCCCGGTGGACCGGAACAGCGGGCAAAACTCTCCAGATTCGTCTGTCTCCTAGGGATACAATCGATAATGCCCGGTATGAATACAAATTGTTCCAGGCCAGAAAAAACAGGATCTTTTACAATGATCAGATCTCATTAGATAATTACCGGGTGAAAAAACTCAAAGAACGCTACCCCTACTGTGAATTCAAGGATATCACTCCGATTGTCGATGCGATGAGGGTGATCAAGACACCAGAGGAAATAGAGGTCTTGAGGCGGAACGGCAAGATCTCTGCAGAAGCCGTCAAACAGGCTATGCTCAAAGGAAAGCCCGGAGTTTATGAGTACGAAATCGAGGCGGCCGCAATGTCTGTGATATTGAGACATGGCGCTAGACGTTTCGCCTATCCTCCCATTGTGGGTTCGGGACCGAACTCCTGTATATTGCATTACGCGGAAAATTCAAGAATGGTTGAAGATGGCGATATCATACTCATGGATTTTGGAGGAGAGCTGGATTATATGTGCATGGACATCAGCCGCACCTGGCCGGCCAACGGCAAATTCACTGAAGAGCAGAGAGAGGTCTACACTATTGCGTTGGAAGTCCAAAAAGCTTCGATCGAAGCCTACCGTCCCGGCGTGACGACTGCAAATGTGCAAAAGTATGTCGCAGAAAAGATGGAAAAAATGGGGATAAAGACAGGAGGACAAAGAGGTGGAATCGGCCATGGTGTTGGCATGGCCACGCATGATGTAGGCCCGATCAGCCCTCTGCGGGAGGGCATGGTGTTTGCTATCGAGCCAGGACTGTATTATCCGGAGAAGAACCTCGGTATCAGGATCGAAGACACAGTCCTCATCACCAAGGACGGCTGCGAAGTCCTCACCAAAGACGTCCCCAAAGAGATCGACGACGTCGAAAAACTCATCGTCTCCCGCAAATAAAAGGTGCCTTAAAAGGGGACAGGCTGCTTTTTTAATTACCCCTGTAAAAAGTAGCCTGTCCCCTTTTTTGTAGGGTCCGTTCCTCGAACGCAGCGTTTGGAAAACGTTCCCTACATCTGCAAAGAGCATCCTTTCACATTTTTATTAGCGAGCACAATTACATCCTTTTATTACTCGCAGTAATAAAAATTAGCAAAATCTCGAAAAAACTTACCCTTAGTTATAAAAAGTTGCTTCTAGTGTGATCCGAACTCGTTTGATAAGCCATCTCCTTACTTGAACTCGTGGAGATCTTCTTGGTCCAATTGGAACAAAATCCCATTTGCACTCGTACAAATAGGTGAAAACAGTCAACTTTTACGACAGCCTTAGGTCTTTTGCACTACATTTCTTTTATCCTGGCGATCCAGATGAGACTTTTTGGATTAGCCTGGCTGATCGGTTTCGGCAATAAGCGTATTCGTGCGCTAATGATCGGTCTCTATTTATTCACGATGATATTTTCAGTGACAATGTATTCCTGCAAAGCGAGCTTGTGGAAAAGGTAAAGCCTATAGAAGCGCAGCGATTGCTACTTGATGATATGCGGGCCAAGGTCATTTCCTTCGGAAATATCGTTCATGAGGCCGTCAATGAGAGTGAGCTTCTCACAACGAAACTCGAGCCATGGCTCAAAACAGAGGAAGAAAAGGGATGGGCGAATAGAAAACTGTTTTTGAGCTGGAAGATTGGGTTTATCTTGCGCTCATGTGTTATGTGCGGTCCAAAGATGAAACGATTGAAAAAGCAGCCGATGTGATCGAGGGGTAATCCGCTATTTGTATTGACCGACTTCTTCAGCAACATCTGTCAGGACTTGAACATTCTCCCTCTGTGTGTACGGCGCGATGGAACAGGCGGTGCTGAGGATGTAGCCGCCGCCAGGTTTGCCAACCTCGATTCTGTGAACAGCATCTCTTTTGACGTCCTCCACATTTCCTTGGAGCAGAACATTGATGGGATCTATGTTCCCTTTGATGAAGATTTTGTGGCCTATCCTATCTTTCGCTTCCTCTAAACTGACATTGCCTATCGGTGGAGGATCGAGACATTCTATTCCTGACGCTCCCGATTCAGCCATCATCTCCAAGCGGTCGTTGATCGCGCCGCATGTGTGGATGTAGATACGTGTACCCAAATCTCGTACGGCATTTACGATCTGGCTCTCACACGGCAGGATAAACCTGCGGTAGAATTCTGGAGATATGAAACCCGCCCCCGCATACGGCGAAGATATTTTTATGGCATCCACGCCTATCTCTGCTTGATCAACAGCTATCTTTGTGACACTCTTGGTGAATTTCTGCAGGATTTCCATGGATTTCACCGGTGCCTCAATGAGAGACATCATCGCATTTTTCACGCCGAAAAGATGAAGGAAATAATCGAAAGGAGAGGTAACCTCTGCGTGTACAGAGAATAGATCTCCTGCATTCTCTTTTATGAGATAAAAAATGTCATAGGGATGGTGGGGATCAATAATAAAATCCAACCCTTGAGAAACTGGGATAAAATTGATATTTTCAGGAATGGTATCCGGATCGATATTTTCTATCGATGGCGGGACGAAGACATTTACAGGATAATGCCTCGGGAGATCGTCTGAGGGGAACATGGTTCGGCTTCCATCTTTCCAGGTGATGACTTCCTGGTTCTTTTCATTTTCGATCTTGAGGATCTGTTGCATCCATTGGCTCGAATGCCCATGAAGACTGATGAGGATTCCGTCGAATTGGTATAATTCTCTGAGTTTAAGGAGAGCCTCCACAAAGATTTCTTTTGAGTGCCACAATTCCAGTGGACGGAGCCCTGTTTGGAGGAGCATGTGGCCGATGCTCATCTGACACATGACTGGCACACGATCCGGCTCCTCCAGGTTCATGGCCTTAGCCATGCGTTCTTTGGAACTCATCATCATCTAAGGAATAATGGGATTCACACCGTAAGTCAAGCAGAAAAGAAGAACCTGTGTGAATTATTTCTAGCCTGGATTATTCATAAAAAATGTCGATTATAAATGAATATCATAGAGGAAATTCAGTGTTCAAATGAGCATTCCGAAAAAACAATATAATATATTGATGTTGCGTTAGTTATGATAAGTATCGGCATTTTTTATGAATAATTCAGGCTAGGATTGATATAAAAGATGAAATAAGATAAAAATAGGTATTATGAAGAATAAGGAGGATGGACACATGAAACAATTAAAAAATCTCACAAAGATTTCAGGGATTCTTTTTATTCTTTTTGCAGCTTTAATAAGTGTAACATGTAAGACAGGCGTAAAAGGCGAACTTCTGGATATGACATATGTTTACGACGAGAACACGATCTATTGGCCGACTGCTAAGGGATTTGAACTGAAAAAGATTGCCTGGGAGGTAGGGGAGGCCGGTTATTGGTATGCATCCAACGAATACAGCGCGTCCGAACATGGGGGGACACACGCAGATGCCCCCATTCATTTTGCAGAAAATGGACGCACGATGGATCAAATTCCTCTTGAGGAGTGGATCGGGCCTGCAGTTAAGATCGATGTAACGGCCAAGTGTGAAAAAGATAGGGACTATCTCCTTTCTGTGGATGACATCACGGATTGGGAGGAGATGCACGGGCAGATACCGGATGGCGCCTGGGTGATCATGTACACTGGGATCGACACCAAATACTATCCGGATAAACTTCAGGTTTTGGGAACTGAAAAAACAGGTGAGGAGGCTCTTCCAGAGCTCAGCTTTCCCGGGTTTTCACCCGAGTCCGTTGAGTTTTTAGTGAATGAGCGAAACTTCACCGGAATCGCCATCGACACTCCCAGCATCGATTACGGCAAATCCAAGGATTTTAAGGTTCATCAAATTCTGTTTGCTGCGGATAAGCTGGCTCTAGAGAACATCGCCAATCTGGATAAGCTGCCAATTAAGGGCGCAACACTCTATGTGATCCCTATGCTTATCAAAGACGGAACGGGTGCCCCTGCCCGAGTTTTTGCGATCCTTCCTTAATATGTTCTAATATTGTTATTAATTCAAATCGTGTTTTATCTGGCCTTTTATTGAACGGTCCGTTCGGGGAACGAACCCTACATTCTCAGCAACATCGCGATTCTGTGCGGTCCGTTCGGGGAATCGACCCTATTTGATGGATGTGACCAACCAGAGAAGAAAGATGATGACTCCGACGAGGATCCAGCTCGCGCCCAACGACTTGCTGTTGAATCGTTCGGTGAAATAATCACCGATAGTGGTCAGCCGGATGCGGCGGAAGAAAAATGTCGTGAACCAGTAAAACGGCGTGAGGAATAAAACCAGGAATTGGATCAACATTCCGCCGATGCCTTGGCGGTAGATCTCGCGCGAAACCGCAACTGCCTGGTCTGCGTTAGTGGAACAGCCGAAATTGAGGAAGAATTGTGTTGTTTTCCCCAGCTTCTGTCCCGCAAGAAAAAAATCGGTCGTGTCTTTTGTCTTTCTTCCGGCCCACCTGCCGAGCCAGAGGATGATACCGATATACAGGAAAATGATCCCCGCATCCAGGATGTGAAGTCCCCATATGTGCATCAGCGAGCCTTCCAGTCTTTAGGTTTTACAGGTCATCCGCCAGAATGTAAATAAAAAAGGGAACAGGCTACTTTTTCTTTTACCCCTGTAAAAAATAGCCTGTCCCCTTTTTGGTCTTGGTTTTTGTGTGAGTATATTATATAAATACTTTCTGCGGATCACATGAAAAAGGAGGACATTGTGGAACAGTCATTTCAACAACGGCTCAAACAGGGCGATCTTCTCATCGGCACGTTCATGACGCTGCCCTCACCCGAGATCGCAGAGATATTTGCGGAGACGGGATATGACTGGCTTTTTGTGGATATGGAGCACACCACGCTTGATGTCAAAGACGTCCAGCGCATCCTCCAAGCTGTAGGCAAAAAATGTTCGTGTATCGTCCGTGTGCCCAGCAAAGACGAGACTTGGCTTAAAAAAGTACTCGATGCCGGTGCGGATGGCGTCATCATCCCCCATGTTAACACTGCCGAAGAAGTGCGCCATATCGTCAGGACATGTCTGTATCCTCCGGATGGATCTCGGAGTGTCGGCCTTTCACGCGCACAGAAATACGGTTTGCAGTTTGAAGACTACGTGGAAAATGCCAATCGGACTGTCGCCATCATTCCACAAGTTGAACACATTGACGGTGTGCAAAACATCCAAGAGATCGTTAAAGTTCCCGGAATCTCTGCCGTTTTTATCGGTCCCTATGATCTTTCCGGGAGTTTGGGAAAACTCGGGGAGATCAAAAATCCTCAAGTTCAAAAAAGTATCGCAAACATCAAGAATGCCTGCAGAGAGGTGGGATTGCCTGTGGGAATTTTCAGCATGGATGCAGAAGCTGTGTCTTTATACATTGAACACGGCTTCACACTAATTACTGTAGGTATGGACATCCTTTTTATTGGGGAATCTTCTAAAGAAACTCTTCGAAAACTTCGTAAATAGGATGCCCGAGCCAAAGAGTGAAATAGGTGAAAAAACCACTATAAAAACGGGTCATTCAGCCTTTGACAATCTCATCCCCCAGATAAAAGCTTTTTTAGATCAGGATTCCCTTGATGTCGTCATCGATGGCAAACCCATCAGAGGTTACCGCTCTCCGGATGCAAAATCGCTCTGGATCAGGGATTTCAGCGACATCCTCCGAGGAGTGAAATACTTTGAAAAAGACCTCAAAAGCATGGTCGAGCATTTTGCCGAAACTCAAGCGGCCAATGGAAGAATATTCGATTATTTCACAACCTTTCCTGAAAAATTGCGCTGCGAGAGGGAAAACTGGACCAAATATGTCCGTGTCCCGGTAGAGGCGGACGTTGAGTACCGTTTTGTCAAAGCCGCATACCTTGCCTGGCAGGCTACAGGGGATGATCCATGGATCCAGGATCTCCTTCCGCATATGGAATGCGCCCTCCATTATGTCCTTTCCCACCCCTGGCGTTGGGATGAGGCCACAGGCCTTGTGAAGAGGGCCTACACTATCGACACCTGGGATTTTGCCTACACTGCCGGAAAACACGAATGGCTCCAGTTCCAGGTCACAGACGATACCTACTGGGGTATCATGCATGGTGATAACAGCGGATACTATGAGGCCTTTCATCTTCTTGCCCGTATTTATGAATATTTCCAAAAGGACGATATCGCACGGATCTGGAGGGCCCGGGCAGATGAACTGCGAACAAACATGAACAGGATCTGCTGGAACGGGACGTTTTACTGGAATTTTGTAAAATTGACTCCCGTCAATATTCCCGATGTGGACGAATCCGTTCAGCTCAGCCTCAGCAATCCGATGGATATCAACCGTGGAGTGCCGACTCATCTCATGGCTGTTTCGATACTTCAAGAATACATCAGGCGGAAAGAAGAGACCGAATCTTTTGCCGAGTGGTTTTCCATCGATCCGCCCTTTCCTGGTGGTGTTTTTGGGGACGAGAAGCTCAAAAAAGGGGCGTATGTGAATGGAGGGATCTTGCCACTTGTCGGTGGCGAATTGGCAAGGGCGGCCTTTGAACACGGTTTTGAGGATTATGGTGTGGATATTCTGCTGCGATACGCGCAGATGATATCCGAATCCAATGCGACTTATCTATGGTATTTTCCCGATGGGTGCCCATGCACGGCTGAGGAGAGCACAAGCCCGGAAGCATCACCCACGGACGGTTGGGGGTCGAGTGCCATGCTTTATGCGTTGATCGAAGGGCTGGCCGGGATCGAAGACAATCAAAAGCTTTTCCACAAGTGCCGTATCTCTCCACGGTGGCATGCGGCGGGTATAAACGAAGCTGAAATTCATGTCTGCTATGAAAGTTCTGGCGTGAACATCAGCTATTCCATCAGCTATGAAAAGGATCAAATTCATCTGGGAGTTCAAACCGCAGGGGCCGATTGCCAATTTCATATTCTTTTGCCCGGGAAATTGCAGGCAAAAACGGCTTCTGTCAACGGGCAAAATGTTGAATTCACGAACCAAAAGATCCGCCGTAGCAGCTATGTTGACTTTGAACATAAAATAAAAGGCAAAGCTTCTGTGATCATCCATTTGGAAGAATGAGAGGAGAGATGTCAGAATGATTGAGGACATGAAAAGTTGAGGAGGGGATCTATGGATAGAAGTATCTTCACAATCGGCGGGACTTTACTTTTGAGCGTTCTTTGTCTCAGTGTTAGCTGCCAAAATAGGACGAATAAAGAGGAACTGTACGGAATGAGAGTCGGCGACCTCAGTGATGTCATCCTTACTCAATCCTCGGCATGTCTCAATCAATCCAAGGCATACACCGCAGTCTGGGAATATGCCAAGGTCAAGGGTGAGGATTTTGATAGTGCGGCAAGACACATCCTGGGGCCAGCAAGGGCAGAGGCCAAGGAGCGTTTCATCCAAAACAAGATGAAAATCGATGATTTTCTGCAAAAGGTCGAAGGCCCTCCTGAGAAATACAAATCCTCTTATGAAAAACTCCTTGAAACATACGGCCTCTACGTCAAACTTCATGACCTGGCCCTAAAACCCAGTGCTCCACAAGAGGAGTACGAGGCTTCCGTTTATAAGCTGTATGATAAGCTATTAAAAGAAGCCGGCGAGTTGCACACACTGCTGGGGAAGTGATCCTGATGGACGGACAAAAAGTCTATGACATCTTGAGGGAGCTCGACATTTCCTATACAAAACACGAACATCCACCGGTCTATACTGTAGAAGAAGCAGAACAACACTGGGAGAATATCACGGGAGCGCACTGCAAGAATCTTTTCCTCCGCAACAAAAAAGGGAAGAATCACTATCTTGTTATAGCTAAAAGTGAAAAAAGAGTGGACCTTAAAACCCTTACGAGTCGTCTTAGGGAGGATCGGCTGAGCTTTGCTTCGCCGGAACGGATGATGCGATACCTGGGGCTTATGCCCGGGGCAGTATCTCCTTTTGGCTTGATTAATGACAGGGAGAACGCGGTGGCGGTTATCATCGACCAGGAACTCAAAGAGGCCAGCCACGTCAATTTCCATCCCAATGTCAACACTGCCACCGTGGGGATCGCATTTTCGGATTTTGAAAAATTCCTGACCCACTGCGGAAATCCCATTCGTTATCTTTCCTTTTGATCGTAAAATTCAAACACAGCAGACAAATTTACAGAGATGTATTATCCGGCTTCTTTTGATTTGTGTCTCAGTCGTTCTATGAGACGGATCTGCCAGATCCAGATGATTAGGATGAGGATGGATGCGCCGACGCGGAGGGCTGGCGAGGTCGTTAAGAAGTTGAAGAGTCCGTGGCATATAGACGCGAGCGCGATCCCCAGAACAGATGCCTTGAGGACCGACCTGGATTCCAGCCAGGCTATACCGACAGTGTATCCCCATATTGAGGAGAAGATCGCATGAGTCAGAGGAGATGCAAAGGCTCTGCCGAATAGCTCTAAACCCTCCATATAAACGAGATAACGTGCGTTTTCGTAGCTGGCAAAGCCGAGCGCAATAATCGATGCATAGATGATCCCATCGATCTCCTCATCAAAGAATTTAAATCTCAAGACAATGAAGAAAAAAAGGACAAATTTACAAAATTCTTCGATGAATCCTGTAATGCTGATAGAATAAAACAAAAACTTTAGCCTGTTCGTTTCCATGAGGGCGCTTGGATCTTCTGGGATTCCCACTAGAGGGAGTACCTTGAAGATTTGAATCACGATAATCGCAGAGAAGATTCCCAGTATGTAGGTGATCCCGGTCGTTTGGAAGGGCTCTGGCTGGATACGATCTTTGAAATACAGATAACCTAACCAGAAGAGCGCCGGGGCGATTATTCCGGATAAGATAATCCAAATCGACATTGGCTTGTTTGGTCAAGATTCTATCACAAAAAGCCGATGACTTTTAATCTGAATTATTCACGGACCATGAATAATTCAGATCAAATCTTGACAAGTGAATTGTGGAAATCTAACCTTGTCTATGACTTATTTTGAGGGTTAAAAGACTTTAAAGATGAAAAATCTACGTGTCGGCATCGACAATTACGGATTGTTTCCTCTGACATTAGCCCCTCTCCAAATCCTCCAGTGGGCCAGGGATAACGGTGCTGAGGGCGTGCAGTTTTCAGGGCTCACTCCTGAAGAGAGTCAAAGAATCGATCCCGCTAAACTCGAAGATCTTTCCCAATTTGCCTCTGCCAATGACCTCTATCTGGAATGGGGGGCGCATTCCCTTTGACATGCAGATATGGATAAAGAAGGACATCTTTGAGGTCAACAGAAAGGTAGCAAGAGAAGCCGAGATCCTGGGCACACGAATCATCCGTTCCTGTTCAGGCGGATTGATGCGCTGGAATCTGGATAATCCCGAAACAGGTAAGTTGCTCGAAGAGACAGCGGTCGCTCTCCACTCACAGAAGCAAATGTTTAAAGACCACAATGTCATCCTTGCTATTGAGACACACTTCGAGTTCACGATTTTTGAGTTATTGCGTCTCTTTGAGCGGTGTGATGCTGAACCCGGTGGTTATCTGGGAATATGCCTCGACACCATGAATCTTCTTACCATGTTGGAAGAGCCTGTGTCAGCCACCGAGCGGATCCTCCCTTGGATCGTCAGCTCACATATCAAGGATGGCGGTATGATTTTGGAATCCGATGACTTGATCTCCTTTCCCGCAGAAATAGGGAAGGGGGTGATCGACCTCACACAGATCATCGTCCTTTTGAATTCCCTCCCGTACAATGTGAACCTCTCGATCGAAGACCATGGGGGGAGCTTTGTGTTGCCCGTATCTAATCCGCAATTCAGAGCTGAATTTCCGGACCTTTCGCATGAAGAGTTCAGCAAACTCCTAAGCCTGGCAGATCTCACAAAGGACAGAATGGAGCGAGAGGGACTGGTTATGGTCGAAAGGGAGAAATGGCCAGAAATCTGTGAAGAGCGGCTCAAAAGGGATCTCCGTGCTTTGAAAGAGCTCGTGTCTCAGTAATTCCGTGCGGTCCATTCGGGGAATGGACCCTACACTACATACGGTGCGTGAGGTCCATCGGGCAATATCTCCCTAATCATTTTACGAGAAAAAATTTGGAATCGGATTCCTTTTTGATAGCACAGAGCAAAAAGGGGACAGGCTGCTTTTTTTATTACCCCTGTAAAAAGCAGCCTGTCCCCTTTTTAAATTAAAGCGTTGTTGATGTGGCCGTGCTGTAGAATATCCCGTTAAAAAGAAATTTAAATGTGCCATGCGGTTGGGCTCGGAAGGTGATCTCTGGGCCAAAAAGGAAAAGCTTCCCCTTGCCCACTCCCGCTTCAACAACGGCAATGCCCCCTTTGAGGTAATTTTGACCCCATGCCCATCCACTGCACAGCGGTTTGTCGGTGTCGAACCAAGCTACGGGTTTTACGTTTAAAAATGCCGACTCGGGTTTAAGATGGAAGACCGGACTCCTGTTAAAGTACACATCCAATTTTTCGGGCAGTCCATAGGCTAGAGGATTGGATGTGTCGACCTTGACTTGGAGTATAGAGCCGGGAACAAAATACTTTTCCATGGGCAGCGGTTTTTCTTTTCCGTCAGCTGTCTTTTCAACCAACGCATCACTGATCGGGAGGCCCATGTAATAACCGAGGCTTGTTGAGCTTCCAATAGAGAGAATTGTTCCCCCATCATCGAGGAATCGTTGGAGCTGAGGGATCGTCTTTTCTTTAGTGACTTTGCCTAATCTGTTTCTGTACTCGGGGGGGATGGTTTTCGGGTCGGGTTGTTCGCTTCTGAAGTAACGGGAAAATTCATCTTCCACCATCGCGGGGATCGCTCCTCCCACAAAAATAAGAACATCAAAATTGCTTTTAAGATCAACGGCATCGAGTGTTTGGGGATAGACCACCTCGAAATCGAACTCGAACTGCTCCATCAGCCATCTCACCCATCCTGAAGGCATGGACCCCCCGTATCGATCCCATAGTCCGATTCGTGGAGCCCTCATCCGATAGGCTTCCCCTGTGGGTTTGACTGTGACGCCCTCAAATATCAATCCTTTCTCCTGCGCCAAATCTTGGAGTTTTGGGATTGTAGAGGTTTTGGCAGGGATGTATACCGCACCCTCAGGCAGGGTTTTCCCGTTTATTTGGATCTTTTCTTTCAGCCAGTACACATCCTCTCCGCTCTTTACGAGTCGATTGATGGCGGTAAATGCTTCGTTCACTCTATGGTCCAGGATATACCCCAGAGCACTGCTTCCTTTTACTCGGCCTTCCGGTGTTTCTGCCAGGTCATCCAATTTTTCAAAGGGGCCAACAAAGGCTTCGAGGATCCGGTCGAATTCCACTCCCATCTGGAAAGCTAGAGTGTATCCTGCGCTGTCATAGGGTGCACGTGGAGGACCGCCGGGGTAGGGAATGTCGTCCGGGTAATGTTGAGGTTCGAACATGTCGATGACATGCGGACGAAAGGCTTGAGCTGATTTTACGACATAAGATCCTTCCGGATAGGTCTTTCCATCGATCTTAAATGAATCCGTTGCACGGTGAACGGTGATCCCATTTTTTATGAGAGTGTTGATAAATTTGGTCGCGGTGAGAAAATCCGGTTGGTCTGAGGGGATGATAAATCCTCTAGGATCTCTGGCTTCGGGATCCCGAAGGACTTTAAAATATTCGGGATCATAGCCCTGTGATCTGCTCTCAGTTCCTATGGGTTTGGCACCATCTTTTTTAATAGCGGCTTGAACGGCTTCGAGCCTGCGTGGAGTAATGGTCCAGTGATCACGGCTACCCTTTTCGATGGAGTTTTTTCCCATCCGGTAAATGTTAAAGAGGAAGTTTTCTTTAAGTTTGGCAGCGGTATCGAGAATTGCACGATCGGCTGTGATGCTGTATTCGATGGTGCTGCGAAAATGCCACGTCTGCGGAGCGATAGGGAAGGGATAGTCGCCGTTCACCAGATGTTTCTCAGGAATGAATGGGATCGTCACGGGTGTAGGATTGCCGATCATCTCCGTGAGGATCCCGATCATGTTGTGGAAGTAAGGTGTGCAACGGAGACAGCCGTTCCACCAGGTTTGATACCAGGCTCCCTCCCTCATCGTAGACCCGGGTTTGCCCTCAGCCATAAAACGGCTGTGCATGGCTGAACCCACCACATCGATTCCCAGGACGAGAAGAGGATCATAGTTGAAATTATGGGGTTCCCGGAAGGGAGGGGCAAAAAGAACAGCGCCCGCAGGGCCGGTCTGGTGGTGGTTGTACACGATCTGAGGAAACCACTCGCGGTAGAGAATGCGGTTGATGATCTCTGTCTCTTTCATGTTGACCATGTAGAAATCGCGGTTGTTGTCGTGCCCGACGTATTTCTGGTATAGGTAGGGTAGCCCGCTTGTCGACCTTTTTTTCGGATCGGGTTCACGCATGTACCAATTTCCGATATTCTCCATGCCGTCAGGGTTTGTGATGAGAGCGAGGAGGATCACATTGTCCAGGATCCGGAGAATTTCGGTATCACTGCCGCTCACCATCTGGTAGACGATCTCCAGCTCTTGCTGTGCGCCGCCAACCTCGGTTGCGTGCAGTCCTCCATCGATCCAGACAACGGCCTTGCCCTCTTCTGCCAAGGCGCGGGCCTCATTGTCATCAAGCCCATCAGCCAATGCCAAACGTCTTGCGATCTCTTTATAGCGAGCAAGATTTTTGTGGTTCTCGGGCGAAGTAATGATGGCCAAAATCATGGAACGGTCTTCCGAAGTCGTGCCGATCTCCTCCAATATCATCCGCGGAGATTCTTGTCCCAGTTTCTTCCAATACTCCACAAGCTGGGTGTATGTCGCCAGCCAATAATCGTCTCCGATGTCGTGTCCGAACTGCTCCTTTGGGGTTGTTATCTTATCCTGACCAAGAACCGGCAAAACAAATAAGGCTAGGCTTAAAAGATACAGAATAGGGACCCTTATCCTCTTCATTGAATCATTTCCTTTCTTTTATATTGTCTGAACTGCAGCTTTTTACTTTATAC
>CAZIMJ010000349.1:0-4095 GCA_964540205.1 uncultured Eubacteriales bacterium | reverse complement strand
ACACAATTGGAACACTCAATAACGCAATGTGAGTCCTACCATCACGGTTTTGGAAATGCCTATGCTCTATAGCTGCCGTTTGAAAATTCTCATAGACTGAGGTATTATTAATCGTCAAATTGAGAGGATACATAAACATAGGGGAGAGAGGATTATGAAAATTACAAAAAAGTTATTGATCTTTTCGGCCATTTTTGCGCTAGTATTTGTTTTTAGTTGTTCAAAGAAAGAGGAAGTCGCTCCGGTCGAAAAAGAAGAACTTGCAGCCCAAGAATTGACACCCAAAGAAATGCTGGGAAAGCGGTTGTTTTTTGATGTCAAGCTTTCCACACCAGAGGGCCAGTCCTGTGCGTTCTGTCATGTGGCCACTGTTGGCTGGACCGGCCCTGATGAGGAGCTGAACAAGGGAGGTTCGGTCTATATGGGGGCTCTGGAAGCTCGTTTTGGAAACCGAAAGCCACCGACAGCCGCCTATGCGGGATTCAGCCCTGAACTCAAAATAGATGAAGAGGGCAATTTTGTCGGTGGTATGTTCTGGGACGGAAGAGCCACCGGGTGGGAGCTGGGGGACCCGGTTGCCGAGCAGGCTATGGGGCCATTGCTCAATCCGCTTGAGCAGAACATGCCTGACAAAAAGAGCGTTATCTTGAAAGTTCAAGAATCAGATTATGCAGACCTCTTCAGGGCAGTTTGGGGCCCAGACTCCTTAGATGCGGAAAGTGATATCGACGGCACGTATGAGCGGATCGCGCGCACCATTGCTGCTTACGAGAGATCCTTTGAAGTGACCAAGTTCACCTCAAAATTCGACGAATTCTGGCGCAATGCTCGCGCTCAGGACCTTGATGTGACAAATATCGATGAATCCAATATCGAGGAATACAAGGGCATAGGGCTGGATGACGACGAACTTCTCGGCCTTGCTCTCTTCAACACCACTGGCCTATGCGCAGAGTGTCATGTGCTGACATCCGTGGATGGAGAAACCCCGCCGTTGCTCACGGATTTCACCTATGATAACCTGGGAATCCCTAAAAATCCGGACAATCCATTCTACACAATGGGGGAAGAATGGAATCCCGACGGCAAGGAGTGGGTGGATAAAGGGCTGGGGGGATTTTTAGAAGGAACCGAGCAGTATGCCGGGTACGCCAAAGAAAATTATGGAAAACATAAAGTTCCCACGCTGCGCAACGTGGACTTGAGCCCCTATGAGGGTTTTGTTAAGGCTTTTATGCACAACGGATACTTCAAAACTCTGAAAGATGTTATGAATTTCTACAACACCAGGGACAGAGAAGGAGCCAACTGGCCGCCACCGGAAATTGCAGAGAATGTTAATGTGGATGAGATGGGCGACCTCGGATTGACCTCAGAAGAGGAAGACTTGATCGTCAAGTTTATGAAAACCCTCTCAGATAGATGAATTCCCTTTTCCGGAGAGAATGACGAGATCGTCTCTCGTTAATCAATTTTTCTTGTGATCCCGCGCCTGCAGAACAGGACAGCAAAAGTGCCCGTAATCATCCTGAAAGTACTGAGGCACAAGATCGACCATAGGATTTCCTATAAAGGCCAGGACGTCATGCCCGGCTGCATATAAGGGAGAGAATCTGTAAGCCCCCTCTCAGAAGGCAGTGACGAGCCCGAGCGCTAGTCGTGCGTGCTTGTCGTAGGCACTTTCGTAAATATAGCTGAACTCGCCGGTCAGGCGGAAGTTTCTGCGCAATAGAATTCCGATGTGCATGGTCAGGGAGCCGTATTTCAGTTCTTTTTGATCGGATGTCACCCAATTCCAAAGACCCACTCCGTACCACTTGCTATCGTCTCCCTTGGGCAAGTAGATGATCTCGGCGAAAGCACCTCTGGTTTTGATGCTATCCGATGCAGTGTTTGAAAAATAAGGGTTCCCGTCGCTGCGCTCCACATACTGCAGGTTTAACTCCCAAGAGGGGATAGCAACCGTGGTGTCGGCGCCCAGCATCCACATTGAGTTGATCTCTGATTCTTGATCCTCTTTGCCGGAGTAGTAGAATCCTCCGACCCGGAGTGGGTCGATAACATCCTGGGAGACCCGGAACAGGACGTTTTTGTACTTGTCTTCATCGAAATTGCGGAAGGGATTTGCTGGGTTGAGGCCACTTCCGTTAACCACTTCCACAATCAGGTCGGTTCCGGAGGGCAGACCGTATGTCAGCATGAGGCCGCGGTCGTAGGTCAGGTCGGCAAGTGAGGACCCGGGACTGGCTTTGTAGATCATATAATCTTCGAAGGTCAGGCGCAATTCCCGTTTGAACAGGGGATCGGACACTTGGAATTGGCCCACATAAAAATCCAGCTCAGTGCCGAACAAATTGTTAAACATGACAAAGGCATCCTCAATACCAGCAACCTCACCCCGTTCGCTGAAGAAGAAATAGAAGTAGTAGGCGATGTTCTTTGTGATTTCTCCACCTGAGAGAATCTTCAACAGGTATGGCGAAGTAAAATCAACCTGGCGTTTGTTGGAATTGTTGTAGGTCCAGAATCCCTCCAGCCTCAGAGCGACTGGAAGCTCCCGCAGGAGGGATAGGAAATCGTCTCCGGTATCCACAAAATAGCGGGGGGCATCCTTGTCCTTTATGGCGAAACCGTTGCCAGCGAATTCGTCTCCATATGCCTTTAGCTTGGGAAAGGGTGCGTGGCATGTCTTGCAGCTCAACCGGTATTTTCGAGCGAAGGCGGGGATGGCGTGAAGGTTGGTTATGGCGATTTGCATGAGAATAAAAAAAGCCAATCCGGGTAAAATTGTTTTTTTCATGATGATACCTCTAATCCAGTACTGTCAAGGTCGTGAAATGATCGTTGACTTTGATGATTTCGGATTCATCCTCCGGGACCTTGAGAAAGTCTGCCACCGGCTTGACCAGTTTCTGATAGTACAGGGTGGCGGCCACTTTCAGCATTCCCGGGGCGATATCAAAGGGAAGGTCGAAAGTGCACGTCTCGATTTTGGTCTCGCGCGGGCCGATGCGGTAGTCCACTCCGAGGGATTTGGTGTTCCACTGCTGAATGGTCATCCGGCCTTGGGGGTCGAAATACGGCATGCGAAAGATGCGATCGCCGACAGGAATGCCGTCCCTCTGCACACCAGGGAAATTGGGATCATCGAGGGCGATCCCCATATCCTGATAGGCCAGGACATCACTTCCGATAGTGTATTCCTCCCCTTCGAATACTTTTTTATCGACCGGAATGTGATACGTGTTGCCTTTGGCGTCTATCGCCTCCACATGCATCCATACGATGCGGTCCTCGACAGAGCCTGTGGGGAACTTGTGGCCGGTCTTCTGGTTAAAGAGGGCGATCGTGAACTTGACCGTATCGCCGGGTTCGGCCTCACGAATATCCGGGTGGATTCTCAGCTCGACGACGCCTCTGACCTTTCCCGGATCGTGCGCACCATGGAAAAGATGCTGACGGGCGTCGGGATATAAGTTCCCCATGGCCGCTGTCTTGGTGGCGGCATAGGTCATGTGGCAGTTGTGGCACTTCACCCCTTCGTTGGAGTAAGGCCCGTCTTGCCATTCCAAATGAGTGGATTTCACCCATATTCCGTAGGGACTCATCTCGTTGTGGCAAGTCCCGCAAAAATCAGCGGTTCCCAGGAATTCCGATTTCTGGAGATTGTGTTCCGGTGAATTTTTTCCTACACGGGGGCCGTACTTGGTCTTTCCCGGCTGGGAGATCCAGTTGTAATTGTGGGGAACATCCCCGGAATACCCGGTGACGGTATGGCAGAGATCACAGGAAACCGATTCATTGGCCCGGCTCATCGCCTCCGGCCGAGGCGGGGGGGTGTCTCCTGCCAGAAAAGCCAGCGGCGCGTGACAGCCATTACATCCTGCTTTTACTCCGGCTACTTTCGGATCTTTATCGGCATGCGGAACAGCCAGGTTGAAATATTCGATCTCATCCCAGTGATGTGTATAGGCCTGGGACATCATGGCCTGCATCCACTGCTGATAGATATCGGTATGGCAGGAAGTGCCGCAGAACCTCGGCGTTTGGAAGTCATCGTACTTGCGTGTGCCAAAAGCCTCGTCTCCAGCCTTT
>CAZIMJ010000348.1:0-1994 GCA_964540205.1 uncultured Eubacteriales bacterium | reverse complement strand
CGAAGATTATTTGCTCCGCTTTATCCAGCATAGGGGGCGTTGGAGGGGATGTTTTCTCGAGGACAGCAATACATTTTTCAGGGAATCCTTCGGAAAGAAACACCTCGGCTTGGAGCAGATCATACCGGTATACCGCCCATTCTTTAAGGGAAGAGGTTGAATCAGGAGGCGGTGATCTCAAATCAGCCAATCTTTGTTTTGCGGAATCGATTTTCCCCTCTTTCACCTCGATTAACCCAAGAATGAAACTATATTCAATCTTTGCCTGGGGATACCTTTTTATATAAATATCAAACCAGCTATCATTAAATTGTCGGCTGAGTTCGAGTTTTTCCCTGTCGAGATAAATAAAGGCTCTCAGAGTGTCTATGTCCGCCACAGCGAATTCTTTGCCGGCTTCTTCTGCGAGCTCCTCCGATCTCTGAAGGCTCTCAAAGCATTTCTCCAGGTTGCCCAACCAGGCGTAATAGAATCCTTTGCAGAAATGCCCGATTCGCTTTTCTCCTGGCGATTGCGCGATATCGATATATCTGTCCAGGCTACTCATCACTTCAGAATAGTCCTCTTTTAGAGCATACAGGTAGGGAATGCTTTTTAATGAAGAATAAAAATCAGGCTTGATCTCGAGTGCTTCTTTATACTTAAAGATTGCCTCTTCGATTCTTCCCATTCGAAAGTAGGCATCTCCCATAGAATCAAGTGGAAAGGCCTCCCTGGGAGCCACAGCGGCATTTTTTTTAAAATACTCGATGGCCTTCTCATAATTCTCCATTCCCAGGTAGGTGTATGCGATTTGGTTAAGAGCATAGCCGTAGTTAGGATCGATCTCCAGGGCCTTGTTACACTCTTCCAGGGCTTTGGCATTATCGCGTTTAATATAATAATATCTGCCCAACTCATAATGAATCCATTTCTCTTTGGGGTATTTCTCCGAAAACTGGAGCATAAGTCTTAAATTTTTCTCGGGATTTTCCTCTATATATCTGGAATAATAAATTTCTATATGCAGCCTTTCTTTTTCAGTCGCTTTATCGGATAACTCCATGGCCTTTTTAATGACATCATTTCTTTCTGTGAAATTACCAAGCCAATAATGTGTTTCGCCAAGCTTCAGATAGGCCATGGCGAACTTCGGGTCGATGGACACAGCTTTTTCGTAAAACTCCCGTGCCTCTTCATCATATAATTTACTGGACGCCTCCTCGCCTTTGAGAAAGTAATCATACGCCTCCATCGAAATCGTAGTGACCTCGGCAATCTGGAATTGTGAGACGCTGCCCATCGGTTCTTGAATACCTATGCCCAGGGAGATCTCCCTGCCCAACTCGTCGATCTGCCGCTCAAGGATACTACCCACATCCCTGCCCCTCGAGCTTGCACTCTTGAGGAGTTTCTTGGTTGCCACATCCAGGACCTTCACGTCTGTGGCGAAGATATCGCCCGCTTTGACGAAGCTTCCCAGGACAATCGCGCCGATCCCTTCTCTGCGGCACAGGGAAAAACCCGTGTCGCTGTCGATGAACTCCACCTCATCTTTTCCCATCTGCTTGAGGAGGTCGCGTAAACGCTCCCAGGTCGCCACATAAAGACCTCCTCTCTGTTCCAGGCTGGTGATGAGGAGGTTGGGAATGGCCCTCTGCAGATAGTCGTAGGCTTTGTCTCCAGTCTGGTTTTCAAAGCTCATGACCGCGATGGAGTTTTCGATCTTTGGTCCGGGTGCGGCTTCTCTTTGGGGAAAAATCTGCCAGATGATGACTCCGAAAACAACAATGGCGATAAAAACAAGGGCAGGCACAATCGCTCTTTTCAGGCTGATCTGAACGGTGATCTCTTTGGATGTGCGGGGCCGTTTCTTGAGGACATCTTTTTGGACCGCAGGCATCTCCGGGGATGCTTTTTCCAGCTCAACCATCAACTCCCGGGCACTCTGCCACCTCTTCTCTCTGTTCTTTTCCAGACACATCAGGATCAAACGGTTGAGGTACGGTGAAATT
>CAZIMJ010000347.1:0-28145 GCA_964540205.1 uncultured Eubacteriales bacterium | reverse complement strand
CAAATTTGTATTATAAAAAACTTTCACAATTCTATTGTCAGCATCTTTTACCCTACGGGCGCCGACCCAACCTAACCTACCGATCTCACAGCATCGGCTTCGTTGTAGCTCATTCGCAGTAGTTTACTACAGCTTCATGAGCCACTTCCTCGCCGCTACTACGACCTTGGTCCATGAATAATCCAGGCAAAGAAAATGTTAATAAGGCCAGTATATTACTCCAATCTTTGCGTTAAGTCTAATTAATGAGAGGAGAGCGCTCAAAGCTGGAGCCGCATTTTTTCCTGAGAGCGACGTGGAGGAGGTCGAGGCAGTGTCCCATCAGAAGAACTTTTTAATGGTCGTGTTCGTATACACTAATGAACAATGTTACAATGACAATCGTATCGTCTGTTTGTTTGACTAGAAATGAGAGGATTGCGATGAAACTTTTACTCTGGCTAATACTGCTGGTTCTCTGCTGGCCTTTAGCTCTGTTTGCCTTGATCCTTTATCCGATCGTCTGGCTTTTGCTCATCCCTTTCCGGCTTGTCGGCATCACTGTCACTGCGGTTCTTGACTTCTTTAAGGCTATTATCACTCTTCCTGCCAAACTTTTAAAAAAAATTTAACCTGCTCATAAATATTCTCCCATCTAATCATTGTATCTTTGGGTGTAAAAAGTGTAATAATAAGAGGGATTTTAACCTATCTTAGAACGGGAGAGGCAAATTGGCGAAAAGGATAGGCATTATCGGTGGCATCAGCCATGAGTCTACGATCAAGTATTATGAATTCATTCTAAAAAAATACTTCGCTAGAAATAGGAACTATCACTATCCAGAGGTTGTCATCTTCAGCTTGGACCTGGCAAAACTGGTGGGATTTGAAGAACGTAGCGATATTGACGGATATATCAGGTATCTCACGACAGGAATCAAATCTCTAGAAAAGGCTGAAGCGGAATTCATTCTCATCGCTGCCAACTCTCCTCATGCTGTTTTTGATGTTCTTCAAAATATAGCATCTGTCCCTCTGCTCAGTATTGTAGAGATCACTGCGCTGGAGGCGAAAAGACTCAAGATGAAAAAATTATTGCTTATTGGCATTAAGCACACGATGCAATCGCCGTTTTACCGGGATGTGTTTGTGAAGTATGGAATGGAGGTGATCACACCTTCGGAAGAGGAACAGGAAGAGATCAACAAGATCATCTTTAAAGAGTTTGTCCTGGGTATCTATAAAAATGCAACGCGCAACAAACTCCTCGATATCATCAACAGTTACGATGAGGACGGTGTCATCCTTGGCTGCACCGAACTTTCGTTGGCCATCAATCAGGAAGATACAAAAATCAAGCTTCTGAATACGTTGGAGCTTCATGCCCTAGCGGCGCTGGATTACTCCCTTAAAGACTGAACTGATTCATTCAAAGCACATTTCGACGATGTTAATCAGTACTGTGAGGAAGCATCCCCAAAACCGTGATGAATGACGTCCGAGTGTCCCAATTGATGATTTCGAAAACACGCTCAGTTTCCCCAGCGAGGAAACGTCGCTCGGATCCGGGATTCCCTCACATCTCCCCTCAGTAGATGTACCATGCCCGTCCAGCCCTTCTCACGGTTTTCTCCACCACACAATTGGGACACTCAATAACGCAACTTGTGTTCATACGATCACGGATTTGGGAATGCTTCCACAGGGATAACAATGATTGACTCTTTATTTTCAAATTGATATTCTTTTTTCCGAAAGAAGGGAAGAGTCAGGCATCGCGATGATCGGCGAAACAGTATTCCACTATAAAATCTTGGAAAAGATCGGTGAAGGGGGCATGGGTGTTGTCTATAGAGCAAAGGACACAAATCTCAAGCGGGACGTCGCCTCAAGATTCTAAGCCGGGAAACTCCTCGGATTAGAATACGTATTGTATGTTACATACTGTATTGTAGGTATTGAGTCATAGATCTAAGCGACCGTAGTCTTAGTAAGTCAAGGAGGCAATATGAGTAATGACCAACAAATCACTCCCGCTGTACCTGATGCGGCCAGGCAAATCTCTGGCCCATCCACAGCACTACTGATCACAGGAATCATTGGCGCGATTTTTTCTGTGGCAACATTTTTTTCTCTCATCATCGGAACCGGACTGAGTACTTTCTGGCGGGAAGATATCCCTGATGTATATGGAGAAATCTGGGAGGGTGCCGCTGGAATAGGAAGTTCCTTCGTCGGCATCCTGGTGGCAGGATTTATTATCTATGCTGCTCTAAAAATGAAGGAGCTCAATCAATGGGGATTGGCGATGGCAGCGAGTATTCTGGCCATGATCCCCTGCATCAGCCCATGTTGTATCATAGGATTGCCCATCGGCATCTGGTGCCTTGTCGTGCTGACAAAACCAGAGGTAAAAGCTGCATTCCACTAATCCTCTCCATGCAGCAGGATACTCTTAAATCTAGCCAGCAGCCCAGAAATAGCACTCACAGAGAGGGAGAACTCACGTCCCATTGGGTTGTTCTTTTCTTCTGTGCTGGTATTTTGCTGGGTGGTGTAGTGTTATCTCCTCCTCACTCGGGCTCGCCCTATCTGCATATCGGTCATATCCCGATCCCAGATACATGTTCCTTTAAAAATCTGGCTGGATTGCCATGTCCTGGATGCGGATTGACGCGGTCGATCGTTGCAGGCATGCATGCCGATTTTAGAGCGAGCCTTATGTATCATAGGTTGGGATTGCTCACATTAGCCTATGTATGTCTACAATTCCTATACCGGCTGAGCGCGATCGTTTTCCCTGTTTTGGCAACTCGAATCTTCGGCTCTGGCAAGATTCTGAACAGAGGGATCGTCGTCCTCGCCATACTATATGCGCTCAACTGGGGATACACCCTTCAAATGTGGCTATTTTGATTGAATTCATCTAGAATTGGGATTTGAGTTGGAGGTTTGACATGAGTACACGCATGCAGAGCCAGACGATAACACTCGTGTTGTTTGTGGGATTGATCTTCGTTTCTTCCTTCATTCTGGGATCCCAAGAAAGACAGGCGGCCTCTCCGGAGTACAGACTTTTAATGAAAGCCCGGAGGATAGAAGATCCGAATGCACGGCTCACCGAACTAGAGCGGATAAAATCCGAGTATCCGGAGAGCAAATACTCAGGAAACATCGAAAACGCCATTATAAATGCTAAGATCGAACTCAGTACGTCTTTAGAAGAGATTTTAGAGCTGCAGAGTATTCAGTTTCAAAAGATAAGAAGTATAAACAGACTGCTTCTGTTCTATAATGCGGGACTTAGCATTCTACAGCATGGAAAAATTTCAGAGTTCGATAAAAAAAAGGTCACTCAAGTTATTCTTTTCTATGCGGAAGAGGCAGAGAAGCTTGCCAAAAATCCTGAATTTCTGCAAAGAGTCCCCGAGCGTCAGAAGCCCTTAATCAACAGAGGCCTAGCTATGCGCTATCTCATGATCTCACAGGCCTATCTCAATGAAGGGAGCCCACAAAAAGCAAAAGAAGCATTAGCTTTGTATGTGAAAAGCGGTGGGGAAAGAGATAAGATTTTTTGGTACGCCCAAGGAGTCACGTTTGAGCTATTAGGTGAGAACCAGGAGGCCTTCGACAGTTTTTTTAGTGCTGCGACTGAGAATTTTGGAGACTCGGTTGACCGGGCCAAGAAGTTGTATCAAAAATTACACGGAAGTCTGGAAGGATTTGAGGACTGTTTGGAAGCCAAACAGCGTGAACTTCCTTTTCAACCGACAGAATTCAAACCCACACAAGATTGGCATGGGAAGACCGTCCTTGCCGAGCTTTTCACAGGCTCGGAGTGCCCCCCGTGTGTGGCCTCGGATATGGGTTTCGATGGATTGATCGAAGCGTATAGTCCGGATCAATTGGCAATCCTTGAGTATCACCTTCCCATCCCCAGGCCCGATCCGATCATGAATGAGGCGACAAGAGCGAGGGCGATTTACTATAGCGTGAACAGCACTCCCACGACATATATAGACGGCGAGAAAAAAGTCGGTGGGGGAGGGCCCCGCTCAAGAGCGAAGGCAAAATTCGATGAATACTCAACAGAGATCAACTCCTGCATGTATGAGATTCCCAAAGTGAAGTTGCAAGTCAGCGCAAAACGTGAAGGTGATGATGTTTTAGTCAGCCTCTCATTCGATAGAGAAGTATCGAGCGCAGATTACAATCTCGTCCTTGTCCAGGAGGAAGTCAAGTATGCTGGGGGCAGTGGCCTTCTCTTCCATAAGAAAGTCGTCCGTGATTTTAAGACTGTCGCCCCAGGAGAAGTTAAAGATAAAGGTTTTGCATTCAGCATCCTTGATGCAGAAAGAACAGGGGCACAACGTTTAGCTGATTATGAGAAAGAGATCAATTTTTCCTTCGAGGAGAAACACTTCAAGGTCGATAGAACACACTTGCAAGTCGTATTTTTTGTTCAGGATAGGTCTTCCCATAAGGTCTACAATGCTGCTGTCTGTGATGTGGAATAAAAGTATTTCATCTGGTATTTTTTTGGATTATACTACTGTCCATGAAGATGGATTCCTTAACACCAGAAACGGGCGGAAGTTGAAGTAGGGCAAGAATTATGAGCGAAGGAACGGCAAAGCGGAACGACCAGAGTGAGGCCGACAACAATGTTTTTGCCATGTCCGGTACGACAAAGAACAAAACTTCCCCCCTAAATGATTGTGTGTGGCGGTGCACTCTTTATATCACAGCAGGCAGTATTTTAGTTTGGCTGTTCCGCATTTTGTCCGGTTTCGAACATGCTGTTTCGCTCTGGCTGGCAGCACTTTTAGCACTGGCAACCTGGATGTGCGCCATCCGGATGCTCTTGATTGATTCCAAATTCAAGAAATTTTGGATTGTCTGGCTGGGATTAAGCGTGATCCTTGTTTTGATCTCTCCATCTGTATCAGGAATGTGGATCGGAGCTGGGTCCTTCGCTTTTGTCTTTCTCTTGATCCGGTTGTACAAACCATACAGACATCTCACCTCTCGTCACCGTGCTGCTTTGTATCTTATTGGTTTCATCGTCTTCTGCCTTCTGACTGTGGGATGGCTTCCATTGCGGAATAATAACATCCGGATTCAATCAGAAACTATCCCCCAAGCTCAGGACTTTATGCCTTCAAGTTCGCAGCCACTCAGTTTTGTGGATCTTGGCCGGGATCTTGCTGGTTATTCTGTCTGGTCTCTCCGTTTTTTTTGGTTTTTTAGCATATTCCATATCTTTTTGAATATCCGTCTCTATTTTATGAAACTCAAACCCAAATTGGCGATAAGTGCTGTACTGATCGCGTTTATTCCGCTCCTCCTTATCAATGTTATGGGGATTCTTACAGTATACAGCACTCTCGGAGAGAGCAGAGCCATTCGCGCCAAAGCGGTCCTTCAAGATTGGACCAGATTAGCTGTTCAAGATGAGAATTTTATTGATGTGATCTCTGACCGGTCTTTTGTGTATGTGAGCGATGGTGATGAAGTTCAGCTGGAAGAAAGGATTCCACCGTGGTTTCCTGAATTTCTTCAGATATTAAATACAGATACATCCAGAGTCGAAGCGTGGAGGCAGGCCAACCATGCCAAACTTTTCTGGGTGGGCCCAGACATATGGCTTGTTCGATTTAAAAATGTCGCGCCCCCATCATTGGATATAAAAGGGTGTCTCCTGGACGGTGCCATGATGAACAGGCTGGCCAAAGTTCTTCAGGCGGATGTCAAGCTCTCCTTTTCGAATCCCATCGATATCGGGATTTCTCGGAATGTTTTGATACGCTCTGTACCCAAGGGCGAAAAACTATCCCAGCAGGAAATATATGGAAAATATCTGGTCCAATCCGGGAAAGACGATACTCCAAGAGCGACCAAAGTATCGATCTGGAGGAAGACGCTATATTTTGGGATGACCGATGTTGATGTTGTGTCTGTTGCCGAAAGTAAGTTTGAAGACCAAAAAATTCTGTTGATGACTGAATCCAGTATTTTCAGGATTGTCCAAGCGTTGTTTTCTGAGCAGAATCCCTTATCGCTTTTGGTGATGTCTGTCCTGGCAGCTCTTTTTGTCATCCTTCTGATCCTTGAGGCGCTTGCCCTTTTCTTCGGAATCAGGATAGCTGGGGGTATCACTTCTGCTGTGAAAGTGCTTCACCGGGGAACAAGACAGATTGCGAAGGGAGACTTTGACGTTCAGATTGACATACCCAATGAGGATGAGCTTGGTGACCTGGCCGTTTCCTTCAATGAGATGGCCGCTGCAGTCAAAAAAGGCCAGGAAGAGGCCATCGAACGCGAACGCCTTGAAAGGGAACTGGAAACCGCTCGCGAGATCCAGGAACAACTCTTGCCGCATGAGATGCCGATTGTATCCGGTTTTGAAATTACAGGAACCAGTTTGCCCAGTCAGCAGGTGAGCGGCGATTATTTTGATTTCCTGGATATCGGGGATGGACAGTTGGGTATTGCCATTGCCGATGTGTCGGGAAAAGGAATTCCCGCAGCTTTGCTTATGGCCAATCTTCAGGCATCTCTGCACGCTCAAATTTTCCAGCCTGGAAAAGTCGCAGAAGTGGCCTACAGGATCAATAACCTGCTCTACCGTTCCACGGACACGCACATGTTCGTCACCTTTTTTTATGGCATCCTGGACAAAAAAAGATCCATCTTCACCTCGACAAACGCCGGTCACAACCA
The DNA here is from genome assembly GCA_964540205.1 of uncultured Eubacteriales bacterium. Lineage (GTDB taxonomy): Bacteria > Acidobacteriota > Aminicenantia > Aminicenantales > Aminicenantaceae > WTAW01. The sequence continues at coordinate 21,443 of CAZIMJ010000347.1, read as the reverse complement.
ACCACTGCTCTTTCGTTCGGATGGGCGGATCGAACGCTTGGGAGAGGGAGGGCTTATCCTGGGATTTCAGCCGGATGTCCACTATGACCAGCAGACAGTAGTCATTCGACCGCATGAGGTGATCGTCCTTTATACTGACGGGATCACAGAGGCCGCTGATCCCTCCACCGAGATGGTTGCCGATGACCTTTTCGGGGTGGAGCGCCTTGTGAACATCATTCAGGCAAATCTGAACAATTCAGCGCGGGAGATTCAGTCCGCGATCCTTGAGGCCATCGTTCAACACACACACAACGCTCCACAATACGACGACATCACACTTGTCGTCATCAAACGCAACGAATAACTTTCAGGGAAAAGGAGAGGAACATGCGTAAGATCACAATTTTGTTAATGTTTGTGGGCCTATTGGCTTCTGTTACAGCATTCAGCGGGTCCGAAAAGGCCAAAAAAGTCGTCGCTCTGGGGAAGTACGATTTTTATCATTATTTTATGTATGATGAACTGACGAACTATTTACAGGACATGCACTTGGCTTACCCTCGTCTGACAGAACTCAACTCCATGTGTAAATCTCAAATGGGCAGAGATGTTTGGATGTTTGTCATAAACAATCCCGAGACAGGAGACCCTGAAGATAAGCCTGGCTTTTTCTTGAATCAGATCCATTCGAGTGAAGTCATCGCCTCCATGTCATGCAATTATACAATTTGGCACCTGCTCGCGAACTATGGCAAAGACGCTGAGATAACAAGAATCGTGGATGGTGTCGTCTGGTATATCGTCCCGCGTCTGGATGTGGATGGTGCTGAGGCGTACTTAACAGGAAAACCTGCGGGAGAGGACCCCAATCCAGTGGATTCCGATGGGGATTTTCTCTTCGACGAGGATCCTCCTGAGGACGTGGATGGAGATGGATACATTGTCCAGATGAGACAAAAGGATCCCAAGGGAAAGATGAAGATCTCCGAAAAAGACCCACGTGATATGGTCTGGAAAGCCAAGGATGAGACCGAAGGAATCTATTATAAAATCTACTCCGAGGGGATCGACAATGATGGTGATGGCAAAATCAACGAGGATAGCTTCAGCATGAGATTCCTCTCCAACAGGAATTATCCTGGAAACTGGAGACCACAAACTGTCCAAAGCGGGGGAGGAAAGTACCCCATGGAAGAGAGTATTACGCGTGCAGAAGTAGATTTTATCGCTAACCATCCGAATATCGCCATCTATGTCCAGCATCACTGCTGTGGCCGAGTGATTTTGACGCCTCCAACAACTGCCTCTGATAAGGATTTTAAGTACAAAGGAGATCTTGAATTGTATAAGGTTGCCAGCGCAAGATGTCTTGAATACTCTGGCTGGGATTTGGCCACATCGGTCTATGATTGGAATTATCCACCAGGCACACCCAATAAGAAGTCCACTCAGGTCTACCGGGATAAAGAGGGGAAATTAAAGAATGTTCCAGAGGGCATGGATCCCGAAAGTCGATTTTCTGAGCCCGGTCTTGAATTCGGAGTGGAATCCGAGGATTGTGGGAGTGGAAACGGTTACTTTGCCTGGGGCAGTTCACTCGAGACAACCTACAATCTGTTCGGGATCTTTTCCCTGGGAGATGAACACTGGAATGCGCCGGACTACGACAAGGATGGAAGAGTCACTTCAGAGGAGCGATTTAAATGGAATGATGAGGAGATGGACGACAAGCTTTTTGTGGATTGGCATCCCTATGAGCACCCCACCCTGGGGCCAGTAGAGATCGGAGGATGGCACAGGAGTAAGACAAGCCCTCCTGAGGGCGAGCTGATCCAGAAAGAGTGCGAGATGGGGCACAATTTTGTGGTCTATCTCGCCGGGCTCGTTCCCAAAGTTGAAATAGGGGAGACAGAGTTGACCGATAAAAAGGGCGGGATCTATCAGTTGGATATTGCTGTTAAAAACACTGGGTTTTTGCCGACCGCCACCGAACAGGCTCAGGCCTTAAAGATTGACGAATCCGTCCTTATGGAAGTTTTGCCCGATGAGAATCTCGAGATCATTTATGGCGAGGAGAAGATGAAACTCGGACAGATCGAGGGCGATTCGGAGAGCTCGAAAGCCACATATATCCTTCGGGTGAAAGACCCAGAACAAAAGGCAGTTCTGAAAGTATCCGTCTCTTCCCAAAAAGCTGGACGCACAACAAAGGATATCGTTATATCGGAATAATTCAGGTTAATTATCTATAATAATGTCGTGGATCCCAAATACACCGTTGTTGCCAAAATCCCAAAAAAATACTTGCCTTCATATATCTCCCGGCCCTCCCTGTAGTACAGATTTTGGTGTTTTTAAGTTTTAATTTGTACCATGTCCATTTTCCTTGGAATCATCTCTGGTTTGATTGGAACGTGAGCTTTCTCTGCGTCTCTGCATTGCAATTTTTCGAACGACTTGATATTCTTTTCAAGCTTTATATGTCTTGTTCCGACAAAATGATATTGGGGAATGCCCCATTTAATCTGGATGTTTTCTGGAGAGATAAGATGGCTCAAAAGGATCTACATTTTAAAAAAAAGGGAATATCAGAGAGAAGACGGACAGGAATTTTGCTCATTTTGATAGGAATTGGGATACCGCTTATCCTGTCTTTTTTCCAGGAGGAGGGAGAATTTCGGTTCTACAGTAAAACTCGGATCGTAGAAAGAGGTCTTATCCCCCAAGAGCAGAAAGAGATCGAGCTGGCTCTCCACCGAAAGAAGACAAACATGGATGAGACGCAGAGAGTGGTTGAAGAAGTTAAGGATGTTTACCGGAGATTGTTAGGCGAAGATTATTATAAAGACAAGTGGATTTTTCGGGAATACCAAGGTTTCCTAATCCCCTTCAAGTATGCGCTCGCTTTTGGAATGCTTATCGGTTTGTTAGGTCTTGGTCGCCTTATCCTGGGCTAAACTATCCTGAATTATTCATAAAAACTGCCGACGACTCTATCCAAACAAACACTTATTATTATATTGTCGGCATCTTTTACCCTTCGGGCACCGACCCAATCTAAAAAAATTTATCGATGATGAAGTCTACGATCAAAGACAGCATCTTTTCAAAATGCCTGGGTTGGGTGTACGTGTGATCTGCACCCTCAATGACCTCTAACCGGCAGTCCTCCAACAAACGCGCACATTTGATGCTCTGCTCTATGGGTACAGTCTTGTCCTTATCCCCATGGACGATCAATGTCGGGATCTTGATTTTTTTTATTGCGTCATAGCTCTTGATCGATTCAGCATCTATGTAAAAAGAATAGTTGAGATGGAGGCTTTGACCATCGCTACCTATCACAGAGATAAATCCTGTCTTTTCCCAGCGGGGGATATCGATGTCCTGGTCTCAAAACAGGCTGATATTCAGTTCGACTTTTAGAAGCATGAGGTGTATGACTTAAGCTTCTCAGCGGAGCGGTTGTTCTGCATTTTCTTCAATGCTTTGGATTCGATCTGTCGGATTCTCTCACGGGTCACATTAAATTCTTGGCCGACTTCTTCTAGGGTGAAGTCATCCCCAGCACCAAGTCCGAATCTCATCTGCAAGATCCTGGTTTCTCTTTCTGATAAGTCGTTGAGTGCTACACTGATCTGCTCTTTTAGGCTAGAGTGGATGACGGTATCCGGAGGTGAAGGAATGCCATTGTCCTGGATGAAGTGACCGAGTGGATTTTCTCCTTTCTGACCTGAAGGGAGATCAATAGAAACAGGTTCCTGCGAAACATTGATGATCTCTTTGATTTTTTTTGGAGACAACTTCATTGTCCGAGACAGTTCTTCCAGAGTCGGCTCTCTTCCCTTTTCATGGATCATAGCCCTGGTTATTTTTGTGAGTTTCTGGATGGTCTCTGTCATATGAACAGGAATTCTGATCGTGCGGGACTGGTCGGCGATAGCTCGAGTGACCGCCTGTCTGATCCACCAAGTGGCATAAGTCGAGAATTTGTGTCCTCTGCGGTAATCGTATTTTTCTACAGCTCTCATCAAACCCAAGTTGCCCTCCTGAATCAGATCAAGAAAAGGCAACCCTCTATTCTGGTATTTTTTTGCAATGGAGACGACGAGCCTCAGGTTTGCGGAAACCATTTTTTGCTTTGCTCCGTCTCTGATTCGAATTCCTTTTTCGATTTCTTTTAATGCCTCTTTTAGAAGACTTGGCGACAGACCGGTCTCTTTCCGGAATCGATCCACCTCTCTTTTTGTTTCCGCGATCTGTTTTTTCACTCCATCCTTATCAACTGAGCTTTTTGTGTTTTTGAATTGGGAATTGAGTATTTCGATATGCCGCTCTAGCTTATCTGTCGCTTTCAGTCTGTCATAAATCTCGTCGATGATCCGATCCATTCGCAGCGGACGAATGTTGAGATTTTCGATGAGTCGTCTCATCTGGATGATATGTCTCCCTCTGGAAATGGAGTGTTTTTTTGTTTTTGGAGTGTTCATTAACTGTTCACCAATCTTGTCTATTTTATTGATCTTCGACAGAAGTTGCCGCTTCCTTTTTTCCAGCTCTTTTGTCCCATCCCCATCTTCGTCATACTCGAACATACCCCGGATGATCTCCGGATTCTCTTTGAGTTTTGATTCGAGCTCCGATATCTCTTTATGGATAAGCAGGGTTTTATAAAGCACATTCTGAATAGCTCTTTGGCCTCTTTCGAACTCTTTAGCGATCTCGATCTCTTCTTCCTTTGTGAGAAGAGGAATATTACCCATATCCCTCAAGTAGAGTTTGACAACATCTGTAGTGGGTTCCACATCATGTGAAAACCCCGAAGCAGTCTTTTGTTCCTTCTTGTGCGCTGGATTTTGAATGGGAGGAGGATCGAGATTATACTGACTCAGATTGTGAAGTTCTTTGCCCGCATCCTCTACTGGGAAGGAACCAGGCTCGATTTTATACTCCAATTCCTCGGTAGATAGAGACTCCTGTTCCAACTCGGGAAAAAGGAGCTGAGGATAATCGTCATGATTGTGATCATTATCTGAGGACAATTCTTATCTCCTTTATATAAGAATATTAACATATTTGTAAACTTATCTACTCGCCATTTCGTTTCAATTATTCAAAAAAATGTTAGCCTTTCTGTTGTCAAATGTGCTGACCTTGCTATAATTCAGTGGGGTTAATTCTCAGTATTTATATAATCCCTTATTTCCAGGAGAGACTTATCATGAGAACAATCACCTATAGGCCAATTGGGATTATTCGGACGCCTTTCAAGAAGCCCGAAGGAACACCTATACAGGCTTCTGGACCTTGTGGAGCCAGAGGAACGGTTGAGGTTTTACCCGAGTATATGGAGGGATTAAAGGATTTAGATGGCTTCTCTCATGTTATCCTCATTTATCACTTCCATCTGTCAAAGGCCTCTCGTTTATTGGCGAAACCATTTTTGGATGATAAGGAACATGGGATTTTTGCTATCCGCGGAACCAGCAGGCCTAATCCTATCGGCATTTCTACAGTTCAATTAGAAAAGATTAAAGACAATGTGCTCTCTTTTAAAGATGTTGACATCGTTGATGGAACGCCTCTCCTGGATATTAAACCCTATGTTCCTGCATTCGATCAGAGAGAGGTCAGTAAAATCGGATGGCTAAAAGGGAAACTTAACAAACTTCCGCATTCAAGAGATGATGGAAGATTCTCCAGATAATGAAGCCAATTTTCGCGCTTTGAATAACATATAAGAACGAAAAATAAATCTTCTCCACCTATTTCTTCCTTTCCGGTGCTACCGATAGAATCTTTTTTATAAGCTCTTCATCCTTAGGGAGTTGGTCGACCTTGGGAAGTCTAGGCAAGAGGATCACCCAATTGTAATCCATGGCAAAGACCTTTTTAAACAAAGGGAGGCTTTTCTCCACATTCCCCGTCGCCGCAAGGGTGACAGCCGGCCAGAATATCATCTCTGCATTATCAGGGTACATTTCCATAGCTTTTGTGTACGCCTGCATGGCCTCCTCGACTTTATTTTCCGTTAAGTACTCATCCCCCAAGTTCATATGATTGTAGGCTTTGTTCAACTTTAGAAGTCTCCTCATTTCTTTGACGGGAGTGGAGTGGTCTTCAATCCGAAGATCGTAGAGCTTGTCTTTCCACCAGACACCTGAACTCTCGCCCCTGACTACAATGAGGGCCGCAGACTGCTTTCCTCTGATGTCGCCGCCCTCTGCTTCGGCAGCTTCCAATGCCGCTAAGAGCCTGTCCGCCAACTCCCCCCTCGTGTTTTGATAAGCTTTGGCCATGGCATCCCAGACAGTGTTTTTGAGCATCAGATTGGCCTGACAGGTGAATGTGTCACCCAGATAATGGCCCGCTTCAGGGATACAGTTCTTTCCCGTGTAGGCAGCAACCCTTCCCTTGGCATCTACCATGGCTACCTGCCGGACATCTTCGTTCTTATCGGCTTTGATGAGGGCAGCCAGTGTTTCGTCAGCACTCTTCCCAGCCCGCATGAGTTCCAACCCCAAAGGACCATAGGACGCCTCGACAAATGATTGTGTGGCGATCGCTCCAACACCAGACTCAGCCCAAGGTACGATGGGTCCAACCGAGAACCAATGGGATTGGACCGCTACACCCAACTGTCCGGTCTCTTCATCATAGGCCACTATGGAATAGGTGTGAGTGGGGCGTAAACTCTGTTGGCTCAAACACAAGGATACAATTATAAATCCAAGCGCAATTCCGATGAATATTCGTCTCATGACAATCCTCCTTCCATCACCCTGAATTATTCATAAAAGCTGCCGATACAATTACTCTAAAAAAAACTCTTAATTCTTTTTATCGGCATCTTTTAGCCTTCGGGCGCCGACCCAACCTAACCCACCGATCTCACAGCATCGGCTTCGTTGTAGCTCATTCGCGGTAGTTCACTACAGCTTCGTGGGCCACTTCCTTGCCTTTGCAGCGACCTCAACTCGTGAATAATTCAGGTCATTCGGGACATTTCTATCATAAGGATGATTTGAGGTCAATTATTGACTGAACCATTTGGCTGTGATATTAGCTAAACGGGCGTGCGCGTTTATTACTTATAGTCCTGATTTTTATTTGGAGAGATAAAATTGAAGAAATTATTAATTCTTTTTGTGACGATTGTACTGCTGTTTGAAATAACATATGGATTGAGAGGAGTTTTTATGACTGAGAATGATAAACGCATCGATTATATCGAACTTCCGACGGTCGATATCATAGAGGCCAAGAGTTTTTATGGAGATGTATTTGGCTGGAAGTTTGTCGACTATGGCCCAGACTATACCAGCTTTAATGACGGAAGACTGGGTGGTGGTTTCAGAAAAGAGCCTAAAGTTCAGAGAGGTGGTCCTCTGATCATTATTTATTCCATTAACCTGGAACTCATAAAATATAAAGTCAAGTCAGCAGGCGGAACAATCTTAATGGATATATTCGATTTCCCCGGAGGACGGCGCTTCCATTTTACAGATCCTAGTGGTAACGAATTGGCAATCTGGTCGGATAAATAAGTCACTCAGTAGGGACCACATTCCAGACATTCCGTTCGGGGAACTGGCCCTACAAAAAATGGATTAGCCTCAAATATGTTGATTTTATTATTCGGAAGGTTTGGCAAGCACTAAAATGCAGGTGAGGGTGACCACAATGCCGAAAATCAACAGTGGCAGACGAGATCTATCTCGGATAAAACCTAGAGCTCCATAAATAGCGACAGCGTTTCCGGCAAAGTTGAGCACGAGACCCCATACGCGCAGGGGCCAAGGTCCGATCTTTCTATCTAAATTAATCATTCCTGAATTATTTATAAAAAATATCAATCAAGACTGAGGATGACATACAAATTAGAGTAATCATATTATTATTTTAATAGAACAAAGTAAAATCTTGATATAGAGGTGTCGGCAGCTTTTCTGAATAATTCAGGTAAAAGATGGATTATTCACGGACCGAGGTTATAGTAGCGGCAAGGAAGTGGCTCATGAAGCTGTAGTGAACTACCGCGAATGAGCTACAACGAAACCGATGCTGTGAGATCGGTTCGCCCGGAGGGGAAAAACTGCCGACAATATGATAATAAGTGTTTTATTGGATAGATATGTCGGCAGCTTTTATGAATAATTCATACTATTTGAGCCATAGGCCGAGACGGTTAAATACATAGATAATCGCAATACAGTTGAGGAGAGTGAGCTGGAGAAGAATTCCCAGATTCCAGAGATAGGACTTGCTCCGGTTTTCCCCGAGGACGCGACGGTCGTTAAAGAGAAGATAAAACGACCATCCCACGATGTTGTTCGTCAGAGATAGAAAAGCCCCGATGGCGATCACGAGCCAAATGGGTCGTGGGTACCATACAGCAAGGAATCCGATCTGAGGGAGCAAAGCACAAAGGCGCCATCGCCAGGACTTGGGATCCGGCCTCCATCCAAAAGCCTCATGGATGGCCATGGCACAAGCAAGGCTCATGCCAACTGTGGTTGTGATGGGAACGGCGAGAAAACCGACATAGAACAACACCTGGGACCAAGTGGGACCCAGAAGGGGCATCAGAGCCTGAGAGAGTTCAGAAGCCGTTTCCGGATGCAGTCCTTGCTTATGAAGAGTCCCCGCAAACACACCCATCACCAGAAAATTGATAACGACAAATGGGAGGAACAATCCCACGGAGATGTCGAATCTAGCCTGGGATTCATGTCTCTTTCCCCAACCTCGCGCCAATCCTGCATAGTGGAACAGGACCCAGTCCATAACACCGATGGCAGCCGCAGACGTGGCCACAAACAGATCCAATCCTTCCACGCCAGACGGAAGCCAAGGAATAAACAATCCCTTAAAAAAGGCCCCCCAATTCACGCCAACGAGGGTGAGGCAACCACCAAAGCTCAGAAGCATGAGTCCTATGCTTATCTTCATAAAATTTTCGACTAACGAAATGCCGCGTCGGCCTCGTCTTCCATAACTAAGGATCAACCCGCTGGTGATAGCCATGTAGACAATCCAGTTGATTTGTCGGGGGAAATGGAATCCAAGTATAGGAGTCAGAGATTCGATAAAGTGTGTGCCTAGGCTGTACTGCCCGTAATTGAAGATGATCGCTACTGCTGCGGTTCCGATCAGAGCAGTCATCAGAGAGCCCACGATCCATCCATGATAGCGATTCTGGATCTGGATGACTCGAAAATCTCCACGGCAAGTAAACCGAGCCATGACTGCCATCATGAAAAGTCCCAGCCCCATGGACACCCAGATCAGCCACATGGTCCTGTAGCCGAACATCGCACCGGAAAGCATTGCTGCAGTAAGAGTCCCGGCGCCGAGAGTTAATGCGCTGTCCATGAAACCGGGACCACTTAGCCTGAGATGACCCCAAAACCGCATGATCCAGGATTTTTTAGTAAGCTCATCCAACTGCCGGAGCTCAGCCTCGAGAGTCTCCTTCGGGATGTTTCCGGTGATGGGATTCGAGATCTGTGTGTTTTCTTGCATTTCCCTTAGGTCCCCAAAATTTTTTCACAAGAAAACAGGATTGTCAAAGTCTTTTGATTCCAGGTAAACATTTTTAAATCCGTGTTGATGTCATTCCATTTTGACTCGCTGATAGGATTGGTATATGGTACATATGCATATGGTTAAGCTTTTCCTTTTGAGTATGGTATAGGGAGGTGGAGGAATGGCAAAAAGACCTTTTGTTTTAATCTCCGTATTCATTTTGATTTTTGTGCTTGTAGGTTCGGCTTTTTCGGTTTTTCCGGAGGATCAAATGAATGATCTTAGAGTCAATGCTAAAAGGTTGGAACAGAGAATCGCTGCGCTAGCAGAGTTCGGAAAAAATGCCCATGGAGGACTCGACCGAGTGGCTTTTAGTGATGCAGACATCCAAGGACGCAAGTATCTGATCTCTCTCATGAAAGATGCTGGCCTGGATGTTCGTGTTGATGAGGCGGGCAACATTATCGGTCGCAGAGAAGGCCTTGCGTCTGAACGTCCACCTATCATGTTTGGCTCCCACTCTGACACCGTGCCCGATGGAGGTAAGTATGACGGCGCACTTGGAGTTCTGGGCGCTATCGAGTGTGCCCAGGTTCTTCATGAGAATAACATCCAAACAAAGCATTCCTTGGAGGTGGTTGTCTTTACGGATGAGGAGGGTGGCCTGGTGGGAAGCCGCGCCATAACAGGGACTCTAACACCAGATGCTCTCGAAGTCGTCAGTCACAGCAAGAAAACAATCCGTCAAGGAATTATCGATCTCGGAGGCAACCCGGAAAAATTGGATAGAGTTGCTCGAAAAGAGGGGGATATCAAGGCTTTCCTCGAGATCCATATCGAACAGGGAAAAATACTCGAGACCAAAAACATTGATATCGGAGTCGTGGAGGGAATTGTCGGTATCAGCTGGTGGGATGTCACCATCGAAGGCTTTTCGAATCATGCAGGCACTACGCCTATGAACATGAGGCAAGATGCTCTTTTGGCGGCATCTCATTTGGTCATTGCTGTCAACCGAGTCGTCACAAGTGTTCCCGGACGTCAGGTCGGGACTGTGGGCCGGATAAAAGCAGAGCCCGGTGCGCCGAATGTCATCCCCGGCAAGGTGGTCATGAGCCTGGAGTTGCGCGACCTCTCTGGAGAAAAGATCCAATCCTTGTATGAGAAAATAGAAAAAGAAGCTCAAGACATTGCGGAGAGGACAGAGACTAAAATCACTTTTTCCTCTATCGATGCAACAGCCATCCCAGCACCCACGGATAAACGCATCCGCAAGTATATCGATGAATCGTCTAAGGAGCTCGGCCTGTCCACACTCTTTATGCCCAGTGGGGCCGGCCACGATGCCCAGGATATGGCCAAGATCACACCGACAGGAATGATATTTATTCCCAGTGTCGGTGGGATCAGCCATTCACCAAAGGAGTATTCCCGACCCGAGGATATCGTGAACGGCGTGAATGTGCTGCTGCATACAATTCTTAAAATCGACAGGAGCGCTCTCGATTAGACATCACGGCTTATTACTGAGATCTGTTATTTCGACATATCCGCATCACGTTTTGCTTTGAACTCAGTGCCTTCTCTCCAGTTGGGGAAGGTAGATTCCATGCTCAGTTTGTAGCCGATCTTAAATAACAGACGCAAATCATCGATAGCTCCTGAGAGGTCCCAGTTTGGGTCGAATTCGTCCGAGGGTTTGTGATAGTTTTCGGCAGTGTATTTTTCTTTGAGGGCACGCGTCCATTCCTCTCCATGTTCCACATGATCGTTTCCTGGTCCTGTGTACAACGCCGGAATTCCCTGCTTGGCAAAACTGAAATGGTCGGACCGATAGAAAGATCCTTTTTCCGGTGTTGGATTCGGTTTGACGATGCGTCCCTGTTCGGCAGCCACTTCTTTGACCAAGTCATCGAGCTCGGATTTTCCGTAGCCGACTAGAGTAATATCATTCATCTTTCCGTAGATGTTGAGTGCGTCCATGTTGATAGCTGCAACAGTTTTATGAGTGGGATAGATGGGATGAGTGGCGTAGTAGAGGGATCCCAATAATCCCTGTTCCTCTCCGGTCACTGCGAGAAGGGCAATCGAGCGCTCCAGAGGAATACCAAGATTTTTAAAGGCCCTGGCAAGCTCGATCAATCCAGCCGTACCCGTGGCGTTGTCGAGGGCGCCGTTGAAGATCTGGTCCCCCTCCAAATTCGGATCGAGGCCGAAATGATCCCAGTGCGCCATGTAAAAGATGTACTCATCCGCACGGTCAGTTCCAGGAACAACAGCGATAACATTCCGAGATACGGATTCTTTAATGCTGTTTCTCAAAGTGAGTGAAACCTTTAGACCGAAAGGGACAGCTTTAAAATCGGGCTTAATGGCTTTAGCCTTCAGGTCTTCAAGATTTTGTCCAGCCTGTTGGAAGACTTTTTGGGTGACGTCCAATGCCAACCATCCCTCGACTGCACAGCGGGACATATTCTTATCTTCACTGGGGAGGATGAACTGCGGCCCCGTCCAACCGTTTTTTACAACACCCCAACCGTACGCAGCGGGCTCTGTTTCGTGGATGATGAATGCTCCCGCCGCTGCCTGACGAGCGGCTTCCTCATATTTATATGTCCAGCGGCCGTAATAGGTCATAGCCTTTCCTGTGAAAAGGTTCGGGTCTTTTGTAGTAAATCCGGGATCATTCACAAGCATCACTACTGTTTTGCCTTGGACATCGATGCCCTCATAATCGTTCCATTCGTACTCCGGAGCCACAATCCCGTATCCGACAAAAACCATCTCCGATTTATCCAAGGAGACCTCATCAACAGTCCTCAGGGTCACAGATGTGAATTCATCTCCGAAGGAAAACTCGTTCGTTTCGTTATTCCCTTGGACCATCAGCTTCCCCTCTGGCACTGAATTGATCTCAACCATAGGCACATCCTGGAAAAAACTGTCGCCGTTCCCAGGTTTGAGTCCGAGTTTTAAAAATTCATCTTTCATAAAGTTGATGGTCAATTCTTCACCCTTTGAGGCTGGCGCCCGACCCTCGAATTTGTCCGAAGAGAGGATTTGTGTATTTTTAGCTAAAGATTCTGCGGAGATGGAATTTAGAGCCGCCTCGATGTTATGGGTTTTCTTCGTACATCCTGAAACTGAAAAAATCAGACTAAACATTAAACCGAGCAAAACATATTTTTTGAGCATTTGTGATCCTCCTTAGATGGATATTCATTGTTTATTTTGTTTCAGGCGTTTTTCCTCGTACATCAATTTATCTGCTCTCACCAGAAGTTCATCGATGGAACAGGGGTGTTCCGGATCATAACTGGCGATTCCCATGCTGACCGAAAGTACAAAAGGATTCCCCTTGTCCGCATTAAATGCCTCAATATTTCTTCTTAGACGGGATTCTGCTAATTCGGCTCCCGCGTGTGTGCTGTCGATCGGAAAGATGGCAAACTCATCACCGCCCATGCGTCCTTTGACATCTGATTTGCGGAAAGTTTTCCTCAGGATCTCCGCGACATTCTCAAGCGCTTCATCCCCCTTGTGATGTCCCAAGGTGTCATTGATCCGTTTCAGGTTATCGAGATCCATAAAGAGAAGATACATCTGGGTTTTTTTCCGGTCCGCGAGTTGGAGGTATTCACCGGCAATAGTAAAAAAACCCCGTCGGTTGTAGATGCCGGTCAGGTCGTCCCTTATAGAAAGGTCCTGCAGCTTGGCGATCATCTTCTGTCTCTCTTCGTTGGAGTGCTCCAGCTCCTTCAGAACTTGGTTCAGTTTTTCCTCGGCAATTTTCTTGCTAGTGATATCCAAAAGGATTCCGTCATAGTAATCGATCACTCCGGCAGACTTCATTACTGCATGGGAATAGTCCCGCCCCCATATGGTCCGGCCATCTTTGTGCTTTAGCTCAAACTCTGCAATATGAGTGTTTTGGGATTCCAGTTTTTCCAGATGCTTAATGCGCTCTCTCTTTTTAATGTACAGCCTTTTAACATTGATATGCCTGAGCTCCTCTTCACTCTGATACCCGAGCATGTCCACCAGTGCCTGGTTGGCCTCGATAATCTTTCCGTCGGGAGTTGTACGGTAAACTCCAACAGGAAGATGTTCCAGAAGTTCCTCGTATCTTTTTTCCCTGTCCATGAGCTCTTCTTGACACAGCTTCTGGATTGGAGGGATTTTTTCTTTTAAAACACCCGTTGTTTTTTTTGCTATCTGTTTTTTTTTGCTCATTGAATATGCATCCCTCCATGTGTCTTCAAAATAAGCTTGGAGAATTGCAGGAGAACATGGCCTTCCCAGAATTTATATCACACTCGCGGTTTGACCGCAATTTATGGCTGTGATATAAAATCACAAAACAAAAGATAAATAACCTGAAGTATTCAGGATAATTTGTGCAACTTTTTCTCGGCTCGTGAATAATCCAGGTCTTAGATAGCGAAGTGTCAACTTTTTTAAATATTCTGCGTCTTATAGAATGATGGTCAAGGTATCTTCAAATGCACAGTTTTGCCTCGTGCTCAAAAAAATCCCTAAATAGGATATATCTGCATGATTAAAAACTACATAAAAATTGCACTCAGAAATCTGTCGAGACATAAAGGCTATTCCTTTATAAATATTGCTGGCCTTGCCATAGGAATGGCGTGTTGTATCCTGATTCTCCTTTGGGTTAAGGATGAGTTGAGCTTTGATAGGTTCCATAAAAATGCCGATAACATCTGCCGGGTGATTCAGGATATAAAATTTTCCGATCACAGCACGACATGGGCGATCACTCAAGGTCCTCTTGGCCCCTCCCTTAAGGAAGATTTTTCTGAGATCGCAAATTTTACACGTGTGACAGGACGAAGATTCCGGTTGACTTATGGAGAGCACAGTTATGATGAAGTCTTGGGCATGGCTGATGGGTCAATTTTCGAGATGTTCACATTTCCTCTGATCGAGGGGGATCAGCAAACAGCGCTTTCTGATCCCCATTCGATAGTGTTGACTGAGGAGATGGCCAAGAAATATTTCGGAGATGAACATCCTATAGGGAAAGTTCTCAAGGCGGACGATCAGTATGATTTTCTGGTGACGGGAATCATGGAAGAGTTCCCCCTGAACTCTCATTTCCGCTACAATTTTCTCATCCCATTTATATTCGGCCGAGAGCTGAAGTATACCGTGGATAACTGGAGAAACAGCCAATTCAGCACCTATGTCCAGATCCAAGAGGGCATCCCTTATCAAGAGGTTGTCCAGAAGATATCGGGTTATTTGTATGAAAAGCCTACGATCGAGAAGGATGCCAAGCTTAATCTTCAGCCCCTCGCACGGATCCATCTCTATTCCGATTATGAGTTCGACAGGACTCACGGTGATATCACCTATGTGACCATTTTTTCACTGATCGCATTTTTTATCCTGTTGATCGCCTGCATCAATTTCATGAACCTGACCACAGCCAGGTCTGCTAACCGGGCCAGGGAGGTCGGGATGAGAAAAGTAGCGGGTGCCTACAGAAGAGACCTCGTGAGACAGTTCTTCGGCGAATCGATTCTTCTGGCCTTTATAGCACTTATCTTTGCCGTGGGCATGGTCTTATTGCTCCTTCCCGTTTTTAATGAGCTTGCTGCTAAGGAATTGTCGTTCGGAATCTCTGGTAATATTCAAGCCTTGCTGGTTTTATTAGGAATTGCAATTCTGACTGGGATCATCGCGGGTAGCTATCCCGCTTTTTTTCTTTCGGCCTTTCAACCGGCAATTGTTTTGAAAGGCACTTTACATTCCGGGTCCAGAGGGTCCAACTTCCGCAAAGTGCTTGTAGTCCTGCAATTTTCACTGACGATACTCCTGATCGTCTGCACATCCATCGTTTATAATCAGATGAACTTCATGCGGAACAGAAAATTAGGCTACCATAAAGAATACCTGGTCTATGTGGTGCTGCGAGGAGATATACGCCAGCAATTCGATGCTGTCAAGGAAGAACTATTGAAAAACCCCAACATCTTAGACGTTACCTCCAGCGGCACTATTCCCACATCCGGTTATAATTTTTCGAACAGCTTGTGGCGCTGGAAGGGACAAGACCCGGATGAAGAGATCCTCATGAGAGCAAGCTTTATCGATTATAATTATTTCAAAACATTCGGTATGGAGATTGTTGAAGGCAGGAGTTATTCGAAAGAGTACGCTACAGATCCGACAGAAGCTCTAATTGTCAATGAAGAGGCCGTTAAAGTCATGGGCATGGAGTCTCCTTTAGGGAAACAGCTGGGGATTGGAGACAATCAAGCCAAGATCATCGGTGTTGTGAAAAACTATCATTTTCGCTCTTTGAAACAGGAGATCGAATCCTTGATACTCATCTTGAACCCTCAAAACTGCTGGGCCCTTTTTGCAAGGCTGAATTCGGAGGATGTCTCCAAAACTATCGGACACATGGAGAAGGTTTGGGGACAATTTGCTCCGGGTTATCCTTTCAATTATCGCTTTATGGATGAAACCATTGATAATTTGTATCGGTCCGAACAACAAATCGGGACTCTCTTTAGATATTTTTCCATCCTCGCAATATTCATATCCTGTTTAGGCCTGTTCGGACTGGCCTCATTCATGGCTGAGCAGCGCACCAAAGAGATCGGCATCCGAAAGGTTCTGGGAGCAACAGTGTCAAACATTCTCCTTCTCTTATCGAAGGAGTTCGCCACGTGGGTGCTCATTGCCAACATCATCGCCTGGCCTGTAGCCTATTATGCGATGAACCGGTGGCTTCAGGGATATGCCTACAGGATAAACATCGCGCTGTGGTCTTTTGTTTTAGCGGCAGTGTTCGCTTTGGCCATTGCCCTGTTTTCTGTGAGTTATCAAGCTGTAAGAGCTGCAACAGCCAATCCTGCCGATGCTCTGAGATACGAATAGCAGGCAGTCTCTTTGGTCCTCCCGCAGTATTGACTTTTAAATTATGACAACATAAAGTGAAGAACAATTCTATAAAAGGTGAGTGTCCCATGAAAAATGTTATAACTCGGCGGGATTTCATTCGCGGTACGACGTATGCCGTCCTGGGTGCTGCTATCACCCTGCCGGCTCAAACAACGAAAAAATCCAGAGTTGTTCTCGTCCGGCATCCTGATGCGGTGGATGACAATTACAAGTTAAAGGCAGATATCATCCAAGAGATGCTGGATGAGGCTGTTATCACTCTTCTGGATCAGAGTGATCCGGTACAAGCCTTCCAAAAGTTGGTAAAACCCGGAGAGATCGTGGGGATCAAAAGCAATGTTTGGTCTTATCTGCCGACGCCTCCAGAAGTGGAGCAGGCGATCCAACGCCGTCTCATGGATGCTGGAGTGGAAGAGAAAGATATCGGCATCGATGACCATACGGTCAAAACGAACCCTATCTTTCAAAATGCCACATCATTGATCAATGTAAGGCCCCTCCGGACACACTACCTGGCCGGGATCAGCGGGGTCATGAAAAATTACATCATGTTTGCAGAGTCCCAACCGGCTTACCATCCGAACAGCTGTGCGAACTTGGGCGCGCTCTTCAAATTGCCCATGGTCAAGGGAAAGACGCGATTGAATATCCTCTGCGTGCTAACACCCCAGTATCATGGTCGAGGCCCCCATCATTTCAGCCGGCGCTATGTCTGGAATTATAAGGGTTTGCTCGTGAGTCAGGACCCCGTGGCCATAGATGCCATCGGCCTTCGTCTTATCATCGCTATGCGCACGCGAAAATTGGGCAAGGAACGTGCCATACCTCCTGTTCCCAAACACATTGAAGTCGCTGATGTTACGCACGGGATCGGCACAAGTGATATCAATAAGATCGAGCTCATCAAACGTGGCTGGGATGAAGATATTCTGATCTGATATTGTGATGTTTCATCAGGCACATTCCCATATATCCGGATCAACAAACGTGTGCTTTAGCAAAAGGAGGTTTCTTATGCGAAGCAGAATGAGGATATTTGTTCTTGTTTTTTTTATAATCGGCTTTTTCCATCTCAACTGCAACACTCCTTCTTCAGACACTGGTTTCGAATATGTTAGCTCGACATTGTGGACAAAGGCCTATGATATTGCCCTTGCGGATAACTATGCCTACTGTGCCTTCCTAAATGGTCTTGTGGTTCTTGATACTAGGGATAAGGAAAAACCGAGTTTTGTTTCTCAGCTGTACTTGGGTGGAGGATTTAGCATTGCCGTAAAAGAGAACTTTGTTTTTTTGGCTTCGGGAAAACAAAGTCTCCAGATCGTCGATATTTCGGATCCTAAAGTTCCTGTGCGCAAAGGCTCCGGCGAGACATCGGGAGAGTCCAAAGACATTGAAATTGCCGGAGACTTGGCTTATGTCGCTGATGGGTTAGCAGGTCTTCAAATTTTTGATATTCGAAATCCTTCATCTCCTAAGCACCTGGCTTCCCTGGATACCCAGGGTATGGCAGGAGGTGTGGCAGTCAAAGATCAGGTTTTGTGTGTCGCTGATGGGGAATCAGGTTTACAGGTTATCGATGTTGGTGACCCAGCCGCTCCAAAACTCGCTTCTTCTTTGGATACTCCTGGGAATTCAGAAAAAGTCGCTATCTCTGGTGATTATGCACTTGTGGCCGATGGCTATCCCGGATTGCAAATTATCGATATCAGCGACCCTTCAAACCCAAAGCTTGTAACCACATTCCTCACATCAAGTTATGCCAATAGTGTGTGTGTTTACGGAAATACAGCCTGTGTCGGAAACCTCTATGATGGGGGAGCCCAACTGATCGATGTTACAGATCCCGAAGAGCCAGTACTCTTTTCTACAACAAAACACACGGCGTACAATGAAGCCTGTAGTGTGGCTTTGGACCAAGATTTTGTCTATGTCGTGGATTATTTTGCAGGGATTCACATCCTCTCGAGGGCCGATCCATCAAATCCTGAGCTGGTCGGCCTCTATTATACACCGGCATCCATCATAACATCCATTACTCGAGACAATACTGTCTATGCCGTCGGAAACATGTCGGGCCTAAAGATCGTTGACATCAGCGATCCGATCTTGCCTCAGGTTGTGGGTTCGTTTATGCAGTATCCAGAATACGATGGGCGCACATATAATCGATTTATCGGGCAACTTCTCGGCCTCAGAAATATCCAAGGATTGGCTATCCACGAAAATTATGTTTATCAGACCGGAAGGCGGGGGATGAGTGTTTATGATGTGAGTGACCCTCAGAAAATCAAGCTCGTGAGAACTGTGCGGATCGAAGGAGTGACGCGAAAAGTTATCATCAGCAATGGCTACTGCTATGTTACTTCAGATCTTTCCGGGTTCCACATCCTTGACTTAGCCGAACCGAAAAAGCCCTCTGCTGTGGGTTTTCTTGAAATTGCCGGTTTTACATATGGATTGGCTGTTTCTGGAAATTATGCCTATTTAGCCAATAGCGATACGGGATTTCACATTGTCGATGTCAGGGACAAATCCACACCCAAACTTGTTAGCTCTTTCAAAACGCCAGGACTCGCCTACGATGTCGTGGTGAGCGGCGATTATGCTTATATCGCTGATGGAGAGGCTGGCTTGCAAATTTTAGACATAAGCGACCCCTCCTCCCCAGAAGTCATAGGAGTATTTGAGATGGATGGTTTTGCCAATTCTGTAACTGTGAGCGGTGAGTTTGTCTATCTCTCCGATGAGACATCAGGCATTAAAAAAATCAAGATCCGGAATCCACAAGAGCCTAAGCTTGTCGCTTCTTTTGACACTCCTGGGGAATCAGCAGATGTTATTATTCACGGCGAATACATCATTGTTCCGGATTCTTTTTCGCTTATGATACTTAAATGATTTCTTGGATGGAAGACATATCCCAGAATGAGGGGGTTGGCTGTGCACATCCTAAAAAGCTCCAAATAGTTGTAAAACAAAGAGCGCAGTGCCTGTGGCTGCGACTTGAAGGGTCAGGTTGTCGAGGCTGTGGAATGTGATGGCTTCGACCAGCGTAGCAATTAAAGCTACGCTCAGTGCAGCAATTAAAGCCGTGTTCACTGGGAGATGAAATCCAAAATACAACGCGATGAATGAACCTGTCAGCGAAGCGATTAAAACAGCCAGGCTGCCTTCTATACTACGGTAGCACTGTATCCCCGTTAACGTGGGAACTCTGTATTTGTGTTTTCCCCAGCGTGTACCTGCAGGCTCACCCACCGCATCTTCCCATCCTGTCACGACATAGCCGACAACAGCTAATTTGCCAAAAAGGATGTTGCTAAGCATTCCCCCTGCAGCTGTCATCAGAAAAGGGATCACGATGTAATATTTTTCGTATGGCGCATCCGTTGGACGGGCAACGGCCCTGAAGAGTGGATTTTTCTCCCCTTGTACGACAGCTCGTGTAACAACTAAACCGATGGCAACGCCAAAGACTTGGACGGCTCGGAATCCTGCCGTAAGCCCGACGATAGCAGCTAAAGTAAAAATGATAAAATGGAACATTTTTCTGGAGTATCCAGCCTTGAGCAAGAATCTGTCTTTGAGATATCCGGTGAGCCAACCGAAAAAACTCCCTAGGATCAATCCTGCGGGCAAAAATATCATCCACTCATCGAGAGATGGAAATGTCCATAGACCTGTAATAAATTCAAGCATCGAACTGAAATATATTCCCGGTTTTTGTGTATTTTAGAACAGGTTTGAGCTTTTGTGTTGAATTCTGCAATAAAGTCTTTATCGTCTCTAAGTCACGTTCCTTCAACTGAGTCTGAGTGTCCTTGATTCCCTTATCCGCTTGCCTCCATGTTCTGTAGTCCTCACAGTCTCCCGTTTCGAAGGGAAAGAGAAGAGCATCGATTCCGGAGATCAACAGCGCGATCTTGAAGGGCTCGAAAGAGTACTGGCATAGACCTAATAGCGCTGTGGTATATGTGTGTGAGTTGAGCGCAGGCAAAAACAGGTCGGAAAGAATATCTTTTGCAGAGGTCATGATGAAGAAGTCGCTTTTTGAGGAAAGAGCCACTAATCCGATCTCCCGGACCAAACAGTTCTGGCAGGGCTCGGGCATAGGCTCTTCGCTAAGATGGAGGTGATTCTCAAAATAGGCGCAATTGTGATTGGCTCTTCCCGATATACAGGAAGGTTCCAATGGTTTTGCACAGAAACCAATGCCCACGACAGAGCCTTTCCCCCCTGTCCAGTGCGGTTCAGACTCTTTTGGAAAAAGCATAGACCCGGTTGAGGGATTCCTGGTCCTGAATTGGCCATACTTCTGGACTCCCTTTAGTGTTTTCATGGGGTGGGGGACAATGACTTTTAGAAGAAAAGTTCTGCCGTACTCTTTAAAGACACTCCGAAGACAAAAACTCCACAGCGACAGATTGATAAATGGTGAGCGGCCACGCCATACTTGGGACATAATCGAGTCGTTCCTAGTCTAATCTATCATGCTCCAGGCCGAGGATTCAATAACATATCCAAATCTGTAATGATGTCATTCCGAGTGATCAGACCCACAATCTAATCACAAAATAACGCTGTTGAGCATTCAAGAGGTCACAGATTTGGGAATGGAGCTTTCTGTAAAGGCGTCCTTCCGTTCCCCCGCTTTGAGCGCCTATTCCTTTGAGGCCATCCACCGCCTAACCAGCGTCTATCCTGATTCGGGGAGCGTCCGGGAAACCGGCTTCCCCTACGGCTTCATTGCCTGCCTATTGCGAAGACGACCGGGAAGCAATAGAATAATAGCCTCTAGGTGGGAAGTGAAATGCAGTTAAAGGGGATAAATCTATTTATCATTCTCAGCTTGACTTTATGGCTTTTAATGCAATTTTGTCCACACACATCCTAGACTCTACAGATCGATATTTGATAGATCCAAATACGTATTTGGCACTGAATAATGAATCTATACTGAACAGTGTTGATATCTCTATTTCGAGCGTCAACGG
>CAZIMJ010000346.1:0-20718 GCA_964540205.1 uncultured Eubacteriales bacterium | reverse complement strand
GTAGCTCAGTGGAAGAGTGCTTCCTTGACGCGGAAGAAGTCGAGGGTTCGATCCCCTCCGCGCCTACCATTTTATTGTAAATCGGTATTCTGAGGGGCCAGCAAAGAGTCTTTGCCTGCCTTTTGAATACATCTAAAGTATGGACGAGATAATTAAGGTCAAAGTCGACGAGTCTGTTTACTCGGTGGAAAAGGGGACATCTCTGTCCGATTTCTTTGCCGGCCATGAATTGCCTCAAAAGCCGCTTTTCGCCAGAGTAGATGGGCACATGTTAGACCTGGATACACCGTTAGATAAAGATATGGAAGTGCAACCCGTTTACGCGGGCAGCGAAGAGGCCCTGGATGTTCTCAGGCACAGTGCAGCCCATCTCCTTGCACATGCTGTGCTCGATCTTTTCCCCGGAACCCAAACGGGGATCGGGCCTGCTGTGGAGAACGGGTTCTACTATGACTTTCTCCGGGAAACCCCTTTTACTCCGGAAGATTTGGAGAAAATAGAAAGCAGGATGAGAGAGCTCTCTCAGAAAGATCTCCCCATTAAAAGACAGTATTTCTCCAAAGAGGATGCGATCGATCGTTTCCACGAATTGGGACAGGACCTGAAGGTCGAGCTCATCCAAGAGAAAGCCGGTGAGAACGTCAGCACCTACGGACAGGAGGGTTTTATCGACTTCTGTCTCGGACCACATGTGCCCTCTACGGAATATATCAAACATTTTAAGATTCTATCCGCATCGGGGGCTTATTGGAAGGGAGATGAGAAGGGAAAGCAGCTCCAGCGAATATATGGAACCGTCTTTTTCACCGCAGAAGAGCTGGATGACTATCTTGCTATGCTGGAGGAAGCCAAGAAACGCGATCACAGGAAGCTGGGCCCGGAGCTTGACCTTTTCAGCTTTAACGAACAGCTGGGGGGTGGCCTGATCCTCTGGCATCCTAAAGGGGGGGCTATCCGGGCTGTGATCGAGGACCACTGGCGCCAGGAGCATCAGAGGGCCGGATATGAGTTGCTGTACTCTCCCCATGTGGCCAAGTTGGATGTGTGGCGGACTAGCGGACACACTGAGTTTTATGATGCCTTGTACCCGGCATTTGAAAGAGAGGGCATCGAGTACCAGTTGAAGCCGATGAACTGCCCCTTTCATATCATGGTTTACAACTCCCGGCAGCGCAGTTACCGTGAACTTCCCCTGCGCTGGGCGGAACTCGGAACCGTCTACCGCTACGAACGGAGCGGAGTCCTGCATGGGCTGATGAGGGTCAGAGGATTTACCCAGGATGATGCCCACATTTTCTGCCGGCAGGACCAGCTTGAAGAAGAGATAAGGAGTACGATCGAACTGGCCATCAAGTTTCTGACGACCTATGGTTTTGACCAGTACGATGTGTATCTCTCGACCTGTCCGGAAAAGTACTGCGGGGCATTGGGGGATTGGGAAAGGGCCACAGACGCCCTGAAGAAAGCGATGGAGGAAGAGAACCTCGATTATCAGGTCGACGAAGGGGCGGGTGTTTTTTATGGGCCAAAGATTGACATCAAAATTCGAGATGCCTTGCAACGATCCTGGCAGTGCACCACTATTCAGCTCGACTTCAACCTTGCTGAGAGGTTCGACCTGCACTATGTGGGTGAGGATGGCAAGTTTCACAGGCCTTTCATGATTCACAGGGCGATTCTGGGGTCGCTGGAGAGGTTTTTCGGCATCTTGATCGAGCATTATAAAGGGAGCTTTCCGCTTTGGTTAGCACCGGTCCAGATGAAAATCATTCCTATCGCAGACAGACACAATGCCTACGCTGACACGTTGCTCGAGAAATTCAGGGACAAGGGGATGCGCTCCGAGGTTGACAGGCGTAGAGAAAAGATGGGGTATAAGATCCGGGATGCAGAAACACACAAGGTCCCACTCATTCTTGTCGTCGGAGATAGAGAAGTCGAACAAGAAAAGGTATCCGTGAGGGTTCACACCTTAGGGGACCGAGGACAGATGGATGTGAACGAATTTCTTGAAAAATCTTGGGAATTGATTAAAAATAAGTCATTGAAAACCGAACTTTAAAGGAGGCCAGTCATTAGAAGGCGCACATATTATCCTGTTCGAAGGAAGGAAAAGCCCCACAAGATAAATGAAATGATCAGAGCAAGAGAAGTCAGAATCATCGATGAGAACAAGGAACAGATAGGCGTTAAGTCTCTGTCCGAGGCCCTCGCTCTTGCTCAAGATCGGGGTTTAGATCTGGTCGAGATCGCACCGCAGGCCAATCCACCGGTATGTCGCGTTATGGATTATGGAAAATTTCTTTACGAATTGCATAAAAAGGCTCAAGAAGCAAAAAAACATCAGAAGCAGATCCAAGTGAAAGAGATCAAATTCAGGCCCAAGATCAGCATTCACGACTACAATTTTAAGATCCGCCATGTGAAAAGGTTTCTGACGGATGGAAATAAAGTCAAGATAACCGTGATGCTCAGAGGCAGAGAAAAGGCAAAGCCAGAGCTGGCTCATCGCATTTTGGATAGAGTGTTCGTAGATGTGGAGGAACTTGGAACTCAGGATGGATCTGTCCGGACACAGCCTTGGGCTGTTTCCACCCTGTTGAGCCCAACTAAATCAGGAGACAAAGATGCCAAAACTAAAGACACACAAGGGAGCAAAAAAGAGGTTCAAGATAACAGGAAAAAAGAAGGTAATGCACAACAAAGCGAATAGAAACCATATATTAACCAAGAAGTCAGCAAAAAGAAAAAGAACGTTAGGAAAAAAAGATCTCATCAGTCCAGCCGATCGCAGCAGGATCAAGGATATGCTGCCATACGAGTTTTAACGCAGACGCCCTTCGTTTTTCGGGAACGGCCTTTCTAATGATTTTGCCGGCAGGAATTCGTATTGACACTGACTTCTATCGAAGGAGAACACAATGCCGAGAGTAAGACGAGGAACAAAAAAAAGCAAAAGACGATCAAACATACTGAAACAAGCTAAAGGGTATTGGGGAGCGAGGAGTCGCAACTACAGGACGGCTAAGGAAGCCGTCGAGCGTGCCCTCCAGTATTCCTACCGGGACAGAAGAACACGAAAGAGAGATTTTCGGAGACTTTGGATCATCCGCATTAAGGCGGCGGCCGAGAATAACGGTATCTCTTACAGCCGTTTTATGCATGGATTAAAGCAGCTCGATATCGAACTCGACAGGAAGATCCTGGCAGATTTGGCGGTCCATTCTCCGCAGGCGTTCCTTCAGCTGGTCCAGAGGATCAAAGAGGCGAACGCATAACGCCAATACATGTCAAATGAGCGGGATTAAAGAGAAGATCGAAGAGCTTCAAGGGCGATTCGGCGAAGCTATCGAGGGCATAACGGATGAGAAGTCCCTCCAAGAAGTGCGCAATCTGTACCTGAGTCGAAATCGAGGGTCTGTGAGCGCTCTATTTGAAGAGCTGAAATCCCTCAAGTCCGAAGAGAAACCGGATGCGGGAAAGGAGATCAACGCCCTTAAAGAGTATGTGCAGGACAAACTCCAGGCACTTCAGACAGAGCTCAGCGGGCCCAAAGAAGTCAAAGAAACGGTTGATCTCACCCTGCCTGGGGAGGCAAGCTATATCGGCTCTCCCCATCCTATCCTGATCATTCAGCAAGAGATAGAGAATATCTTTTTAAGAATGGGTTTTTCAGTCGAGGAGGGGCCGGAGATCGAAACAGATTACTATAACTTTGAAGCGCTCAATTTTCCCCCGCATCATCCTGCTCGTG
Organism: uncultured Eubacteriales bacterium; assembly: GCA_964540205.1. Taxonomy (GTDB): domain Bacteria; phylum Acidobacteriota; class Aminicenantia; order Aminicenantales; family Aminicenantaceae; genus WTAW01. The sequence continues at coordinate 16,964 of CAZIMJ010000346.1, read as the reverse complement.
ATGATTGGGACACGCTCTATATCAACGACGATTTTCTTCTGCGCACACACACATCACCCGTTCAGATCCGCGTAATGGAAAAGAGAAGGCCTCCTATCCGTATCATCACACCGGGCAAAGTGTTTCGTAAGGAATCACCCGACCCCACGCATCTTCCGATGTTTTATCAAGTGGAAGGACTGGTCGTTGACCGAGGAATCACATTTGCTCACCTGAAGGGAACGCTGGAAAGTTTTCTCAAGGTCCTCTTCCATGAGAAGACAAAGGTCAGGTTTCGGCCTAGTTTTTTCCCGTTCACTGAACCGTCAGCTGAAGTGGACATCGGATGCACAGTGTGCAACGGGGAGGACAGTGCATGTCGGGTCTGTGGAGGGGGGGGCTGGATCGAACTCCTCGGGTCCGGGATGGTCGATCCCCAGGTTCTAAAAAATGTGAACATCGATCCTGAAGAATATTCAGGCTTCGCCTTTGGATTGGGCATTGACCGGGCTGCTATGTTTTTATATCAGATCCCCGACCTGAGGTATTTTTATGAGAATGATCTGAGGTTTATTCGGCAGTTTTTACAAAAATGAGAATAAGCATAAATTGGCTTAAGGACTTTATCGATGTGGATCTCTCTGCCTCTCGATTGATAGACACCCTAAACACCATCGGGATGCTCGTCGATTCGTGGGATGAACAGAAGAAAGATATCATTCTTGAACTGGAGACATATGCCAACAGGCCAGATACGCTCGGACATATAGGTGTAGCCCGGGAGCTGGCTGTGGCCTTGGATCTTCCTCTTAAGGAACAGGACTGGCCCCTGACAGAAGTGGATGAGGACTCCTCCGATAATATCGATATCGAAATATTCGATGACGATCTTTGCCCGCGATACTGTGGGATCGTTGTGAAGGGCGTTAACGTTGGCCCCTCTCCGGAGTGGCTGACAGAAAAGATCGAGGCTATGGATTTAAGCCCCATCAACAATGTGGTGGACGTTTCCAATTATGTCCTGTTTGCAACCGCCCAGCCTATCCACATGTTCGACATTTCCAAACTAGCGGGGAGAAAGATCATCGTCCGCAGGGCAAAAAAGGGAGAGCCCTTCCGGAGCCTTGAGGGAGAAGATGTCAGCCTATCCCCAGATATGCTTGTCATCGCGGATGAGCAGAAACCCGTCGCTCTTGCGGGAGTTATTGGCGGAGAAAACTCGGCAGTCACAGAGACAACCCGGGATATCCTCATAGAGTGTGCTCATTTTGACCCTGTCTCCGTCAGAAAAACCGGCAAGAAAACTGGCATTCAGACGGATGCCAGCTATAGGTTTGAGAGAGGGTCTGACATATCATTCCCCCCGAAAGCAGCGTTGATGGCCGCGTCTCTGCTCACAGAATTTGGAGGGAAAGCCACCAAAGGAATTGTGGATGTCTTTCCCAAGCCGAGAAAGAACAAGACAGTGATGCTGCGCCAGCGCCGTGTCAGCAAACTCCTGGGCGTGGACATCAAGAGCAATTTTATCGTTGAGACACTTTCCAAGTTAGAGTTTAGTTTGGAGAAGAAGCAACCGGGTGTATGGCAAGTTCAGGTTCCCTTTTTCAGGATCGATATAGAGCGTGAGGCCGATCTTGTTGAAGAGATCGCCAGGTTTTACGGTTACGAGAACATCCTTTCTCTATTTCCCCCACTCACTGCGATGGAACCTCCTCCAGACCCCAAAAAACAGCAGATCCAGAGATTCCGTCAGGCGCTCTTTCACTATGGATTCGATGAAGTAGTGAATTACAGTTTCGCTGACCCTGAAAACGAAAAGAAATTCCAGAGTGGGCGGAAGGCTATTACGATCAGAAATCCCATTTCCACCAAGTCTTCTCTCTTAAAAACGATTCTTCTTGAGGGATTGCTCGAGAACGTTGCGTGGAACCTGAACAGAGGGGCCGATGGCATCCATATTTTTGAGGTGGGAAACATCTTTTTTTGGGACGAAAATACCTGTTGCGAACAACTGTCGTTGGGCATTGTCACAGCTGGATATCTAGGGATGAACAGCTGGCAGGAGCCGCGCATCCAGTCAAACTTCTTCCATCTCAAAGGCGCTTGTGAGGCCATCCTTTCTTTACTGAGGTATGAGCCTGTCGTTTTTTTGCCCGGGCAGCATCCTTCCTTGGAAAAGGAGAGGGCTCTTTCGATCCTTTTGAAAGGCAAAAAAGTCGGGTGTATCGGAACTGTGCGCAGAGACATCTGCAACTCCTTTTCTGTCAAGGAACCTGTTTGGGCCGCGGAATTGGACCTCAGCGGAATATTCCAAAAACAGCCTAGGCCCTTTGAATATATCCCTGTCATCAAATACCCGAAAGTGGTCAGGGATATTTCTTTCATCGCTGACCCAAAGATCAGCTACCAGGAGATAAAACGGACACTGGAGGAGCTTTCCATACCCAACTTGGATAGATTCGAACTGTATGACCGGTTTACCGGTGCATCGATCCCCGATGGGAAGGTGAGTTTATCTTTCCGGTTTCTATACCATCACCCTCAGAGGACATTGCTTGCTGAGGAAGTGGACGGTTTTCAGAAAAAGATCATCAAAACCCTATCCAGCAAGTTCGAATTCCAACTGAGGGAAGGAGGGGAAAATTGACAAGTGAATTAGAAAGAATTAAAATTCTAGAGGGAAAAATTTCCAAAGTTGTTGATTATTTGAATAACCTGGTTGCAGAGAACGAGAAACTTAAACAGCAGTTAAAGGAACTGAAAGTAAGCAACAAGGCCCTTTCTGAAAAGGAGAAAAGGGCAGATCAGCTCGACGAGAGCTTAAAGAAATATGAAAACGAAAGGGAGGTCATTAAAGAAAAGATTGAGATTTTAATAAACCAGATCGATCAACTCGGATTATGATTGACAAAATAATTGAAATAGAGATTTACAGACAGAAATATAGAATAAAAGTCAAAGGAGAAGAGGATGAGAAGTACATAAGCCATCTTACTTCGTACGTTGATCAAAAAATGCGAGAAGTCGCTGTCAAATCAAAATCTGTCGATTCTTTAAAGATAGCGGTTCTTGCCGCACTGAATATTGCAGATGAGTTTTTCCTTTCCCAAAAGAAATTGGATCAACTCAACGAAGTAATAGGGCATATGGAGAGTGAAATAGAAGGTTTGGAGGTTTTCCTTAAAAAGGATTCAAAGGCATTCGATAAAATCGGTGAAGCAACATAATAAATCGATGGCTAAGGGGAGAGGCAAAAATATAGAACTTGCCCTTGGAAAGAAATGAAAAGACCCAAAAGAAACAACTGGCTAGGGAACCCATTACAGAAGTTTCTCTTAGCACAACAGCTGATTGAGTAAGCGTTTGTAACCCTCCTTACTTTCATCTCCTTTGACACCAATAGGAGGTGGTCAAAGTGAATTTAAGTTTTATCATAACACTGGGACTTTTGTTTCTTGTATCCTGTTTCTTGGTCTTTTTGTTAGCCAAGAAACGTTCTGGCGTGAAATCCATACTCAGAGCACAGCAGGAAGCCAAAGATATTTTGTCAAAGGCCAATGAAGAGGCGGAAAAGATCAAGAGAGAATCCAAGCTCGAGGCCAAGGAAAAATACCTCAATCTGAAGGCAGACTTTGAACGGCAGACCAGAGACCGACGTCGCAAGTTGAATGATATGGAACGGAGGTTGGTGAAAAAGGAAGAGAATCTGGAGAGAAAATTTCAAGTGCAGGAGAAAAAAGAGAGGGATTTTTCGCACAAAGAACAGAGACTTTACGCCCGTGAGAAGGAGATCGGAGACAAAGAGCGAAAATATGATGGATTGATCCAAAAAGGCCTTGAAGAGTTGGAGCGAGTCGCTGGAATATCACAGGATGAGGCCAAGAAGGAACTGAAGAGCAAGGTTGAAGAAGAGGCAAAACTCGAAGCTGTCCAGACGCTCCGGAGGATCGAGGAAGAGACTAAAGAAAAAGCCCAGATGGTCGCGCGGGATATCATAAGCCAGGCCATACAGAGGTCAGCAGCGGAACATGTGGTCGAGACCACGGTCTCCGTCGTGGACCTGCCTTCGGATGACATGAAAGGACGGATCATCGGAAGAGAAGGACGCAACATCCGGGCCTTGGAGCTGGCAACGGGAGTAGACATAATCGTCGATGATACACCCGAGGCCGTTATTCTCTCGAGCTTTGATCCCATTCGTCGGGAAATGGCGCGTCTGGCCATCGAGAAACTTGTTGTGGATGGGAGAATTCACCCTGCACGTATAGAGGAAGTCGTAGAAAATGTCAAAGTCGAGCTGGAGGAAAAACTGAAGCAGGAAGGAGAGTCCGTTGTCCTCGAGCTCAGGCTTCAGAACATCCACCCTGAACTCATCAAACTCTTGGGCAAGCTGAAATATAGGACGAGCTATGGCCAGAATGTCCTCCAGCACTCCAAGGAGGTGGCCCTTTTATCGGCCTTGATGGCCAAAGAGTTGGGAGTAGACCCCATAGTGTCAATGAGAGCAGGGCTTTTGCACGATATCGGCAAGGCTGTGGATAGAGATGTTGAGGGGACCCATACGGAACTGGGCGTTGAGCTGACAAAGAAATACGGAGAAAAAGAAGCTGTTTATAAGGCTATTGCCTCACACCATCGGGATGTGGATTTTCCCTCGATAGAAGCGGTCCTGATCCAGGCAGCGGACACTCTTTCAGCGGCCCGGCCGGGTGCAAGAAGAGAGCTTCTGGAGTCCTACATCAAACGGTTGGAAAAACTAGAGGAAATCGCCAATTCTTATGAGGGAGTGGCCAAAGCGTATGCCCTGCAGGCGGGAAGAGAGATCAGGATCATCGTCGAAAGCCAGAAGATGTCTGATGACAAGGCAGCCTTGGCAGCCAAAGAGATCGCCGAAAAGATCAAAGAGGAGTTGGATTATCCAGGACAGATCAAGGTCACTGTGATCAGAGAAATGAGGGCTGTCGAATATGCCCGATAAGGTCATCGTTCTTTTTATCGGAGACGTCATCGGTCGTCCCGGACGCAGAGCCCTGAAACAGCACATATCGTACTTGGTCCGGAAATACAACCCGTCTCTTATCATCGCAAACGCAGAAAACGCAGCTGGGGGGATTGGACTCACGGAAAAGATCGCTCAAGAGCTTTTCGAGAGCGTGGACGTGCTGACTTCCGGGAATCACATCTGGGATAAGAAAGAGGCCCTTGAGTTGCTCGGGAAGGATCCGAGGGTTTTGCGGCCAGCAAATTATCCTCCCCAAAACCCCGGGCATGGAGCGTATGTGTTTACGGACGATCAAGGCCGGAAGATCGGGGTCCTAAACCTCCAAGGGCGGGTCTTCATGGAACCGATCGATTGTCCCTTTAAAGTGGCCGATCGAGAACTGGAGACGCTCCGAGATATTACTCCCGTAATATGCGTTGATTTTCACGCCGAAGCCACTTCGGAGAAGCAAGCCCTGGGGTGGTATCTGGATGGGAAGGTCTCTGCTGTAGTGGGCACACACACCCATGTTCCCACTGCGGACGAAAGGATCCTTCCGGGAGGGACGGCATATATCACAGACATTGGTATGGTAGGGGGGTACAATTCTGTAATCGGGATCAAGAGAGATCAAGCCATATTGAGGTTTCTCTCTTCTCGGCCCCAGCGGTTTGAGCCGAGCAAAGAGGGGATGCTCTTTTCGTTCTTCTGTGTGGAAATAGATGCTCAAACCGGGAAAGCCTTGAGTATTCAGAGAGAAAGCCTGATTGAGAGCCATGAAGGAAACAAATAGCCAGCCTCAGCCAGACAGGATCTATACTGTTACAGAGATCACACGACTGATCAAACAGGAGCTGGAGAGCGCGTTTCCACTTATTTGGGTAGAGGGGGAGATTTCCGATCTTACCCGTGCCCACTCGGGTCATGTGTATTTCACGCTGAAGGACGAGACTAGTCAGCTCCGGGCGATCATCTGGAGGTCCGCGGCTCAAAAGGTGCCTTTTAAGCTGGAGAATGGACTTCAAATCATCTGTAAAGGACAGATCAATGTGTATGAGCCGCGGGGGCAGTATCAACTCATCGCTGATGTTGTGGAACCCAAAGGAATAGGAGCCCTCCAGCTGGCTTTTGAACAGCTCAAGGAAAAACTCAACAAAGAGGGGCTTTTTGATCCCGAAATCAAGAAAACACTTCCGCTCTTTCCTAAGAAGGTGGGAGTTGTCACTTCCCCTAGAGGGGCCGCCATTGTTGATGTCATCCGGACTCTCGAGAGGAGGTTCGCTAAACTCCACATCCTGATCTATCCGGTCAGGGTCCAGGGAGAAGGGGCTGCTGAGGAGATCGCGGAAGGATTAGAGTGTCTGGGAAGCCTTCCGGATGTGGATGTGATCATCGTTGGTCGAGGCGGAGGGGCCATGGAGGACCTCTGGGCCTTCAATGAGGAGATCGTAGCACGTGCCATCTACGCGTGCCCCATCCCTGTCATTTCAGCGGTTGGCCACGAGGTCGATTTTACCATATCCGATTTTGTGGCCGATATCAGAGCTTCCACTCCCTCAGCTGCAGCAGAGATGGTTGTCGAGAAAGAGCAGGCGTTCGAAGAGTGGATAAATAACTTGGAAAAACGCATGAACCACCATGTGAAATACCTGCTGCAGGAACAAAAAAACAACGTCCTGAGCCTCATCCATCACCAGGCCTTTCAAAATTTTAAGCTGAGGTTGCTCAACCTCTCTCAGAGGGTCGATGAGTTGGAAGCAGCAGCAGGACAGAGTATCCATAACATGCGCCAATGGATCGTTGAAGCAAAGTCACGAACTGTTCTCTATGAAGAAAAAATCTCCGGTTCGATTCGCGGAACGATCCAGAACTTGAAAGGACTCTGGGAGAAGCTCTCCGTTGAGTTGGATAGCCTGAGTCCTTTAAGCGTTTTAAGGAAAGGCTACACTCTCTGTTGGAAGGACGGAGGCCAGGACCTTATCCGGCAAGTCGATGAGGTCTCAGAGAAGGATGAGATCACGATCAGTTTTCTCAAAGGTGAGCTTGACTGTATCATCCAAACGGTAGACCGTAATAAGAAAATCGAATCGCGTTTCACGATTCGAAAGGGGGAAAAGGGATGAGTGAAAAGAGTTTTGAGAAGTCTCTGGCCGAGTTAGAAGAAATTGTGGAAAAAATGGAGGAAGGGGGGCTTTCGCTCAATGAATCTCTCTCCCTTTTTGAAAAAGGTGTGAAACTGGCAAGGTTTTTGAGAGATGAGCTGGACAAGGCCGAGAAAAAGATCGCCATCCTGCTGAAGGATGAAAAGGGGGAGATAAAAGAGGAACCCTTTTCTCTTTCAGATGAGGATGAGGAAACAGAAGACTCCGAGAGCGAGGAGAATCCCAGTTCTGGGGGCGACGAAGAACTCCCCTTTTGAAGGATCATGAGCATCGAACTCCGGTTAGCCCAAAAAAAGGAAGCGATCGATAGAGAGCTGGAAAGTATCCTCTCTCGCGGCGATTCCCTTCTTTACCAGGCGATGAGATACTCTGTTTTGGGAGGAGGGAAGAGGTTCCGCCCTCTTCTTCTTTTGTGTTCGGGGGAGGAATTTGGTGTTTGCGCAGAGGACGCCCTGCCTTTTGCCTGCGCGGTGGAGCTTATCCACAATTATTCTCTGGTCCATGATGATCTGCCTTCTATGGACGATGATGATTTCCGCAGAGGGAAACCCACCTGTCATAAGGCTTTTGGGGAAGACATCGCACTCCTGACCGGGGATGCTCTTCTGACTTTAGCTTTTGAGGTTATAGCATCTGCTCACCTTGAGATAAGTCCTGATACGAAAAAAGAGCGGGTGATCGCAGAGTTGAGCAGACATGCAGGCACTGAAGGGATGATCGGGGGACAACTTTTGGATATCACTCTCACCCCGGAAACGATCTCCAAAGAGCTTTTCCATGAGCTCATACAGAAAAAGACGGGCGCGCTGATCACAGTCTCTGTGAGAATCGGGGGGATCCTAGGCGGCGTCAATGAGTCCCGGATGGAAGCCATCACCCAATTTGGCGAAAACATCGGATTGGCCTTTCAGACTAAAGATGACCTGTCGGATGCTATAGAGGACGCACAGAGGGCAGATGTCCACAGGCCCAATTACGTTTCTCTATTCGGTCTTGATAAGGCGATAGAGAGGTTGGATACCTTTGTCTCAGAAGGTCTGCAGGCGCTTGAAAGAGGAGCGTTTGCTTCTGAAGAGCTTCGCTTTCTTGCCAAGAAGCTCTTGGTTGTGAAAGATAAGGTAAAAAATGAACACAATTCTTGACCGCATTAAAAGCCCCAAAAACCTGAAAGATTGTTCCATGAAGGAGCTCTCTCAGCTGTCCAAGGAGATCAGGTCGCTGATCATAGAGGTCGTCTCCAAGAATGGAGGGCATCTTTCGCCCAATTTGGGTGTTGTCGAGATGACGATCGCCCTCCACTATGTCTTTGACACGCCGGAGGATAAAATTATCTGGGATGTCGGTCATCAGTGCTATACTCACAAGATCTTAACAGGGAGAAAGGATCAATTCTCCACTCTCCGTCAGCTCGATGGCCTGTGTGGTTTTCCCTGCCGTGAGGAAAGTGAGCATGATATCTATAACACGGGACATGCATCCACGGCGCTTTCTGCCGCCCTTGGGATGGCTGTGGCCCGGGACAAAGAGAACAAAACGCACCAAGTGGTGGCGGTTGTTGGGGATGGAAGCCTTACAGGCGGAGTGGCCTGGGAGGCCCTCAATCAGATCGGCCATCTTCACGAGAAATTGATCATTGTTCTCAACTACAACGAGATGTCTATTTCGCTCAATGTCGGCGCCATGTCCAAGTACCTCTCCTATCTTGTATCAGGGCAGCATTACCTGAGAATCAAGGATCACGCAAAGACGATTCTGAAGGCCATTCCTGCTGTGGGATGGCCCATGATCAAAGCTGGACGTGCGATCGAAGAAGTCATTAAAAAAACGTTCTTTCCAGGTTTGCTCTTCGAGGAATTGGGCTTCCGGTATATCGGTCCTGTTCAGGGACACAGTCTCGGCTCATTGATCGAGGTGTTTAAGGATGCTAAGGCCTATGAGGGACCTGTGCTGATCCTCTGTGTCACTAAGAAGGGCAAGGGGTATCCTCCCGCAGAGAGCAATCCTGCTAAGTATCACTCCGCATCTCCCTTTGATATCCAGACAGGAGAGTCGATAAACACGGATAAGAGGACGACCTATTCGGTTGTCTTTGGAGAGGCCGTGGTGGACTTGGCTGAGAAGGATGAAAGGGTTGTAGCGATAACAGCGGCCATGCCCGACGGGACCGGCCTTCGGGATTTTTCCCAACGGTTTCCGGACCGATTTTTTGATGTGGGGATTGCCGAGCAGCATGCTGTCGATTTTGCCACAGGATTAGCCCTTAGCGGGTATAAGCCGGTGGTGGCCATCTACTCCACATTCCTCCAGCGAGCATACGACCAGCTTTACCATGACGTCTGCCTCATGGACTTGCCTGTCGTTTTCGGTCTTGACCGCTCGGGAATCGTTCCGGATGATGGTCCCACTCATCAAGGTATCAATGATATCGTTTATCTCAGGCATCTTCCTAACATGATCGTTATGGCCCCGAAGGATGAAAATGAACTGCGGCACATGCTGAAATCTGCCCTCTCTTACGGCCATCCCGCCTCAGTGAGATTTCCCAAGGGAAAGGTCGTCGGTGTCGCTCAAGATAGGAAGTTGGAGATGATCCCTCTTGGCAAGGGAGAGCTTCTCAAAGAGGGAAAAGACCTGCTTATCGCCTTCGGAAGCTTGGTCCATCCTGCTTTAGAGGCGGCAAACAAGCTTGAGGACGATGGGATCGAGCTGGCTGTAGTGAATGCGAGATTTGCCAAACCTTTGGATGAAGAGTTGATCCTTTCCTATGCGGGTTCCGGAAATATTGTTATTACCGTGGAGGAGGGCGTCACTGCAGGGGGGTTTGGCAGTGCGGTCAGGGAGCTTCTGGATCGTAAGAAGATATTTGATGTCCGATTTAAATCCATCGGACTTCCCGATAAGATCTATCCTACCGGAAAAACCGACCAGGTCAAGAAGATGTTTAAGCTTGACCCCGATGGGCTTGCCCAACAAATACGGCAATTTTATGGAAAGTAGTGCGGTGGTCGGCGTCTTTCAGTGTCCACAAGTCCCAAGAATTTCATCGCCATACTCTCTGTGCCTCAAAAGATGAAAAGAAAACAATGAAAGACAGGGCGGATAAGATCGTTGTCAACCGGGGGTTGGCTGAAAGCCCTCACAAAGCGCAAGCCCTCATTTTAGCGGGTTTGGTCTATTCTGAAAAAGGACGTGTGGAAAAACCCGGACAATTGGTTCCTGTTGGAGCGGAGATCTTCCTTAAGGAGACGATGCCCTATGTGGGCCGGGGCGGGTTGAAATTGATAGAAGCCTTAGGGTATTTCGAGATCGATCCCGAGGACAAGGTCGCTGCCGATTTGGGCTGTTCGACCGGAGGATTCACAGATTGCCTGCTGAAAGAAGGTGCAAAAAAGGTCCATGCGATCGATGTAAATACAAGACAGATCGATGTGAATTTGAGAGAGGACCCCAGAGTTGTTCTTATTGAGAAAAATGCCCGTCATCTTGAACGAGATGACTTCCAAGATCCTCTTGATCTTATCACTATGGACCTCTCCTTCATCTCCGTTCTCAAAGTCTTGCCCGCCATTAAAAAAATCTTAGGAAATGGGGAGCTCATTGCCCTTATCAAACCTCAGTTCGAAGTAGGGAAAGGACAGGTCGGAAACGGAGGAATTGTCCGGGACCCTGATCTGCATGCAGAAGTTCTGCAGAGGATCCTTCAGCAAGCCGACAGGATGGGGTTTCTAGTCCAGGACTTGATGAAGACGTCTATACGGGGACAGAAGGGCAATCGAGAATTCTTTATCCACTGGTCCTTGCATAAAGAAACATTGACCCATGCACAGGCCCAGAAATTAATTAAGGAGGCTGTTTGGGATGGATAACATCAAACGAGTGGGTTTTGTGATCAAGCCTCATGCACCTCGAGTGGATAAAATACTGGTGGAATTGATCCGGTATTTTGAGACCAGGAGGATAGAGTGCCTTTTGGAAGAAGTGGCCGCGATGAAACTCCAGCGCAATGATGGAGTGCCGCGAGAGAATGTCCCCGAGAAAGTGGATCTCGTCATTGTAATAGGAGGGGATGGAACCCTGTTGAGCGTTGCTCATTTAGCGGCCCAGAAGAACGTCCCTGTTATGGGAGTCAACTTGGGCAGGCTTGGCTTTTTGACAGAAGTCCCGCTCGATGAGATGTACTTGACTGTTGATGCTTTTTTAGAGGGGAACACAAAAATTATCAGTCCTCGACAGATGTTGGAAGCAGACACAAAGGGGGGCACCTTTTACTGCTTGAATGATTTTGTGATCAACAAAGGGGCCCCCGCCCGGATGATCCAGTGTGCCATTTGGATCGACGGGAAAGAGATCGCCACATCCAAAGCCGATGGCCTCATCGTCTCGACACCAACGGGCTCAACGGCCTATTCCCTGTCTGCAGGTGGCCCCATTATCCAACCCAATATCCCGGCCTTTATCATCGTTCCCATCTGTCCTCACACGCTTTCCTTCCGGCCGATGGTCATCTCTGCCGAATCGACGCTGAAGATCGAGCTTGTCACAGGGGGGGAAGAAGTCTGGTTCACCCTCGATGGCCAGAGGGGAGGTTTGATGGAGGAGAGTGATACCGTCGAGGTCAGACGCAGCCGCTTCGTCCTGCAGTTGATCTCTTCGCCAAAAAGGAATTACTTCGACCTCCTTCAAGAGAAACTCGGCTGGGGCTAAAACAGTCAGTCAAACTAATCCGTCAGCACCAAAATTTTCCTCCAGCGTGAATAATCCAGGTTGGGTCGATTCTGATAATTCAATGACTTGATAGTGTCTCTTATTGACATTTAAAAGGGCCAAGATTATGATAATTTCGCTATGAGTTCGAAGCTGAGAGTGATTTTTGTCTCTGCGGAGGTGACGCCCTTTGCCAAATCCGGAGAGATGGCGGATGTGGCGAGCGCTCTTCCTAAGTATCTCTCTTATCTAGGCATGGAGGTCTCGGTGTTCATGCCAATGTACAGGCGTCCTGAGATTGAGTCTCTGCCTAAGGAAATCGTGGCTTCGGACCTTTCCGTTTCTCTTGGAGAAGTCAAGGCGAAGGCTCGTGTTTATAAAAGTGAACTAGGCAAGTATGATATCTACTTCATCGATAATCCCAAGTATTTTTTACGTGAGAATATCTACGGAACAGGGAGGGGCGAGTACCTGGACAATGATGAACGTTTCGTCTTTTTCAATCGAGCCGTATTGGAGTTTCTTCTCAAGGAAAAAATATCTGCGGATATTATCCACTGCAACAATTGGCCGACAGCGTTGATCCCCGTGCTCATAAAGACGCAGTATGCAAACAAAAGCCGGCTATCCAAAGTCGCTACGGTCTTCACCCTCCACAACATATCCTATCAGGGGGAATTCCCTCCGGAAACACTGTCTCTGACCGGCTTGAACTGGAGTTATTTCAGCCCCACCCAGCTATCTTTGGGCGGGAAGTTCAACTTTCTCAAAGCGGGCATCCTTTTTTCCGATGCGATCAACACTGTCAGCTCTTCCTATAAACGGGAAATTCTCACCAAGAAGTATGGATTCGGTTTGCAGGGACTGCTCAAACAGAGGATGAGTGTTTTTTCCAGCATCCGGAACGGTGTGGATTATAAGATCTGGGATCCCGAGAGAGATCCCTACATTGAAAGCAATTATTCCGCATCCCGCTTGGAAGGGAAGGACATCAACAAGCGTGACCTCTGCCGGGAGTTCGGGTTGACCATCGGTCCTGAAGTACCTCTGATCAGTGTTGTCTCCTACATGACTGCCAATAAAGGGTTTGATATTTTGCTAGAGGCCATGGGCGAGTTGATGAAGATGGACCTGGGATTTGTGATGCTTGGTCATGGGGACGAACAGTATGAGAGAGCGTTATCATCTCTCCAGAAACAGCATTCGGGACGATTGGCGGTCAAGGTGGATATGAGCCCCGCCTTGTTGCATAAGGTTGCTGCCGGGGCGGATATCGCTCTGATCCCTTCCCGTTACGAGCCCTGCGGATTGAACCAACTGTACAGCTTTCGGTATGGCAGTGTTCCTGTTGTGAGGGCAACCGGTGGTCTGCGAGAAACAGTGAAGCCATTCAATGCAAAGACTCTCAAAGGGAACGGCTTTGTGTTCAGAGAGTACAGTTCGGAGGCCCTGGTTGAGGCGATTAAACGAGCCCTGCGGTGTTACAAAAAGCCCAAGATGTGGAAAAGGGTCATGCAGAACGGGCTTACAGAAGATTTTTCCTGGGAACAAGCAGCCAAGAAGTATGTTAAGCTCTACGAGAGATCACTTGAAATAAAGAGAGGAGGTTAAATTGTCCGAAGATATTTTTAACGTGACCGATGACACATTCGAAGAGGAAGTGCTCAGAGCAGAGATTCCTGTTCTTGTGGATTTTTGGGCCGTGTGGTGTGGCCCCTGCCATATGGTTACTCCTACAGTGGAGTATCTGGCTCAAAATTATAAGGATAAGTTGAAGGCGGCCAAGATGAATGTGGACGAAAACATGAGTGTTCCTGCCAAATACGGCATAATGAGCATCCCGGCTCTTCTTCTTTTTAAGGGAGGCGAGGTTGTGGAGACCGTCATCGGAGCCCTTCCTCAAGACAAAATCGTGGATGCGATCATAAAACACCTATGAGTCAGACATACGACGTTATCATACTGGGGGCAGGCCCTGCTGGATTTTCCTCTGCCATTTATACGGGACGGGCCATGCTCGACACTCTTATCCTCGAGAAAGGTGCCCCTGGAGGCCAGATCCTTATGACCGATTTTATCGAGAATTATCCGGGTTTTCCCGAAGGGATCGTTCCCGTCGAGTTGACGGAGAATTTCCGGAAGCAGGCTGAACGCTTTGGAGCAAAGATCGGCATTGATACAGTCAAAGAGCTCCAGAGAGAGGGCCAGCTATGGAAAGTGTGCGGCAACAAAAATGAATACCTAACGCGCGCTGTCATCATTGCCACAGGAGCGAATTTCAGGAGACTCGGCATCAAGGGGGAAGGGAAATTCACGGGGCGAGGCGTTTCCTACTGCGCCACCTGCGATGGATTCTTTTTTAGGGACAAGGTTGTGGCCGTTGTGGGAGGTGGGAACTGGGCGCTTTCAGAGGCTATCTTCTTGACAAAATTTGCCCGCCAAGTCAAAGTTATCCACCGGCGTGGCCAATTCAGGGCTGAGAAGATCCTTCAAGAGCGGACACTCGCCCATAAAAAAGTGGAAGTGATCTGGGATACGGTGATCGAAGAGATTTTGGGAGACACCACCCTTAAGTCCCTGACCGTCAAAAATGTCAAAACGGGAGAGCTGTCCGCGCTCGAAGTGGATGGTCTGTTTGTCTCCATCGGGACAAGACCTAATTCAGACTTTGTCAAAGACCTTCTTGAGCTCAACGAATGGGGGGAGATCGTCGTGGGGAAGAAGATGGAGACATCTCAACCCGGGATCTATGCTGCTGGAGATCTGACCGATGCCTGTCCTGATCAGGTGGCCACAGCGGTGGGCTCGGGTGTAGCGGCCGCCATCGCCATTGACGAATACCTCCAGTCAATCGCATAAATTCCAAGCGATAGAATTCCGCAGCAGGATTATTGTTTGAGTTTATTTTCCAGCTTTTCGATACGTTTCCTGAGTTTCCTGAATTCCCGGATCAGATCATAGAGCTGGGGTATAGCGGCCCAGGCTTTGCGCCAGATTCTGATGTCGAGATGTGGACTTCCTGAAACAAAGGAGCCGGAGGGAAGGTTTTTTGTGATGCCCGACTTCGCGGCGATAATGACGTTGTCCCCGATCGTGATGTGGTCGGGGATTCCCACTTGGCCGCCCGCAATGAAATTCTTTCCGATCTTCGAGCTTCCGCCAATCCCTGTCTGTGCGGCAAAGATGCTGTCCTCTCCTATTTCCACACTGTGAGCAACCTGAACGAGGTTGTCTATCTTTGTTCCTTTCTTGATGATGGTCTCGCCCAATGCGGCTCGGTCCACAGTTGTGTTTGCACCGATCTCAACGTCGTCTTCGATGATGACGATCCCCTTTTGGGGGATCTTGATGTAAGATCCATCTTTGGCTTTTTGGAATCCAAAGCCGTCAGACCCTACTACAACTCCGTTATGGAGGATGACGCGGTTGCCGATCTGGGAGTCTTCTCTTATGGATACAGAGGAATGGCACACGACCTGCTTTCCGATCTTGACTCTCGGATATACGGAGACCAAGGGGAATAAGATGGAACCATCCCCGATTTCGACGTCGTCGTCGATAAAAACAAAAGCACCGATAGCGACATCTCTCCCGATCGTGGCCGATGTGGAAACCAGAGCCTGGGGATGGATGCCTGGTTCAAGACGGTAGGGTGTGTAAAAAAAATCCAAAGCTTTTATGAAGGAAACATAGGGTTGTTCAGAGTGTATTGTGGGGATCCTGTCGAATTTTTCCTCGATGGGCACGATGGCCGCCGAGGCTTTTGTTTTCTCCAGTAGATCTCTGTATTTAGGGTCAGCACAAAAAACGAGGTCTCCTTTTTCAGCCCTTTCTAAGCTGGAGACGTCAAGGATATTCGTATTTCCGTCCCCTTCGAACCGACGGTCTAGATGACGAGCCAGTTCTTCCACTGTTATAGACTTGGGGTGGTTTTTATGCGGTCTTTTCATGAATCCTCTCATTGAGGACAGCAGCCAGCTCTGCTCCCCAAAGCAGTATGACAAGGGAGAAGCTCAGCCAAAGGAGGAAGAAGATGATCGACGTGATCATTCCCTGCAAGAGTTTCGAGAGCACGATGCCTATGGCCGAAAAGTGGGCCACATAGAAAGCGAATATCCTTTTAAAGATTTCCCAGAGTAAAGCGCCGATAAGGGCAGCAACAACTGCGGCCTTAGTGAAGACTTTGACCTCAGGAATAAATTTGTAGAGTGAGAAAAAGAATAGAAATGTCAGGATGAACGGGATGAGGTATTGGAGAAAAAAATTGTTGACCAAGGACATGGCTTCAGGATTGATGTTGTTGGCAATGAACGGGCTTTCCTGGATGATCCTGTTGATGGCTGTCCAGACAGCGGTGATGGACAGAGAGGTCAGCAGGATGATCCCTATAACAAACAGCAGGATGTATTCCATGAGCCGGCTGTAGAAAAAGGACTTCTGCTTGTTGGCTCTGAAGATGCAGTTTATGGCGTTGATCAGGTTTGAAAACAAAAAACTGGCAGCGATGAAAGACCCGGCCAGGCCGAACCATCCGAGATTGGAGATGTTTTGGGAGAGATACTGGAGCCTTTCAAAAAAGGCGGGATTAAGCTGAGCGAAGAACTCATCGTTGAAGATGTTCAGGCTGCGGAAGGCTATTTCCGAATTTCCGAGAATACGTGTGGAAATAAAAGTAAAAAGTGCGACCAGGGGGATGGAGCACATGAGAGCAAAGTAGGAGATGATGATCGCATAATTTCCACACTTATCCCTGGCAAACCTCTGGAAGGTTTGTTTGGCGACCTGGAAAACCACAGAATTTTTCAATTTCTCACATGGAGATCACGGGAACTTTATTGGTAGTTTCCCCACTGGACATTGACGATCATGATGGTGATCAGAAGGGCGTATATGACCAGTGTCTCGATGAGCACGAGCCCGAAAATGAGAATGAACCTGATCGTTGGAGCTCCTCCTGGATTTCTGGAGATCCCTTCGCACGCACTGCTGATGGCTTTGGCTTGGCAGAACGCTCCTGCCGCAGCGGCCAGAGTGATGATAGCGCCTCCAACAATGATGGACAATTTGTAGAGCATTGCTCTCTCTCCGCTCACTGCTGTTTCTTGAGCCAAAAGGGGTGCGCAAAAAAGGATCAAGAA
>CAZIMJ010000345.1:0-18172 GCA_964540205.1 uncultured Eubacteriales bacterium | reverse complement strand
TTCATCCTCCTGCGTGTTATCATCATCACAACCATGTTTATTTCTGTTGTCGCCATTCATTATGCGACATCCGCCACTCTTTCATTGAGTGCATTTTACTTGATTTTCATTGCATATTTCCTATCCTTGGCATATTTCCTGCTCTATCTTTGGGGAAAGAATTACACTCTGCAGGTCTATGTCCAGGTTTTCTTTGACCTGCTGCTCATCACAGCGCTTGTCTATTTCTCCGGGGGATTGAAGGGGTCTTTCTATTTTCTCTATATTTTCGAGATCATTGCCGCCAGCATCGTCCTCTCGAGCAGCGCCGCTTATATCACTGCCATCCTCTCAGGCGTTTTGTTCGCTGCTTTGATCGATGGGATGTACTTGGGGATTATTCCCTATTATTTGTCTGATTCGTCAGCACCGATCTCGATGGATGCTCTCATCACAAATGTCTTTACCTCTTGGGGGGTGTTTTTTCTGGTCGCCTTTCTCATGAGTTACCTCACAGGAAAATTGAGAAAAACGAGAGAAGAGCTAGACCGGGCGCAGAAAGAGCTCGAAGTCAAAAAAGGCCTGGCGCTCGCTGGAGAGATCTCTGCCCATCTTGCGCACGAGATCAGAAACCCCCTGGCCGCAATTTCAGGCGCCATTCAGGTGTTGAGGAACGAGATAGCCTTATCCGGAGAGCAGCAGGATTTGATGAACATCGTGGTCAACGAGTCGGATCGGATATCTAAATCCATCGAACAGTTTCTCAATCTGGCTTCCCCAGGGAAACAGACGTTCGTAGTCGTAGATCTTTCCCAGGTTTTAAAGGAAACCATCATGCTTCTCCAGAGGAGTGGGGAGTTGAACGGGACTTACCATGTTGAGGGTAATTATAGTACTGCCGGCATCTACTGTTATGGGAACAGCAACCAGTTCAAACAGATATTCTGGAATCTGATAAAGAATGCCCTCAAAGCCATGCCGGAGGGAGGCACGCTAACCATTGATCTCAACCAGCGGAAGAAGAACGAGATCGAACTTAAGGTCAGAGACAGCGGACAAGGGATGGCAAAAGAAGATCAGGAACGGCTTTTCGAGCCGTTCTATTCCGGTTTTAAAACAGGGAAGGGAATCGGCATGGCGGTTGTTCGAAGGATCGTCGATGATTATAACGGAAAGATCCAAATCTCCTCAGAGCTCGATAAGGGAACAAAGATCGTCATCCTCCTCCCTCAAGGGAATCTCAGCAAAAAAGATATCGTCAAAATGGAAAGAGAGAAGTTAAATGGTTAAAATACTCATAATAGACGATGAGAAGAGCATCCTCGATCTTTTGAGTTTTGTTTTCAAAAAAGAGGGGTACTCGGTCGAGACCTCACTGTCTGCAAAGATGGCACTTGAACTGATAGATAAAGAAGAGTTCGATCTCATTTTGACAGATATAAAACTTCCTCAAATGAGCGGAATGAAAATTCTCAAGTATGTCAAGGAGAAATATCCGGCGATGCCTGTCGTAATGATTACGGCATACGGAACGATCAAACAGGCTATCGAAGCTCTGAAGATGGGAGCGATGGACTATATTGTCAAGCCTTTCAACATGGAAGAGTTAAAAATAATCGTTGCCCAAGGATTGGAGAACAGGAGGATCCACCAGGAAAATGTACTCTTGAAAAAGGACCTCGAAGAAAAGTACGGCATGAACAACATGGTAGGGAAAAGCAAGAAGATGTTGGAGATCTATAACTTGATCGAAAAGATCGCCGTGACGGATTCGACGGTGCTGATTTCAGGAGAAAGTGGAACAGGGAAAGAGATCGCAGCCAGGGCGATTCATTTTCACAGTCGCAGGAGAGAAAGGCCTTTTGTCTCCATCAACTGTGGCGCGTTACCAGAGAATCTGCTGGAAAGCGAACTTTTTGGACACGTCAAAGGATCTTTTACGGGTGCCATCGTCAATAAAAAGGGAATGTTCGAGACCGCCGAGAAGGGGACTCTGTTTTTGGATGAAGTTGGAGAAATGTCGCCGTGGACACAGGTGAAGCTGTTGAGGACTCTCCAGGATAAGAGGATCAGACGCGTGGGAGGGACAGAAGAGATCCCGGTCGATGCGCGTATTATCGGGGCAACCAATCAGGATTTAAAGAAGAGGATCGAAGAGGGAAAGTTCAGAGAGGATCTTTTCTATCGGTTGAATGTGATCTCACTAGAACTCCCTCCGCTGCGAGAAAGAAAAGAGGACATCCCCCTTCTCGTCAGCCATTTTCTCAGCAAGTATTGTGACAAAATGGGAAGGAATTTGAAGCGGATGGCTCCGCGAGTCATGAAGGTGTTCGAATCATATTCCTGGCCGGGGAATGTCAGGGAACTAGAGAATGCCATCGAAAGGATTATCGCCATCGAGGAACGGGAGACTATCACCGAGTCCAGTCTTCCAGAAGAGCTAATCAGTCCTCAAAGGGAACAAGATCGAAGTTATGAAGTCAAGCCCGGTTTCGACCTCAATACAACTCTTGATGATATCTCCCGAAATTTTGTCCAGCAAGCTCTCCAAAGAACGAGCGGAAACCTCAAGGAAACAGCAACTCTTCTCGGAATTAATTATCGGTCTCTCCGCTATCTCATCGAGAAATTAGGCTTAAGATCAGCAAAAGAAGCTGAGCGGCCGCTTTCCTGAAAAAGAGCGCTACGCCAAAAATTGTCACTTGAGGCTGAGAAAATAACAATTATCGGCAATTTCCAGAGAATAATAATTGAAAAAGACGCTTCAAATCATTTAATATCAACTATTTAAGCAAAAGAGAGGTTGGCACGTAAATTGCAAATAGAGTTGTGTCATTAAAAATTTAAAACTGGTGATAAAAAAAACACCAGGGTAACCAAGGAGGTTTTAATGCTTAAAGGAAAGAAAGGTTTCACGCTGATTGAGTTGTTGATCGTTGTTGCGATTATCGGTATTCTTGCTGCACTTCTCATCCCTAACGCGATCACTGCCATGCAGAAGGCCAAACAGAAAGCGACCATGAAAGACGTCGTCACGATCTCAACGGCCCTTACTGACCACGTCACTGACAATGGAATTTGCCCTGTCCAGGCTGGGACTTACGCTTCAGGAGATACATTTTATCTGTCTCTATCTCCGTTTTATGTAAAAGTTCTTCCGACAAGAGACAAATGGGCAGGTTTCTATTATATTTACACCGGTGACGCATCTACAGGATTGTACGGTACAAATGATCCTGATCCAGGCGATGATTCGTTCATCGTTGCTTCTCATGGTAGAAACAAGGCAGTAGGACCGATACTGTATCAGCCAGCTGATCCAGAAGCGAGTCTTTACACAGTGACCATAATGGCATCTTTCGATGAAGACCTGGTCATGTGGGATGGAAACTGGATCGTTGCGCCGAAAACCTACTCAACGACCTAATAGCTGAATCAAATTCTGAGTGAAGCCACAGTGGGGCGGCACAGAGTGCCGCCCTTTTTTTTTGTCTATTCTCCTTGTGTGATATAGTATAATCTCACCATCGAGCGATGCGGACGTTGATTCTTTGTCTTGTCTATGTCCTGGTGATTTTCCTCGCCATCCCCCTTTTCCTTTTTTGTTTTGTGATAAGATGGAGAACCCCTCTGCTTCTTTTGGGGAAAGCGGCCATTGCGGCAGGTCCAAGGATCTTAGGGATTCGACTGGATGTATCCGGCCGGGACTCTGTGGATAGGGTAAACCCAAGCGTGTTCATGGCCAATCATCTGAGTTTCCTCGATGGTCCCCTGCTTTTTTATCTCATTCCACAGGTCGTGCGTGTGATCCCGAAAAAAGAAATCTTTCGGATTCCAATCATCGGATGGGCTATGGGGTTTGTAGGATTTGTCCCGGTGGACCGAAAGGGACTGAAGTCGGGCCGCAGAAGCATCGAACGGGCGACACGATTGATCAAGACAAAAGGATTCTCCTACTTGATCTTTCCGGAGGGAACAAGGAGTCGCGACGGGAAGATGCAATCGTTCCGTCGCGGTGCGTTTTTTCTTGCCATAGACAGCCAGACCCCTGTTGTTCCCATAACTATAGAGGGAACTTATGATCTGATGCCGAAGGGGAGCCCTTTAATAAAAAAGGGGACAGTGAGAGTGATTTTCCACAAGGCTGTTTCCGTAAACGGCCTTACCGAAGAGGATATGCCTGCTCTCATAGAAAATGTCCGAGCTCAAATCCGATCTGGTATTTGAAATTTTACGCTTGAAATGGCAATAATAGGGATAGACAGAGAGAAGGAGAGACGATGACTTATGAAAAGAGAATATATGAGCTCACTCAGGCCATGAGCTCATTCTTCGAAAAAAGTAGCGAAAAATTTGCACAGGTCGTTCATGAAGTGACAGAACGCCTGAATAGGGATCAAAAAATCCTCATTTTCGGCAATGGAGGAAGCGCCTCTCAGGCCCAGCATTTTGCTGCAGAATTGGTGAATAAATTCCTGCTCGAGCGACCTGCCATTCCTGCAATCTCGCTCACCACAGACACCTCTGTGCTTACTTCCATCGCCAATGACGAGAGTTTTGACACTGTTTTCAGCCGACAGGTCGAGGCCCTGGGCAAAAAAGGAGATATCGCTTTAGGATTGACCACAAGCGGAAATTCCCCCAATATCATCCGAGCTGTGCAGACTGCTAAAGAATGTGGCCTGTTCACGATCGTGCTCACCGGGGAAGGCGGGGGCGAAGTCGGCCCCTTTCCCGATATTCTGTGTGATGTGCCATCGCCCTACACTCCTGTCATCCAGGAAGTCCATCTTCTCCTTCTGCATCTTTTAGCTGAGGAAATCGAAAGGTCCATGGGTCCATGATCCTTTCACTCCGTGCGGAGTTTAGGTCATGAGGTGTGGGTCAGAGTTAGCGCCTGAAACCACCCCGGCGCGGCCTGGACTTGAACTCAGGCATCTCGGAAGCCTTTGCTTCGACTTCTGGGCTTTCAGGGACGAAGACTTTAGTTGACCTTCCGCTCTTGTCGATGCGGTAAGACCGTTCCGCGGCATAAAGGATCTCATCGCGAAGCCCCTCGCTTGCGATCTCTTCGGTGTAAACTTTTCTCCCTTCGACCAGGTCCGCAATATATTCTCCGATCTTCTCGTCCGAATAGTACTTACGAATGTCCCATTCCTCAAGCCCCTGTCCTTCTGCTTGCCTGATCTCCTTCGTTCCGAGCAAACCCTTCTCGTAGTGATTCGTTCCGCGCAAGTCTCCCCTCTGGATCTGGGCCATGAGGTTGATGGGAACACGGCTCACTTTGCGCACCTGCCTTTTTTTTGTGATCCCATTCTCTTCATAAGTTTCGATGATCTCTCCGATCCCCCCCGTGTTGTACTGCATGAATTTTACCTTGCCCGGGTAGTTGCTGACGAGAGTCATGATAATTTCATAAAAACGATTCACCTTGCTGGCTTTGGAGCCGACGATAAACGGGTCTGTTCCCACGATGCGTACCGATTCTCCGGCCTTGAGCGGCTGACTGGCATAACTGTGCGTGCTTTCTCCCCATAGGTAGGCGAGGACCGCCTGCTCTGGCGTTAGCTCTTGAGCGAAGGTCATGACGGTATTTCTTCGAGTGATGAAAGCGAATATGAGGCCATCGAGATTTTCCAATGTGGGAAGGTCGATGGATTTGGAGAAAATAGGGACCATCCTTCCCTTTATTTTGACTTTGAGCTTTTTGCGGTTGATCACTGACCGGCCGTTGGCTGTGAGGCTCTCATCCAGGAAGTCCACCTCTCCGTTGGACTTGATCATGACGTTCTCATAGAGAGCCGTTTTATCCACAAGGGCATTGTACATGGCCTCCTGGAATTCCTTCTCCACATCTGTTTTTACAAAGAAGTTGTTCTCTGACCCCAAAGCTGATCCGTCTTTGCGCAGGAAGCAGATGTCGTCTTGCGTCACTAGCGTCTTTTCTCCCTTTTGATAATCCAGGCCGAGCTGGTGGCAGGACCATGTGGATTTTCCGGTCGCTGTGAGCCCGAATAAAAAAACTCCGAAAGTCTTCAATTTTCCGTCTGTACTTCGAACTGTGACGATCTTTGTGCCCGCATGCAATCCGAGCATGCCCAACTGGTCGGCTGTCCACATGGCCTGACGGAGGAAGCCTTTTTTATCCTCGCCCATGTAATCGGTCCCCAGGGCGATGTTGATGTTCTGTTCCGGGAGGACTAGAACTTGTTGACGCAGCGGATGTTCTTCGGGAATGTGGATCATAATGAATTCTGGCCCGGGTCTTTTCCCTGGTTTGAACATGGTTATTCCCCACATGTAGCCCAGGCGGTAGTTGATGAGGTCTGCCTCAGAGATATAGAGATGGCACACAGGATTATAGGAATCGTTCTCGCCCATCTGTCGTCGAATATGGCAGATCGGGAGAGTCTTCACCAAATGCAGCACTTTGTCCAACTCTTCCGGGGCTTTGGTGATGATCGCTTCCTGCTCGGGTGAGAGGCGTGGAAGCCTTACGGCTTCGCTGCCAAGATACACAGTTTTCGGGGCGATGCGGCTGGAGATCGCACAGCGCCACCCATAAGATCCGTAAACTGTTTTGATGCCTACGGATTTCGCCCGTGGCTCAAGCCATTTGAGATCCACGGATTTGACATTCGGGCCTTTCAGAGCCTTGTTGAGCTCCTCTGAAAATTGGCTATAGACATTTTCATTGTAGATCTTTTTATCGTTCATTTCTAAATCTCTAATACAACATCGCTCAAACTCGATATTCCCTCAAATCCTATTGCCTTAAGCTCAAAATCTCAACCAGATCCTGGTTCTGTTTGTGCTTCGCCCGTAAGGATCCTTTTCAGGTCCTCAGAGGACGCGACTCCGCTGTTAAAAAGGTAACACTCTGTGCTTTCCATCAAGCGCCGGAAAAAATTCCTCTCGAGCTCCATCCTTTCTGGAGTCACAACCAGCAGGTGCGGGTTGTAGAATGGCTGATTCCGGGCCGGACCCAGCTCTCTTTGTACTCCGAAAATTTCGCCCTGCTCCATTATGCGCAAAGCATGTTCTGTTTCTGTCTTCACGAAGGGTGGGGAGACATTGTCGTTCCGGAGCAGGAACAACCAGCGGAGAGATGTGCGTTTTACGTGTTTGGCGGGCCCCCCTATCCAGTATGGATCGAGGAGAGCGAAGGCTTTTTTAGAAGCTGTGTAACAGAATGGAGAGCCACGGTCCAACCGGCAATCATCCAACTGCAGACACTTCTCGTTCTGGCAGGCTTCCTTGTGCACAATGATGTTTTCGCATTTACTGTTGTCGAAGAGAGGTGCAAGATCGGGATAGGATTCCACGCTGTTTGTGGCCATGAAAAGCTTCCTCTCGATGCAATCCGCCACAGCAGTACCTCCAGAGTACCTGGCGAAAACGGTATCATTGGAATGAAGCCGGAATCTCGGGTCCTGGAGGAGGGAAAAAAAGAGCTCTGTTTTTTTTGTCCCTTTGGGTCCGATCAAGAGGACTCCCAGGCCGTTAATGTCTGCGACCATTCCTCGAATGGAATGAACACTGAACAGCCTTTCGGACACATCGGTCACCAGGCCCAATGCAAGACTGCGGAGAGGGCCGTAATTATCGGTATTGACGAGTATTCCGGTTTTTGTTTCGGAATTGTAGTACGTGCGGGATTCTCGACCCGCTATATTGTCCACCGCATAGATGATGCCGTGTGGTTCCAGGTCGGCCTCCAGCTGTGCAGGGTACCAATTTTCCATCCAAAAATCGTAGAGGTGAGAGACATTGGTACGCAATTGGACGATAACACCGTTGATGTTGGCATTCCATTCGAAGTAATTGGCGTAGCTGAGATGGGACTCCATCTCGGCGATTAGGGCATCCCTCATCTGGATCGAAATGTTTGAATCCACAGGCGCAGATTTTTTAAAATGTGTCACAGTGTTGTTCAAAGCGACGCGTTTGACCTTTTTCGCCGTCTTCAACCGGGAGAGAGCATCGATGATCCTATCCATGGCTTTTTCGATGTTTTCCATGGAAGTGGCATAGCTCAGCCGGATGTACTCATCAGTCCCGAAGGCATCCCCCGGGACGACGGCCACATTGGCCTCTTTGAGGAGGTAGTAGGCCATGCCGTATGAATTGCGCAGTGGTGTGTTGTTGAATTCTTTATCATAGTAAGCCGAGAAGTTCGGGAAAAGGTAGAATGCCCCTTGCGGTTTAAAACATGACACTTTGGGTATCGATTGCAGCCGGGTCAGGGCATAGTTTCTTCTCCTCTGGAATTCGGACACCATTTTTGAAACTTCATATTGAGGGCCGGTCAACGCCTCCAGGCCTGCTTTTTGTGACACTGAACAGGCGTTGGATGTCGAGTGACTCTGGATCTTTGCCATGCCATTGATAATGTCTGAAGGCCCGGCGGCATAACCCAAACGCCATCCCGTCATCGAATAGGATTTGGACAAGCCGTTGATGATAACCGTTTTTTTCTTAATGTCCTCTCCTAAAGACGCAAAGCTGTGGAAGCGAAAACCTTCGAACACCAACTTGTCGTAGATCTCATCTGCGATAACGTACACATCCTCTTCCAGGATGATATCTGCCAGAGCTTCGAGCTGGTGTCTTGTGTAGGCAGCTCCTGTCGGGTTAGAGGGGTTGTTGAGGATAAGAGCCTTTGTTGCAGGCGATATGGATGCCTTAAATCTGTCCGGCGTCAGTAGAAAACCGTCCTCTTCTTGTGTGGAGATGATAACGGATTTTCCCTTTGCCAGCGAGACAGCATGGGGATAAGTGACCCAATAGGGGGCCGGAATAATAACTTCGTCGCCTTCGTTGATCAGAGCCTGGATGAGGTGATAGAGGGAACTTTTTGCTCCAGATGAAACGATGATCTCATTTGTTTCATAGGTGAGTCCGTAATCTTCCTTCAGCCGCGAGATGATGGCATCTTTGAGGGGCGGGATCCCGTCAACCTGAGTGTACTTGGTGAAATTTTCTTCGATGGCCCGGATTCCTGCGGCTTTGATGTTGTCCGGTGTAGGGAAGTCAGGTTCGCCGACGCTCAAGTCGACAATGTCCACCCCGGCTGCCTTCATGGCTTTGGCTTTGGTCGTCACCTTCAGGGTGGGAGATTCACCAATTTGATTTGCCTTTTCTGATACCATGATACCCCTTTTTCAGATGTAAGATTATTCTTCGTCTTCGGTTTTTTCTTCGACTTTGAATTTTTCCTGAAAATACTTCTTAAGATCAATCCCTGTGAGAGACTCCACAACATCGGGCATCTGGGCGAGAATATCAGCAACCTGGGATGTGATCTTGGTGGCTCCTGTCCCCTTGTCGCCACCCACAAGCACGATCTTATCGACTTTAGAGAGTGGTTCAGCTACGGCTCTGGCCAACTCTGGAAGGTTCTGGAGATACACCTCGAGGATTGCGGCCTGGTTGTATTTCTCCCACGATTGGGCGCGCTTCATCATCGCTTCCGCCTCGGCCAGGCCTTTCTGTCTGATCTTCTCTGCCTCTGCAATGCCTTCGAGTTTAACAGCTTCTGATTTTCCCTTAGCTTCTGCGTGAATGCGGAATTCTTCGGCTTCGGCTTCAGCCTTGATCTGGTATTTTCGTGCATCGGCAGGTTTGATCACACTGGCATCAAGTTCCTTTTCTCTGCGCTTGATCTCCAATTCCTCTATCTTGATGGCCTCTTCTTTTTCGATGACGTTCACCTTGCCCTCTTCTCGCTTGATCTCTTGATTCAGACGAAATCGTTCGAGCTCGTAGGCGAAATCGGCGTGTGCTTTTTTTTGGTTAACGTCGACTTGTGATTCTGCCTTCTTTGCTTCATTTTCCCATTGAGATTTGGCAATAAGTGCATCTGCATTCAATCGGGCGACTTCCCCTTCTTTGCGGGCTTGCGATGATTTGATCACGGCCTCTTTTTCTGTCTCCGCTTCGGCGATCGTTGCATCCCTCTTGGCTGCTGCGATGTGAGGTTTGCCCAGGGCATCCAGATATCCCTGTGTATCGCTGATCTCTTTGAGCGCGAAGGATATCAGGGAGAGCCCCATCTGGGTGAATTCGGTTTCCACAGATTGAGTGACTTTGTCTGCAAATTCCTGCCGTCCCCTGTATATCTCTTCCACGGCCATAGTTCCGATGGCGGCTCTCATCTTGCCATCCAGGATCGTCCCTGCCACATCCCGGATTCCCTCTTTCCCAGATCCCAGGAACTGTTCGGCAGCGCGGTCTATGGAATCCTCATCGGATTTGATCTTGACCTGAGCTGATGCGTCAGCCATGATAAGGATCCCTCCATGCGTGAGCACCTCTGGCGTCTTGATGCTCAAATTGATGACTTCAATGGGTAAGATGTCCACAGTTTCTAAAAGCGGCCAGACAAAGGTGCCACCCCCCAAACGGTAGCGATACCCAATCCTTCTTTTTGTGCCGTCAGGGGCAAGGATTGATCTCTTCCTACCGCCGGAGATGATCAGGACTTCATTGGGGCCGACCTTACGGTATTGTTTGGAGAAAAGGAGTGCGAGCAAAACTAGAAAGACGATTATGATTCCGATTAATATCAATGTGGAGACTAATGACATCTCAACCTCCTTGGCAGATTGCCCTTATTCGTGTGGTGGTGAACGATATCCACCCGAACACGATCAAAAATTTGAAGAAAAAAACATAATAGCCTTAAAGCCGAATATTTACAAGTTAAATATTTCTTTAAAATATTCAATCGTTCTAACAAGACCCTCTTCGATTCCGATCTTCGGCGCCCAATGGAGCTTGACATCGGCGCGGGAAATATCGGGGCATCTTCGGGGAGGATCATCTTGAGGCATGGGCCCGTGAACGATTCGGGAAGAGCTGGATGTGAGTTCTATGATTTTTTCTGCCAGAGCGAGGATCGTGAATTCATCCGGATTCCCTAGATTGACCGGTCCGATGAAGTCATCGAGTCCCATCATAGCTATTAGCCCCTCGACAAGGTCGGACACATAGCAGAAGGAGCGCGTCTGAGACCCGTCACCATAGACAGTCAGAGGCTCTCCTCTCAAGGCCTGAACGATGAAATTACTGACGACACGACCGTCGTCGATGGCCATCCGTGGTCCGTATGTGTTGAAGATCCGGGTGATCTTGATGTCGACTTTGTTCTGTCTGTGGTAGTCCATCATCAGTGTTTCGGCAACTCTTTTTCCTTCATCGTAGCAACTCCGAAGACCTATGGAATTGACATTCCCCCAGTAGTCCTCGGATTGTGGATGGACTTCGGGTGAACCATAGATCTCCGAGGTGGAGGCGAGCAGGATGCGCGCTTTGGTCCGCTTGGCTAAGCCAAGCATATTGATGGTTCCCATGACGTTTGTTTTGATGGTTTTGATCGCATTGTACTGGTAGTGGATGGGAGAGGCAGGACAGGCAAGGTGATAGATCCTATCCACTTCGACGAGAATTGGATGGATAATGTCATGTCGAATCAGTTCAAAGTAAGGATGAGCGAAGAGATGTCTGATGTTATCCTTACTGCCAGAGAAAAAATTGTCGATACAGAGGATGTCTTCGTCTCTTTCCAGAAGTGCTTCACAGAGATGGCTGCCCAAAAAACCGGCGCCACCAGTCACTAAGATTCGTTTCATTTGAGTTTCTCCTGTTCCTTCCTGCGGGTTCATCGATGCTGGCTCGATCAATTGTATGCCATAAACAGAGGGCTTTTTTGCTTGAGGACCTCTCTTTGCGCGGTGATGAGGGTTTGGATGCCGTTATCGGCAAGATCCAACAGGGCATTGAACTCCTTTTTGGTGAACGGTGTTTTTTCAGCGGTGGCTTGAATCTCGACAATCTGTCCGGAGTCAGTTTCCACGACATTCATGTCTATCTCAGCGTTGGAATCCTCGATGTAATCCAGGTCCAGCAACATGTTGCCCTCCACGATGCCCACACTCACAGCGCTGACAAGATGTTTAAGGGGCATCTGGTCGATGACGTGGTTGTCCATCATTTTTTTCAGGCTCAGTGCTAAGGCCACACATCCTGCTGTGATCGATGCCGATCGAGTTCCTCCATCGGCTTGTATAACATCACAATCGATGATGACAGTCCTTTCCTCCAAAATCCTGAGATCGGTCACAGCACGCAGCGATCTCCCGATGAGACGCTGGATCTCCTGGGTCCTGCCGGAAATACGCCCAGGGATTCTCTCTCGATTGGTCCGTTTCTCAGTAGAGCGAGGGAGCATGGAATATTCCGCCGTGATCCATCCCTTTCCGCTACCCTTCAGGAATTTGGGGATTTTCTCGTCGATGGTTGCTGTGGCCAGGACTTTTGTTTTTCCCATTTCGATAAGAGCAGAACCATCGGCAAATTCCATATAATCTGGCATGATGGTAATCGGTCTTATAACGTCAAATTCGCGGTCGTTGGTCCTCATGATCGTCTCCCTTATCACCGTAAGATTTCTTTGAATTTAAAAAGATAATATAACACTCACAAACAAAGTTCAAACCTTTAGATTTTGGGCTGAGTGCGCCATCTGTCATGGAACCAGAGCCAGAATTCGGGCTTATCGCGGATTTGATCTTCGATGATTTTTGTGCACTCCTGAGTGATACGTTGAACATCTGCACTGTGGTCTCCCGTAGGAGGGAATTCAAGCCCCTCCAACATCTGGACATGATGTCCTCTCGAAGCTGTCGGAAAACAAAAAGCGGGAATTATGGGGGCGCCCGTCCGGAGGTGAAATGTGGCCAGGGCCGGCGTTGTCCCCGCCAGCTTGCCGAAGAAATCGACAAAGATAGCCTGGTCATGGAGGACATTCTGGTCTATAAGAATAGCCACGATCTTGTTTTCTTTGAGGGCCCGTAGCGTATGGCGTGTGGCCTGTTGTTTGTAGATGACTTTTGCACCAAAGCCTTCCCGGAGGGCAAGGAGTTCATTTTCGAGACGTTTGATATCCAGAGCCCTGGCGATAACGTTGAATTCTCCCAGCTTGGAGAGCGTAATAATCCCCAATTCCCAGTTTCCATAATGAGCTGTGAGGACCAGAGCTCCTTTCCCCTTCTCAAGAGCATTTCGGACATGTTCTTCGCCATCCATGCTGAGCAGTGCTTCTTTTTTCTCTTCAGATAAGCTCGAAAACTTTATTATGTCAAAGAGAACTTTGCCAAAATGTTCAAAGGAGCTCTGCGCTATCCGCTTTTTATCCGCTCTGGACATCTTTTCTCCGAAGGCGATGTGCAGATTTTTGAGGGCGATTCCTCGGTGTTTCTTATCGAAACAGTATACGGTACGCCCTAATATCCATCCCAGTGCCAGACAGACTTTACGGGGGAGGAGCCTGATGAGACCTTTGAATCCCAGGAATAGCACATGAACAACCTTGTGTCCTGTTTCAGGCATCTGGAAGGCCTCTCATTTTGAGAATTGAAAATGCTCTCGCAAAAAACTCCTCATCTGTTTGGATGCCGATCTTTAGGTAGTACATCGGGATATCTTGGAGTGCTTGATTATCTTTGATCTTGACAGCATCTTTTTCTGTTGTGATACAGACATCTGCCTTCTGGGCGTTGAAAAGCTCGACGATCTGTTTCATGGACTCTGAGGGATAGGGATGATGATCGGGAAACGAGATGAAATGGATTGGCTTTATTCCCGCGCGTTCGAGGAGCGTACGGAATCTCTCTGGATGTGCAATACCGCAGAATGCGAGCACCCGTTTTTCCTTTAAGACCGATACGGATTCCTCTATTCTGTCCAAATTAAAGAAACCTTCATTGGAGACAGAATAAGAAAACGTGTCCACATCTTGCAGGTTGTGAAGGACGCCCTGGTCCGTCTTAGTGTCAGCACCTTCTTTGAGCAGCAGGATATCGGCACGCTTGATGGAGGAGAGGAGTTCCCGCAGAGGAAGATCTTCTGAGGGATTGTGGAGGACGATATCGAGATCCCTGTAGAGACGCCGATGTTGGAATCCATCGTCAAGGATCACGACCTGGAAGCCCATGTCGTATGCCTTTTTACAGGATTTAAGGCGGTCTTTTCCGACGAAAACGCCTATCTCTGGATAATTCAGGGAAATCATAAAAGGCTCATCCCCGGATTCCGCCCAGGTGCCCGATCGGCTTTTTCCGTCAGAGAGGACCCCGCCAATCCGCTCCCACTTTCCCTTGTATCCGCGTGTTACGACTGCAGGTTTGACACCATTCTTGAGTAGGGCAGCGACTAGGGTCAAAACGAGTGGTGTTTTTTCCGAGCCACCAAAAGAGATGTTCCCCACACTCACAACAACCAGCGGCCCTTTTTTTGGACGCAAAAGTTTTATGCGGTAGAGCACGTTTTTGGCCTGGCAACCGCATTGGTAAAACAGGGACAGGAAGCGAAGAGCACGTTTCATTCTCTTGAACTATACACTATTCATTTTCTGCTTTCAACCCACTATGAACCTATGTTTTTGACAGAAGGGATTTGCTTGTGATATTTATACACCAGTCAAAGATTTTGGATTTGTTGAACAAAGTATCGACATTTTTTATGAAAAGGTCAGACTAGATAAAGGAGGGATGAATTGAGCAAAACTCTGAACAATTCTCGGGTAGTTTTAGTTATTGGGCTGGTGTGTATTTTTTTTCTCTTTGTGGGAGCGCAGAGGGAAAAAAGGGCGACCACACTGCGTATTCAGGAAAACGTTTTGGATGGACTTGAATGGCGCTGTATAGGTCCAGCGAATATGGGCGGAAGGATCGATGATTTTGCTGTGGTAGAGAGAGAGCCAAACATCATATATGTCGGAACAGCCTCGGGTGGAGTATGGAAGACCACTAATAACGGGATCACCTGGAAACCTATTTTCGATGACCAGACCACTAGTACCATCGGAGATGTGACTGTGGCCCCCACTCAACCGGACACAGTTTGGGTGGGGACAGGAGAGCCGAACAACCGTCAAAGTTCTTCATGGGGGAACGGTGTGTACAAATCGATGGATGGAGGTGAGACCTGGACAAACATGGGGCTTCAGGACACTCATCATATCGGGCGTATTGTCATTCACCCCACCAATCCGGATATCGTTTATGTGGCTGCTCTAGGCCACTTGTGGGGTCCGAACGAGCAAAGAGGACTGTATAAAACAACGGATGGCGGGAGAACGTGGACGAACACCAAGTCCATCGATGGTAACACGGGATTTGTGGATGTCGCCATGGACCATGATAATCCTGGCACATTGTATGCTGCCGCCTACCAGAGGCGCCGCAGGGGATGGGGTTTTAACGGCGGAGGTCCGGGCAGCGGGATGTACAAAACGACCGACGGAGGTGAGAATTGGGTGAGATTGACCAACGGGCTCCCTCAGGGGGACCTGGGTCGTATTGGCATTGACATCTACCGCCGCGATCCCAGCATCGTCTACGCAGTCGTTGAACACAAAGGTGACGGTGGTGTGTATCGGTCTGAGGATAAAGGATCGACGTGGACTAAAATGTCCAGTACGAACCCTAGGCCTATGTATTACAGCCAGATCCGGGTTGATCCCAACAATGACCAGAGGATCTGGGTGCTCGGTGCATCCATGTATGTTTCCGATGATGGGGGCAAGAATTTTCGAACAGACTACGTCACCCGAGTCCACGGTGATCATCATGCCATGTGGATCCACCCCAAAAATTCCGATCATATGATCCTTGGGTCGGATGGAGGCATTTACTTATCTTACGACCGAGGGAAATCATGGGATTTTGTCAATGCCCTGCCCTTAGCCCAGTTCTACGAGATCGGCATCGACATGCAAAAGCCGTACTGGGTTTATGGAGGCCTGCAGGATAATGGAAGCTGGGGAGGGCCCAGTTCCACTTGGTTCAGGCAGGGGATCACCAATGACGAATGGATAAAGATCGGGGGCGGTGATGGCTTTTATACTCAAGTCGACCCCGAAGATTCTACCCTTATCTATGCGGAATCTCAGAGCGGAAACCTCTTCCGTGTCGACCTGAAAACGGGGGAAAGCAAGTCGCTTAGACCCCAGACTGAGGACTCTTCGGAACGCTACCGTTTCAACTGGAACTCGCCGATACTCATCTCTCCCCATGATCCTAAAACCATCTACTGCGGCGGGAATAAACTGTTCATCTCAAAAGACAAAGGCGAGACATGGGAAGCCACTGAGGACTTGACCATGCAGCAGGATCGAGAGACGCTTGAATTGATGGGCGTTCTCCCTGACAAAAATACACTTTCCCGACACGATGGGATCTCTTTTTATGGGGATATCACGACAATTTCCGAATCGCCAATCAAAGCAGGGCTTTTGTATGTGGGAACAGATGATGGGTATCTTCAGATGTCCAGAGATGAGGGCAAGACATGGACGATTGTTGTGAGCAAGGTCCCCGGCCTGCCGAGATACACATACGTGACGCGTGTAGTGGCCTCCAAGTTCGATGAGAGTTCAGCCTATGCCACTTTTGACGGCCACCGCAACAATGATTTTAAGCCCTATGTATTTAGAACTTCGGATTATGGAGAGAGCTGGACAAATATATCTGCGAATCTCCCCATGGGGAGTATTGTGAATGTTATCAGGGAGCATCATAAAAACGCGAATCTCCTGTTTGTGGGAACCGAGAGGGGGGCCTACTTTTCGATCGACAGAGGGACAACGTGGACGATGTTTAAAGGAAATTTCCCCATGGTCCCCGTGGATGACATCGCCATCCATCCTCGAGAAAACGACCTAATCTTCGGCAGCCATGGCCGCAGCGTATGGGTACTGGATGATATCACACCCTTGGAGCAGCTCACCCCTCAGGTTCTGGCAGACGCAGGCCATCTTTTCGACATAAGGCAAGCGGAGATCTTCAACTATTTTTCTCACAAAGGGAATTTGGGTCACAAGGTGTTTGTGGCCCCAAACCCTCCCTTTGGCGCTTTGATCAGCTATTATCTTAAAGGGGAAGAGAAGGAGGTGAGGATTTTTATCAAGAACAGCGCCGGCGAAGTGATCCGGGAGATCGAAGGAAAAAACCAAGCAGGAATAAACCGAGTGACATGGGACCTGCGGTATAATCCTCCGAAAATGGGAGATATGGGGCAGATGAGCCGCTCCTTCAGGGCATCGGGGCCTTTTGTCCTTC
The DNA here is from genome assembly GCA_964540205.1 of uncultured Eubacteriales bacterium. GTDB lineage: Bacteria > Acidobacteriota > Aminicenantia > Aminicenantales > Aminicenantaceae > WTAW01. The sequence goes on along the minus strand of CAZIMJ010000345.1, from coordinate 1,070 downwards.
CCGGGGAGTACCAGGTTTCGCTCAAGGTCGCAGATCAAGAAATGGCAAAATCCGTCGAAGTGAGTGGCGATCCGCGGATCACCATCGCCTTCGAAGACAGGAAAAGCCAGCATGATGCTCTCTACACTCTCTATCAGCTGATGCCCCTTATCAGTTCGGCCAGCCGTGGCACTGATAGAATAAGTAAAGAGATCGGTGCGCTGCAGGGCAAACTCAAAAAAGTTCCGGATATACCCGAAGCGGTCACGGAAGCCGTCAAAACCGTGGAGGACAAGGTCGGCGACATCCGGAAAAAATTGCTTGGAAACCCAGAATCGGGTTTTAGCGGCATGCGGGATTCGATCAGGGGAAGATTGCTCATGTTGTATCGTTCTATCGGCGGGTACACGGGAGCGCCCACGGGAAGGCAGCTCCAGCAGATCGACAAAAATTCCGAAGTGCTGAAGGCCCTCGTGCTCGACCTCAACACGATCATTGAGACGGACATCCCCAAACTGAATAAGCTGTTGAATGAGAATGATGTGCCTCGTCTATTCGTGGGAGACCCGATAAAGTTTTAGTGCGGTTTTCTCCACCACATAATTGGAACACTCAATAACGCAGTGTGAATCCTGCCATCACGGATTAGGTGATGCTTATAGCAGACAAAATAGGCTTTACTTAACGGGGACGTTTCTTTATAATACGGAAAGATTTCCTAAGATAGGAGGCGAAGATGTTGAAAAAGACATCTGCAATAATGCTTGTTTTAGTTCTAATGGGCATTTCTTTTTGCTGTAAAGAGAAAACGCAAGTCAAGGGGATTGAACTCAATGTCACGTTTGCTGAGGAACAGCTTAGCGACCACTTGATAACAGATATGATGATTGGGTGGAAAACAGGCCCGGAATTCCAGAAGATGAATCAAGACCTAAAGGTTTTTGTTCACTTCTGGCACAAGGGGAATCTTCTCTTTCAGGAAGATTATTTCCCCGAACCCCCGACATCTCAGTGGGAGCCAGAGCAGGAATTCGTGCACTCGCACCGCATATATATTCCACAGTTCATCGATGAGTTCGATCCGGATTTTA
>CAZIMJ010000344.1:0-17747 GCA_964540205.1 uncultured Eubacteriales bacterium | reverse complement strand
CATATACAAATCACAGCATACAGTAAATATCTATTTTCACAGCGGCTAGAGAATATTACATTTCTGAATTTGATATTTTACTCTTATTCCTGTCGATCAAAAAACCGAAAACAAATCCCAATAGAGAGAGGGCGACTCCGTAGGGCACTGAATAAGGCCATGCGGGCCAACTGAGATGAACGAGGCCGACCCCATTCAGGAATCCCATTATGGCATATCCACTCCCCAGGACAAGACTCAACATTCCCGCTGTGGGATACTTTTTCCTTAAAAAGATCATGGCAACACCAGGAACAAACATCCCCTCTGCCATGACTTCAGAGGCCAGACCGAGAGTCTTCAGAATACTCTGAAGCCTTGTGGCGATGAGAAAGGCAAGGACTCCCACTGCAAATGTCGCCAACCGGCTCATGAGCACGGCATTTTTTTGATGGGAGAAAGGAATAAACTGCTGATAGATATCGCTCGTCAACGACAGAGCTCCCGTGTTTATCGCTGTATCCATTGTGGACATGATCGCCGCTATAATGGCAAGAAACAGAACCCCGCCTAAAAAGTTTCCTGCATGCGAATGGATCAGCATTGAAAGAATGCTGTCTGTGCGATCCCCAGGTATGGATAACGGAAGAGATAAAATCCCGATCAATACGACACAGCTAAAAAACACAAAAAAGATTCCTCCAGCTCCCAACAATCCTAACTTGGCATCACGTTCCGTGCGAGCCGCCTGTATGCGCTGCCAGACAATGGGAGAAATGATCCAGGCGAAAGTGAATGACAGGGCGATCCAGATATTCCTCTCGAACCCCAGGAAAAAGTTGAAATGATCACTGCCATCTATAGCCCGAGCGGCCAGTGAGACTTTATCCCATGAGGACATCCCTAACAGGGAGAAGAGCAAGCCTAAAATACCGATCACCAACAAGAAAAACTGGAACCCGTCTGTAATCACAACAGAAAACAAGCCCCCAAAGACAGAATAAAGAAGAACAACTGCAGTCCCCAAAAAAAGAGCTATAAAATAGGATGTGCCGAGGAAGGATTTAAGAAAATTTCCCATGGCCACCATTTGTGATGCGGCAAGAAGAACCATGTACCATACGATCAGCACAGCTGCTAGGTGACGAACCGTCCGGCCATACTGTTTCTCCATCAGATCCGGCAGAGTCACAAACGGCAACCGCCGGATCGGCCGTACGAGAAACAGAGCGAAAACAAGAACTGTCACGATGGAAGGGATCCCTATCACCCAGAATGAACTGATCCCCTTATCAAAAGCCTCGTCCACCGACACCAGGGTGGAAGTGGCTCCCAGCCATGAACCGGCAAGTGTGAGAAAGATGAGGAGTGCGGGGAGATCGCGGGATGCAAGGAAAAAATCTTCCAAGCTCTTTATTCTCTTGGAAAAAAAGAAGCTGATCAGGAGGAGCAGGACAAAATAAATAAGCAGATAGATAAACAGTTCGGTGGTCACAGTGTCCTTATAACAAAAACGTGTTTCGAATAGCAATCTGTTAATGCCTTGCTAACCTGGATTATTCACGAGCTGAGGCCAACCCACCCCACCCTAACATTAGGGTTGAGGCAGTGGCCCATGAAGCTGTAGTGAACTACCGCGAGCCGACCCAACCTACCCGGGCAACAACGAAGGCTTTGTAGTGAGATCGGTTCGCTCGTAGGGTAAAAAATGTCGATTATAAAATTAAGGCATATAAGAACTGAATGGTCAAAGTGAATTTCTGATAGAAAAAGTAAATGTATGATATTACTTTTGTTGAAAAAGGTATCGACATTTTTTATGAATAATTCAGGAGAATTTCCCTGGGGAAGATTCTATGCTATAATCCGAAAAAATGAAGAAACTCTTCTGCTTCTTAACACTCGTTGCCTTGAGCTTCGCGCAAACAGCGCAGGAAGTCGCTCTGCGCATTGAAAATACGCTCAGATCCTTCCAATCCTTCCAGGCAAACTTTGAGCAGCTCTACTATTCCGCCACAGTCTCGAAACCCCTTCATGAAAAAGGAAAACTGTACTTTAAAAAACCCAATTTGATGAGGTGGGAATACCAGGACCCGGAAGAAAAAGTATTCCTCATCAAGGATGATTTTTTTTGGGATTACAACAAAGAAGAAAAACAGCTCATAAAATATGACCTTTCCCGAGGAGAACAGAACACTGAAGTGCTCTTTTTGCTTTCCGGCCAGGTTGCATTGCTGGACAACTATTCTGTAGAGCTCAATCCTTTCCCCACAGAGAACGCTAACACCATTCAGCTCAAGCTCACACCCAAAGATGAAGAATCCGCAGATACTTTTCTTCTTCTGGAAATCGATGAAAAGACGTGGTTCATTCAAAAACTGATCTCTTTCGACTGGGCGGGTAATAAAACCGAGTTTCGTTTCAGCAGGATCAAAACGAATATCAATCTCCCAAATAAAATCTTTGAACTGCGGGTTCCATCAGACGTTGAGATCATTGAAAATAAATAATTACTAGTCCCAAAAGCAAAACCATTTTTACAGAAATCCGTATAATGCCTTGAGGGCTGGAAGTCCTCCATGTTTGAAGACAAAGACTTAGTCAAAAGAACTCTTGACGGCGATAAAGAGGCATTTGAGATGATCGTTCAAAGATACAAACAACCCCTTTTGAACTATATAGGCCGGATGGTCTGCGAAAGGGAGCTTGCTCTTGATTTCACACAGGACGTCTTCATCAAAACATACGCCCGGCTCCACACCTACCGACCTCAGCACAAATTCAGCACATGGCTTTTTAAAATCGCATCAAACCTCACGATCGACTACTGGAGGAAGAAAAAGATCGATGCCTTCTCGTTCGACCAAACTCGATACGATGCGGACGAAAGACCGAGCATTCAGATCCCCTCGAAAGACCGTTCTATTGTTGAAAAATTCGAACTCTCAGAGGTCAGAGAAAGGATCGAAAAAGCCATGGAAAAAATCCCGCCCTCTCTCAGAGAGTTATTCGTGTGGAGGCACATTAACGAGTTCAGTTATGAAGAGATCGCGGAAATCAAGAGCTTACCCGTGGGGACGATCAAAAACAAGGTTTTTCAAGCCAAAGAATTGATCCGCAGGAATTTTGAGGAGAGCAAATGAGCTGCCTGACAGAACGCCAGATCTATCTCTACCTCGAAGATGAACTTCCGGTTGATGAAAGAGAGTCCATCGAAAAGCATATCTCTTCTTGTGAGCCATGCAAGATCTTGCTCGAAGACAGAAAAATGATGATGCAAGCCGTGGAAACTCTCCCACCCTTGGAAATGCCTGCCGACTTCACCCAACAAGTCATGGCCAAGGTTTTCCCCCGAGTATCCTCAGTGCGGATTTGGATCGCGGGATCAGCCACTGCCTTTTCCTTGATGATGTTCATATTTTTGGCTGTATTCCTGCAGTCTGACATCAGCTTTTCGGGCGTGTTTGTCCGCCTGAACAGCAGTCTCTGGGCTTTTGTGAAAAATCTCTCTGTGTTCGCTGTCAAGCTTTTCAAGATCGCTTCCGTGATTTTCGAAATACTCATCCAGTTTGCAAGCTTTGTTCTCAAAACATTGGCTAGTTTGACAACACTCATTCGCCCTGAATTTCAAATTTTCCTCATCACCTTAACAGTAGTTTTATCCATATCTGTCCTGTATATGATGAGGAGCAAAATATTAACTGGAGATAAGAGATGAAAAATAAATTCCTATATTCCTTGATCCTCATCTTAATGCTTGGGGGAGTTTCCCCACTGCTTGGCCAGGGATTTATAATAAAAAAAGACATCATCGTCGAGCATGACGAGGTTCAAGACAATGTGGTAGGCCTGGGAGGTGAGATTTTTATTAAGGGAACTGTTATCGAGAATGCCATGGCATTTGGCGGAATGATCATTATAGAGGGCAAAGTCCAGGGTTCAGTAGTAGGCTTCGGTGCAGAAATCATACTCAAGCCCACAGCAGAAGTCGATGGAGATGTTGTCTCCCTGGGGGGAACCATCGAGAAAGAATTTGGGAGCATGATAGGGGGAGACACAGTCCAGTTTGATCTAGAATCCTCTGCGGATATTCAGAAATTCTTTAAGGAAGGATTGGGCGGTGTTTTTGGGATGAAGATTATCCCTCTCCTTCTGATCATCAAACTGTTCACGCTTTTCATCTGGTTCATTCTCGCTGTTCTTCTGGCTGCCGTTTTTCCTCGCCCGATCGTTTATGCATCCTCTCAAATCAGGACACAATTCTGGCCTGTTTTTGGAACAGGGATTTTGAGCATCATCATTTTTACCGGGCTTGTCGTCTTTTCGGTTTTTCTCTCACTCATACTGATCGGCATTCCAATCCTCGTCGCCCTCGTCTTTCTCGGAATCGTCATCAAGATCTTCGGCCGCGTCATTCTCTTTCACTTCTTTGGAGAGAGCTTGTCCAAGGCTTTTGGGAGCAAGAATCCCTCGGTTATTGGCGCTGTCATCCTGGGTTTTATCCTGGTGAGTTTCATCGGATTTATTCCGATCTTTGGCTCTTTGTTCTACTTCGTCTTGAGCATACTCGGTTGGGGCGCTGTCATCCGAACAAAATTTGGCACAAAAAACAACATCGCAAAAGTAAATAAGGAAGTTACGGCGTAAAGGGATCAGAGTTCAAGGATCTCTTTTTCCTTAGCCGTTCCAAGGTCTTCGATCTTTTTTGTATTCCCGTCCGTGATCTCCTGAAGCTTATCATATCCCCAAAACTTGTCGTCTTCAGTGATCTCCTTGTCTTTTTCCAGCTGTTCGATTTGCTCTTTCGCATCTCTTCTCATTATCCGAAGAGCTGTTTTTTCGTCCTCGACCATGGCTTTGATATGTTTGGCCATGTCCTTTCGTCTTTCTTCATCCAACGGGGGAATGGGAACTTTGAGAACTTTTCCGTCATTGATGGGATTGAGACCGAGGTCTGCGGCTTGAATTGCTTTGTCTATGTTCTCTAAAAGGGTGGGATCCCAGGGCTGAATCTGGATCAAAGTCGGGTCAGGGACTGTAAGCGTGGCCACCTGGTTAACGGGTGTCAGAGTCCCATAGTAGTCGATCTTGATATCTTCAAAAATATTGATATTCGCTCGCCCTGTTCGCAATTTTGCAAGGGCTCCACGAAAGTGCTCGACAGAGCCTTTCATCTTTTTTTCCAGTTCTTTTAAAACATCTTTGACCATTACTCCCCACTCCTACCAATATATTTATGAATAATTCAGACCGTTAGAAGATTCGTGTTCCGACCTTCTGTCCGAGCACAACCTTCTTCATATTCCCCTTCTTCCTGAGGTTAAAGACTATGATCGGGACATTATTATCTTTGCACAGAGAGATGGCTGTCATATCCATAACCCGCAGCCCTTTTTTAATAACGTCTATGTATTCGATGGACTCAAATTTCTGTGCCTTCTGGTCTTGAAGAGGGTCGGCAGAATAAACCCCATCCACCTTTGTCGCTTTCAAGATCACCTGAGCACCGATCTCAAGAGCACGCAGGGCCGCTGCCGTATCGGTCGTGAAATAAGGATTGCCTGTGCCAGCGCTGAAAATGAGGATATTTCCAGTCTCAAGATATTTCATGGCATTCCTTCTGACAAAAGGCTCTGCGACACCACTGATCTCGATAGCGGACATATGGCGCGCTCCAATCCCCTCTTTCTCAAGGGCATCCTGAAGAGCGATTCCGTTGATCATAGTCGCCAGCAAACCCATGTAGTCAGCAGATGCTCGATCCATCCCCGCTTCTGTTCCATATATGCCGCGGAATATGTTGCCACCACCGATCATGATGCCGATTTGGACGTTCAAATCGTGGATCTCTCTGATCTCGTGGGCAATGGCTTTGGCTGTATCCACACTGATGCCGTAGTCCTGCTGCCCTAAAAGAGATTCCCCGGAGAGTTTTACTAGAATTCTGCTGTACACAGGCTTGACTTGAGGCATAGTCCGTATATTTTATTCGCCCAGTTCAAAACGGGCAAATCGTCTTACCTGGATGTTTTCACCGAACTTCGCGATAAAGGATGCCACATGTTTGTTGACCGAAACCTTATCATCTTTCACATAAGGTTGGTCCATCAAACAGACTTCTTCAAAATATTTCTTGAGTTTCCCCTCAACGATCTTATCAACGATCTCGGGCGGCTTGTTGGAATCTTTGAACTGGCCTTTGATGATTTCCTTCTCTTCATCCAAAGCCTCTTGGGGAACTTCTTCCGAAGAGACGTATGTGGGATTCGATGCAGCGATATGAAGGCATATGTTCTTGACTAATTCTTGGAACTCTTCATTCCGCGCCACAAAATCCGATTCACAATTCACTTCGACCAGAACGCCGAGCTTACCGTTGAGATGGATGTACGAACCGACAAGTCCATCCTTAGCTTCACGCTCCATCTTATCCTTAGCCCGCGCATAGCCTTTTTTTCTCAACACAGTGATGGCTTTTTCGATATCTCCATCTGTCTCCTGAAGAGCACTTTTGCACTCCATCATTCCGATCCCTGTTCGATCACGAAGCTCTTTGACCAGTGCTGCTGTAATTTCCATAACAGACTCCTTGCTTATCCCGATTTCTCAGGCTCCGCTGAACCGACTTTTTCCTCCGCAGGCTTTTCCTCTTTTGTAGGTTTTTCTTCTTCGGCAGGTTTTTCTTCTTGAGGGACTATCTGCTCCTCGACCGGCTTCGCCTCTTCAGATCCTCCTAGGGCTTCTTCTACAGGAACCCTCTCTTCTCCTTCTGCGAAGGGTTCTTCTTCCGCCTTAGCTTCCAAGAGATCCCTCTCAATCTTCTTCTTCTTGCCCTCGATCACTGTCTCAGCAATTTTCGCTGTAAATAACTCGATGGCTCTGACAGCATCATCATTGCCGGGAATGGGGTAATCGACATTCTCAGGATCACCATTCGTATCAACAACGGCAACGATCGGAATCTTCAGCTTGAGCGCCTCTAGAAGGGCAATTTCCTCTTTCGTGGAATCGATCACAAAGAGCACCCCGGGCAACTCTAGCATATTCTTTATTCCCCCCAGATTTTTGGAGAGCTTTCTAAAGACCTTTTCCTGTCGGGATTTCTCTTTTTTTGAGAGGAGGTCCCAGCGTCCATCCGCCTTCATCTCTTCCATCTCGATCAGTCGTTCCACACTGCCGCGGATGACTCCGAAATTGGTCAACAATCCTCCCAGCCAACGCTGGTTGACATAACAGGATTCACATTTCATGGCATAATCTTTGACGATGTCCTGCGCCTGTTTTTTTGTTCCAACCATAAGGACATCTTTACCGCTCTCGACAACACCCTCAACAAACTGAAGCGCATTTTTGAAGAGCTTGATCGTCTTTTGCAGATCGATGATGTATATCCCATTCCTCTGGCCGAAAATATACTCTTTCATCTTGGGATTCCACCTCTTGGTTTGGTGCCCAAAATGAACTCCAGCTTCTAAAAGTTCTTTCATCGTTACAGAAACCAACTCCAGTCCTCCCTTTATCTCTTGTGGTATTGAGGTGCTTTACGAGCGCCCAACAATCCGTATTTCTTCCGCTCTTTGACTCGCGAATCCCGGGTAAGCAGCCCCGCTTGCTTCAGTGTATTCCTCAGCTCTTTGTTGAATTCAAGCAAGGCCCTTGCAATTCCAAGGCGTATCGCCTCGGCCTGTCCATTCATGCCTCCTCCGTTGACCCGGATAAAGATATCAAATTTACTTTCTGTCTCGGTCAGATGAAGAGGCCGTTTGATGATGTGTTTATGACTATCTAAAGCAAAGAATTCTGTGAAGGGACGAAGCCTTTTATTCACATACAGAGTGATATCCCCTTTCCCGGGCCTAAGATAGACCCTGGCCACCGAACTTTTTCGCCTTCCTGTGCCGTAATACTGTATTAAACTCAAGATTCCTCCTAGAACTGATATTCCTTTGGCATTTGAGCTTCATGAGGATGATCAGGCCCTGTATAGACTTTCAGTTTCTTGTACATGGCGCGACCGAGTTTGTTTTTTGGTATCATCCCTCGGACAGCCTTGCGCAGGACATCTTCTGGATTCTTCTCCAGCAGTTCTTTCAAAGTCTTCTCTCTAATACCTCCCGGGTAGCCGGAATGGGAATAATACTTTTTCTGCTCCAGCTTCTTGCCTGTGACTTTCACTTTTTCCGCATTGATCACAACGACAAAATCTCCGCTGTCCATAAACTTGACAAACTCAGGATTCCTCTTGCCCTGAAGCAAGATAGAAATTTCAGTGGCCAATCGACCGAGAACTTTTCCGTCGGCGTCGATCAACCACCATTTCCGTTCGATTTCGTCTTTTTTAGGCACAAATGTTTTCATTATTCAAATCCTCAGAATTAACCTGTTGAGGGTTAGTGATTGCATAAAATACTAAAACTTAAGGGAGTTGTCAACCTCTACGTGCCCGAAAATAAAGAGTTTAAATCCGATATCAAGACATTGAACTGGCTATTTCTATCTTATGGACACTTAAAAATGTTAATCGCGATATTCTAATCCGGTTAAATTTAGCATGGATTATTCAGGCTAAAAAATCTTCAGTGAAGATAATTTTGCTTTCGGGGAGTTTCAATGACAGCCCCGGAAGGACGACGTCTTCCAGAAAAGATCTTTATGAGGAGAATCCCGACCAAAAATCCCCCAATATGGGCGAACCATGCAACTCCACCTCCCAAACCCACGTTCATGATCTGCAGGAGGAACCAAAAGCCAAGGACAATGGCTGCAGGGATGGGGACGATACGGATGAAAAAAAACAAGAAGACAAGAGTCAAAACATTTGCGCGAGGGTACAGGATCAAATAAGCGCCGAGCACACCAGCGATGGCACCACTGGCCCCGATCATGGGAACTTGTGAGTTGGGATTAAAAATAATATGCGCCACACTCGCTCCTAAACCGGAAAAAAGATAAAAGAGAACAAACCGGAAAGACCCCAGATAATCCTCGATATTGTTTCCGAATATCCACAGAAAGAGCATATTCCCTAGGAGATGGAGAATTCCTCCGTGCAAGAACATCGCTGTGAGCAGAGTGAGAGGAGGAGGCAGGCGCGGAACATTGGGAATGGGCAAAGACGTGAAATGTGTGATCTCATAGGGAATCGCTCCCATGCGCAACACATAATACTCCAGCCCGCTTGGAGAGAGCATCTGGAAGAAAAATACCAGGATATTCAGCGCAAGAAGAGAGACGGTTACATAGGGAATTCGACTGGTTGGATTATCGTCTCTGAGAGGTATAAACATCTTGTCTCTGTTATTCTAAAACGGACGCAAGGAGATGGGTGAACAACAGGACTCTTGTTTATGCTTTATGCTTTTAATACAGTAAAAAGTCGTGATTGACGAAAATTATCCGATCTTGCCCAGCTCTTCTTCCAATTTCTTTCTTTCAGCCTGTCTTTTTCTCGCATCTTGGAACTGCTGAAGAAATCTGTCTGCATCTTCCTCGTAACGCTTGGCTCTGTTCGGATCAAGGTTCACAAGTACACTCTTATAAAGAACGCTCAGCCAGGAATAAGGTTCGGGATAAGTGGGGTCCAACTCACTCGCTTTGAGCAACGCGGCCTCGCTGGCTCTAGCCAACTCCATCCTTTCATTTTTCGGGAGAGTGGGGATACGATATGCTTTTGACCACCGATTCACACCCTTGGCAAGCCAGGCTTCGGCATTTTCAGGATTGAGCTTAATGCGTCTTTCATGGTATTCGTCCGCCCGGTCGAACTCAGGAACCGGTGTGATCCCTTCATAAAACTGTGCGATATAAGCATAGCCCTGTTCATTTTCAGGGTCGGTCTCAATTCTCCGTAGATACATTTCCTCTGCCTTTTCAAACGGCGTCTTTCCAGTCTTTTCCTCGCCTTCCTCTTCCTCCCCGCCAGCATATCTTTTGTAAAATTCAGCGACGACATAGTAATTTCCCATGTTGGTGGGTTCCATCTCAAGAATTCTCAGATACATTTGTTCGGCCGAATCAAAATCTCTGATCTTGTCGTACATGTCTCCCAAGGAATAGATAACTTCCTTGTTACTCGGATCGATCTCGTAAGCTTTTCTCAGGGCTTCCAGGGCTTTCGCTTCGATCTCTTTATTCCGTTCTGTTTCTACGGCTGGTTTGTAGAGACTCTTGTAGCTCTCACCCAGAAACCGATAGGCTTGAATAAGATCAGGATTGTACTGCAACGTCAGCTCATACTCTTCAATGGCATCCCTGTAATGATTATCCGTAAAATGAGCATTGGCTCTGCTGAAGTGATAGTTCGCTCTCAGCTTGTTATAGCTGATCTTTTCGCAATTGGTTGTGACTACCATCACAGAAAAAGCCAATAGAATCACCAGAATCATATTCATCCATTTTCGAGACATCGTGACCTCCTATCCGTCGAATCGCGTCCTTAGGCAGAGTGATAATGCCAAAAATAAATTTATAAAGCATGTACAATGTAAAGTCAAGAGAAACATAACCTCTCTCAAAAGCATCTCCAAATCCAGGATGAATGACGTTTCGAGTGATCAGATTATATGATATCGAAAACACGGTTTTCTCCATCACACAATCTGATCACTCAATAACGCTGACTGGCTTCAATATCATCATGGATTTTGAGATACCTACAAGAGCCGCTTATCTAGTTTCTCTTTAGGAAGAGGCGGATGGGTGATCCAACAAGATCGAATTGATCTCGGATGAGGCGTTTCAGGTATTTTCTGTAAGCAGGAGCGAGGGGGCTTTTGGAATGCGTAAAGAGGAAAAATGTAGGGGGAAGACTCTTTTTCTGTACCATGTATTTGATCTTGATCTTCTTTTTCTTCCTGGATATGGGTGGGTGTGCGGTGTGGACCCAAACCAAAAAGACATTCAACTTGGATGTCGGAATCCTTTTGCTGGCATTGGCATAGATCTGCTCGGCGAGATCGAGGATCTTCACAACTCTCTGCCCTGATAGTGCAGAGACAAAGATCAACGGTGCATAGGAGACAAAATCCAATTTATCATAGACATTGGCCTTAAATTCTTCCGCGGATTTGGAGTTCTTTTCGATCAAATCCCATTTATTAATGGCAACAATGAGGGGTTTGCCGGATTCTTCAGCAAGATGGGCGACCGCCGTGTCCTGGCGTGTGGGAAATTCTTGAGCATCCAAAACTAAGCACAAAACATCGGCACGGTTGATATCTTTTTTGGCTTTCAGGATGCCTGCTTTTTCCCTTTTATCTTGAGTTCGGCTCAACCTTCGAATGCCGGCCATATCAACAAGACAAAATTCTTTTTTGTTTCGGTAGATGATGGTGTCTGTGCTATCCCTTGTTGTTCCCGGGATCTCGCTCACGATCAACTTTTCATGTCCGTAAAGGCGGTTCACTATCGAAGATTTTCCCACATTGATGCGGCCGATAATGGCTATTTTAAGGGCTTCAGTCTCTTGCTTTTCTTCTGGAGATTCTGGGAGAAGGTCGTATAGGCCCTCTTCCAGATATTCAAAGTTCCTTTTGTGTTCAGCAGAAACAGGGAATACATGTCCCTCACCTAACCTGTAGTAATCCCCGATCCTCTCTTCCTCGGACGGAGAATCTATTTTGTTTACAACGACGAGTACGGGTTTATCCAATTTTTTTATTACAAAATAAAGCTCCTCCTCTGCCGGAAGGAGCCCTCTTTTCCCATCCAGCACAAAAAGAAGGATGTCCGCATCGTTCGAGGCCTCCCACGCTTTTTCTTTCACTTGAGCAGAGAGAGGATCCATCTTGAAATCGAAGAATCCACCAGTGTCTACGAGGATAAACCTTTTGTCCTTCAGTGTGCATTCTGCGGCCACCTGATCTCGGGTCATCCCAGACAAAGAATGAACAAGTGACTTTTTCGTCCTCAAGAGCCGATTGAACAGAGTGGATTTGCCAACATTAGGAAATCCTACTACCACCACTTTTGTTAGCTTTTTCATTTATCTGAATTATTCATAAAAAATGCCGATGCCATTTTTTATAATAGCAATATAAGGAGTTATCCTGATATTATTGTAAATTCTCATACTATCTTATTAAAACATTTTTCTTTTGTATACATCGGCATTTTTTATGAATAATTCAGGTTAATTGGAGACTAGGTCGTAACGGGGAACAAGAGGACGGCTCAGGTCGACATGACCCGCCAATGTCTCTTTCTCACTCCCATCGATCAAGATAAATACTTTTTTAATGGTCTTGAAATTGTATGTCAGGGTGTTGACCACAGCAAAAACAGTCCCCATTTCGGCTGAAGTTCCCGAGAGATGATCCTCCCGGATCTCAGCTGAAAAATCTACGTAGGCAATCCCTCTCTCCGTTATGAAAAACTCTCTAAGTTCTGTGTCCATGGGGATAGGAGAGAGCAGGCCATTCTGTGACCCTTTCAGCAACTCTTCGATCGTCTGAATTGCTTGGTGAACAACTGATGGGTGATCGATAATCTCTCTTTTTTCAGCATGCAGGTAATTATCGTCCTCGGATAGAAAATAAAGAGTGATTGACCTCGTTTGGAGGGGCTCCGCAGAGAGGTTGTTTTTCTCTTGAAGAGGTTTATCGAGGTAATGTCTGATTTTCTCTTCGCCTCCACTTCGAAAGAAAACAAAAGCCAGGACGAGCAATACAACGACAAGAGCACTCAGTATTGTTATCTTTTTCGCATCCATGATAAAGCGTCATTCGGCTGAATAATTTTTAAGAAAGTTGTCAATTCCTCGATAGATGGCACGTGCCACATTATTCTGGAATTCTTCAGTCTGTAGCTTCCTTTCTTCGTCGGGGTTGGAGATAAAGGCGATCTCAACCAGGATAGCCGGACAAGCAACTCCTGTGAGGACTTTGAACGGAGCCTGTTTTATGCCACGATTTCTGGTCCCCAACAGAGAATTCAGCTCTCGCTGAATGTTTTCTGCAAGCTCGCTGCTCTGCTTGATAAAAGCCGATTGTGCCATGTCCCACAGGATCATCATGATGTCGTCTTCGTCTTCGCTTGAGATTTTCGATTCGATGTCAGACGAATTGTTTTCCATGTAAGCCAGCCTTCGCGCCTCTTCATCCGTTGCGTTCAAACTGAGAAAGTAAGTTTCTGAACCGCGAGCACTGGAGCGGGGAAAGCCGTTCACGTGAACACTGATAAAAAGCACTGCCCTGTTGTTATTGGCGATAGCGGCCCTGTTCTCGAGCGAGACATCCACATCTTTATCCCTTGTCAGGACGACACGATAGGCCAGATTCTTCTCTATGAGCGTTTTCAGTTTTTGACTGATGGGCAAAGTGAGGCTTTTCTCTAAAGTCCCAAATTTGCCTATCGATCCCACTTCCATACCCCCATGGCCAGGATCGATGACGATCGTTCTTAAGCCCTGTGAAGCTAACGGCGGCGTTGAAGGAGCAGGGGGCCTCTCTTCCTCATCCTGTTCTCTATCAAGCCTCTCTTTGATCACTTCAGGTGATTCCGCTTGTTCTGTCCTCAGTTGAGGCGTTCTCTTTGGCTTTTCGGGCGAGGGCAGGTCTTCCTTGGGCTGTTCGGATGAATGGATATCGATAACGATCCTGTGAGGATTGATGAGAGGGAAGGATTCAAAGCTATAGTCAGAGCCTGTGGCGTTAATAGTCAGCATGTAATAGTCAGAGCCCTTTGCCCATCCCAAGGATTTGACATATTTACTCTTGAAGGAATCCCGGCGGATCGTAAAATTGCCCTCAGCCCTGAATCTTACCAGGAAGAGAGAGGTGTGCTGCTCGATGTGGTAGCTGAGTGGAACTGCAGATTCGATGATGACCCGGCCGTAGCGGTCGTAATCTCTTACAGAGACTTTTAGAGAAGAGAGAGATTGGGAAGAGGCTAAAATAGATAAAATAAGGATAAAGAGCACAGCTATCAGGTTTCTTTTATAGCTTTTCGACAATGTTTTTGTTCCAATCGCATAATGGAGGCGGCGGGAATCGAACCCGCGTCCGAAGACCTTCAACGAAAGCTTTCTACATGCTTATCCTTTTCCTTTTTCTCATTTCACGGCTTCTGAAAAGGAAAGACACCATGAAACCAGCCCTGAATGGGTTTCGCTTACCGGGCTCAGGACGGGCCTGGTTCGCTATCCTGCTCGTCGACGCTTCTCAAGCACTGCAGGAAGGCGCAAGAGAAACGGCATGCCTACAAGTTAGGCAGCAACTTGAAGTGGTTCTGCACTTACTTTGTTTCCACCTTTTTAGCGAGGTAGATGGAGCCTCGACATGCAACCTTTGTCTCATTATCTCCGTCGAATCCAGTTCGCCCCCGAATCTCCAAACTTTATTATATTTGGGCTTCAAAATCTTGTCAAGAAGCCTTAGCATTACATCTTAACATTAGACATTCTAAAAATCTTATCATATCGCCGCCTATCCATTCACCCACGGGTAAGCCCGTGGACTTCTGCCCTTCGGGTTATTAACAGATATCATTTTCTTAAGCAATGACCTTGCTTTTTTAAGTGTGATATTTTAAATTCGGGATATCAGATAGCGAAAATAGTAAAGAATGGTGAGGGATTTTTAGCAAGCTCCAAAAAAGAATTCTTAAAAATGAGGAGGAAGAATGCGAAAAGTATTTTTAGATGAATATGTTCCTAAGGTATGGAAACTATATCTTGAACAAGCTGAAGAAGCAGTGAAAGATGGGGCTCTCTCGAATAAAATTAAAGAACTTATAGCTATGGGTGTTGCAATTGCCGCACATTGTGAGCCTTGCGTAAAAATCCATACACGAAGAGCCATCAAAGCAGGTGCCATTGCAAAGGAAATTTCTGAAGTGGTTGGGGTTGTTGTAATGTTGTGCGGAGGTACGGCAGAGATATGGACCAGAAGGATAGTTGAAAATGAGATAAAGGATTTGAGAAAAGATTAGAGATACAATAAATAATAAATTCTCCTCCACATTTTTTAAACAGGCCACTCCTGGCTGGTGTAAACCGCATCCCAGAACATATATTCATATCTGCTTGCGGCGATAAATACAGATTTTAACTTTTCATATGAAAATTCTCCTCCTGCCCTGTTGACTAGCATTTTTATCTTCTCCACCAGACTGAGATAAGAATCTTCTACATATATCTCTCCCCAGTCTTTGTACAGCTGATTTTTATTGGTACTCAAACTGTCTCTATGGCGGGCCGCGATTTCTGCATAAGACCAGAAACAGGGAAGAACTGAAGTTATAGCTTCGGCATAGGACTTCAAAGAACTTGTAGAAAGAAGAAAGCTGCTATATGACATACTTACAGGGATTGGCTCTATCACAGAAGCATCTTGAAGGGTATACCCCAGTCTTCCTAGGAAGTCTTTATATCCATCGAATTCACTTTTTGCTTCCAGGTTAAGTATGTAAATGACCTCTCTTATGGCTTCTACAGATGGGGCCCTGGAAGCAATGATACCAAAGTTCTTCATAGCTGTAATAAGATATTGATAATCCTGCAGGATATAGAATTTGAACTTCTTAAGGGGCAAATCTCCTTTATACAATTCCACTACAAAGGGGTGTTCGATTATTCTTTCCCAAATGGCATAGGCATCTTTTCTGAGTCTATCAACCACGTTCATGGTTTTCTTCCCTGAACTACGATAAAATCACCTTTTTTATAGCCTTCCACCGGCTTTTCAATTTCTTCATTGGTGTACTTTGGATGTTTAGTCAGAGTTTGCACATATTTTAAATCTATAAAACCAGCTTTCTGTAATAAAGAGGTTACCTCTCCTGTGGAAAGCCAGTGAGTTCCTCGAATAAATTTGACAGGATAGGGATGTTTCGGTGAGATCGTAAAGTCATGTTGACCATGAAGATATGCCAAATCATACATCATGGCATAGGAACCTTCTCTTGTTAAAAACGAAACTACAATGTATCCTCCTGGCTTGAGAATGCGGAATGCCTCATGGACCGCTTGCTGAGGGTCTTTCACATAACTAAGAATAGTGCTCAGCAATACGGAATTAAACCGCTCGTCTGGAAAAGGAACATTCTCAGCGGTTCCAATCTTCACTTCGATTCCTCTATCTCTCGCCCGTTCAGCCATCTTCTCCGCAGGTTCAATTCCGTATTTGATTCCCAGCTTGGAAGCAAAAAGCCCACTTCCCACCCCAATACTCACAGCGTTTTCTGGGTTTTCTAAAAAATGTTTTTCTGCGAGCATTTCTGACTCAAAAATAATCCTGTTTTTGTCAAACCAGGCATCAAAGTCCTCAGCGGCTTCTTCAAAGGCAGAGGGTTTTAGAGGTTCTATTTTATGGTAGAGAGGACCGCTCCCTTTTCCAATATTATCGGGGGCGTTTTTTATGGCTCTTGTAATATAATCTTTTGCAGCTTCGATTGCGCCATGGACACTCATCCCCTTGCATAAACAAGCGGTTATGGCAGCAGAAAAGGTACAGCCTGTTCCATGCGTATTCGCCGTATCAATTTTCTCTGCTTTGAAATAATCGTATGAATTTCCGTCGAACAAAATATCGATGGCTTCCTCTCCAGAGAGATGACCTCCTTTTAGAAGCACAAAATCAGGGCCTTTTCTCTTAATAATTTCAGCAGCCTTCTTGGCATCCTCCATACTTTTGATTGAGGTGCCACTGATTATTTCCGCCTCAAACACATTGGGAGTGACAAGAAAAGTCACAGGTAAAAGATCCTTTATGAGTGATGTTTCTGCCCCTTTCTGCAAAAGATGGTCACCACTCTTGGCAACCATGACAGGATCCACCACCAACTGCTTTATTCCATATTTTTTAATTCTTCCCACTATTATCTCTATGATTTCTTTATTTGAAACCATCCCTGTCTTTACACCATTGATCCCAATGTCTTCCATGAGCGCGTCAATCTGGGCGCCAACTATGTCAGGAGGGACATCATGGACAGCATGTACCCCTCTCGTGTTTTGTGCAGTTACAGAAGTTAACACCGACATTCCAAAGACATCAAAAGAATGAAATGTTTTTAAATCAGCCTGTATACCTGCTCCTCCCCCTGAGTCGGACCCTGCAATTGTAAGAGCCTTTGCCTCATAATTCATTTTTTTCCACCTCTTTTTCTTTAGGTTTTTCTTTATTTATGTTCTGTCTCTATATGCTAAACTGCTCACGTCGATCATGTCAAATTTTAAAGGCAAATAGACAAAAAAAGGGGGAATTATGTCTTTGGAAAAACTTGATCAGGCTTTGATTGAAGAGATTGAATCTTTAAAAACAGAAGGACGGACCAAAGCGCCGGAGCGCATAATAGTGGATTATATTCCACCTGAAAAGATGCCTCGATGAGACCCTGGAAGAGATGGAACGAGTCGTGATTATTTTTGACGGGATTTTCAGCATGCGTGGTAATGAAACTATACGCTTCCAGATAAATGTTGCCTATACCAAGGCCGACGTTGATTATGCGACAGAGGCACTTACAGATTTCAAGAATTAAGTATGGTTAATTCCATCCCGTATTCCAGGATGTTGTCGAACAGTATCTTGACTATGGCAATCCGATGTGTAGGTTTGCTCGCATCAACTGTCCTGCCCGTGGAGAAAAGCACTTCTCTTTTAAACTGGAGTGATTATATGTATCATATAGGGCTTCACAAAACTCATGATATTAGGGTTTGAAACTTGGCAGGAAAGACTTGATGAAGCGGACTTTGTCTTTCATTTCGTTTTTAGCAGCTGTGAGAGCAACGAGCAAGACAGTGATATGAGCAATGGTGACATAAT
>CAZIMJ010000343.1:0-11305 GCA_964540205.1 uncultured Eubacteriales bacterium | reverse complement strand
AAAGATGCAAAGATCCTGCACGTCATGCGGAGCGAGGTCGAATCGGACAAAGTCAACGGCGTCATTGAGTGGGAAACGCGTTTTGACCATATGCAGCAGCATTCCGGTCAACATATTCTTTCACAATGCTTCGACACACTTTTCGATGCAAAAACCCTCTCCTTCCATCTCGGTTTGAGATCATCAACGGTCGAGATCGATAAGAGAGATATCACGGAAGATGAGGTCGATAAGGTGGAGACCTTAGCCAATGACATCGTGTTTCAGGATGAAGGGATCTACACGTACATCACTCCTGAAGAGATGATCGATAAGGTCCCACTCCGAAAACCTCCGCAGAAAAAAGGGCACATCCGTGTGGTACAGATTTCTGATTTTGATTATTCTGCATGCGGGGGGACCCATCCGAACAAAACAGGAGAGATCGGTTTGATCAAGATCCTCAAGTGGGATAGGATCCGGAATAATCTGAGGTTCGAGTTTGTGTGTGGCCGTCGGGCCCTTATCGATTACGGGATCAAAAACAGGATCATTCGAGAGGTCTCCATAAAGTTCAACGTGGGCGAGGGAGATCTTGTAGGGTCCATCGACAAATTGATCGTTGACCTTAAGGACCAGCGTAGGCGTTTAAGAAAAGCACAGGAGAAGATCCTTGATATCGAGGCTCAGGAGATCATGAGAAATGCCAAAGGGGACGTCATAAAAGAGGTTTTCACCGGAAGACCACCTGATGAGATGCGGTTTCTTGCACTCTCCATCATAAGGAGCGGCAAATATGTCGTTCTGTTCGGCACGAATCTTCAGGATAGAGTTCATCTGGTCCTGGCATGTTCGGAGAGCCTGGAAAGGGATATGCGAGATCTTATTCCTATCGTTTCGCCCCTTATCGGCGGGAAGGGTGGAGGAAGACCTACGCTTGTGGAAATTGCCGGTCAGAAGGAAGAGAATTTAAAGCTCGCTCTCGACAAAGTTTCCGAATTTTTTGGGGAATGAATGTCTTTCCTCTTTTTTTGTTACTCGTAGCGGAGGCAGATGATGGGGTCGACGCGGGATGCCTTTTGAGCGGGAACGATCCCAAAGAAAAGACCCACCGAGACCGACACAAAAAATCCTAGAAGGATCGACCAGAGAGTTACCGAAGCCGGGAGGGGAGTGGCTGATTTAACGATGAAGGCTATGGCAAAGCCGATAAGAATGCCGATGGCCCCTCCTGTCCCCGTAAGGAAGATCGCTTCGATTAAAAACTGCTTCAGTATATCTGATGACCGTGCACCTATGGCCTTGCGTATACCGATCTCCCGGGTTCTCTCTTTAACCGAGACCAGCATGATGTTCATCACGCCGATCCCCCCCACGAGGAGTCCGATGGATGAGATGACGATCATCACAAGATAGGCTGCTCCTGTGAGCTGGTTGTAGAGGTCGACGAGCGTGTCCTGTGTGTAGATGGCGAAATCATTAGGCTTTCCGAAGGGGACTTTCCTCCGTTTTCGCAATACATTGATCATCTGTTCTATCGTTTCTTGGAGATAGCCATGTTTTGTAGGTGAGGCAATAATCTCGAGGTTTTCCAGGTCGTAGGGAAAGTGTTTCATCAATGTTGAGATGGGGATCCCAACAAGATTGTCCCTGCTCTGTCCGAACATACTGCCTCTTTTTTCGAGGACGCCGACAACGCGAAACTTTTCCGGCCCGATCCGAATCTCTTTTCCCACAGCTTCGGAGTGAGGGAATAGGGTCTCGTTGAGTTCTGCCCCAAGGACACACACTTTAGCGCGATGATTGACGTCAGATTCGGTGATAAACCTGCCCTTGACAGGTGTGTAGATCGAGAGAACTTGTGGCCATTTCTCATTCATGCCGAGGATATATGCATCCTGTGCCTTAATGTTTGTGTATTTAATGGGGATATCCGTAAAAACATCGACGACAATATCCACGGCAACTGCTTTAACTAAAGAGCACTCCTCCTGGAGTGCTGCAGCATCTTCGATAGTGAAATTTTTCCGCTGTCGTTCTTCTTCGGAACGATTGCCCGTTTGGATGCCAGGCTCGTATTTTGCGACGCCAATAATGTCAGATCCGACAGATTCCAGGTCGGAGAGGAATGACTTGTTCAAGCCCTGGATGATAGAAACCATGCCGATGACGGTCATAACGCCTATCACGATTCCGAGGAGAGTCAGGAAGGAACGGAGTTTATTCGACTTGAGAGAGTCGAATGCCATCTGGAATATCTCATTGATGATCCCGGCTCTCATTGTTCTGACCTCAAGGCCTCGATGGGATCCAGTTTTGAGGCTTTACTTGCGGGATAGAGGCCGAAAAAGATCCCTATAGAAGCAGACACAGAGATAGCAACTACAATCGATGCGGGATCGATGCTGGATGGCATGGATGTGGCAACCGTAACTATCTTTGCCAGGATAAATCCCAGAAAGATACCTATAAGACCTCCAGTAGCGGATATCGTGGCGGACTCGATCAAGAACTGGACGAGGATATCCTTTCGTCGTGCCCCTATTGCCATACGGATGCCGATCTCTTTTGTCCGTTCTGTGACAGCGACGAGCATGATATTCATGACTACGATACCTCCGACTAGCAATGCCAGAGCGGATATCGCTATCATTGCAAAATAGATGCCTGTCGTGGCGCTTTTGTAGAATTGAATAAAAGTATCAGAAGTCTGGAAAGAAAAATCATCGGGTTCGTTGAAAGACACATGCCGTTTTGACCGGAAAACTGTCCGTACCTCATTTTGAGCTATAGTCATCTGTTCTTGCGATGCTGTGTGTATGTTTATCGTTATGCTCCGTCTCTCTCCATAGATCTTTTGAAATGTTGTGATGGGAATCCGGATATAATTGTCTTGGCTAAATCCCAGGAGTTTTCCCTTTTTCTCTCCCAACCCGATAATGAAGAAATTTTGATTCCCGATCTTGATTCTTTTCCCGAGAGGATCGAGGGAAGGAAACAATTTATCCTGAATATCCGCTCCTATGATACAGACATACCGGGAGCGATCTTCATCGTCTTTGCTGATATGTCTTCCTCCTTGGAGCTCCAAGACAGAGCCGATCATATGATCGAGATGAGTAATGCCTCTGACCTCCACGTTCTTCAGTGACTCACTCCTGTATTTTGCTGTTCGGGACGTGCTTACATTGGCACCCACTAATTCACATGACTCACACAATCTCCGGACAAGCCTCATATCTTCAAGCGTGAATTTTTTCCTTTTTTGTTCCTCTCGCCATTGTTTGATCGATGTTATCATCATTGAGGTCTTGGATACGGAAAAGTCATTGGCTCCAAAAAAGGCCATTTTTGTGTAGACATAGTTATTTAGTCCCTGGATGATTGAAACAACGGTAATGATTGTGAGGACGCCGATGATGATTCCAAGTAGGGTAAGGAAGGTCCTGAGCTTATTCGACCAAAAAGAACTCATGGCCATCGCTACAGATTCGCCAAATTGGAGTCGTGCCACTGGATTTCTCTCTCTTTTTTATTTTACATGAATTAATACGATATTAGGAGCGAAAGGTTTGTTCTGCAAGCATCTCTAAATCCACCTCACGTCGCAAAACATGAGCTCCTCATGACGGCCGGGGAGATGGGAGAAGTGGATTTTTCTGGAATTACCATCAGAGTCGGATTGAAGACAAGCTGTTTTAGAGGTTATCACAGACTTCCTAAGCTGCTTCGAGTTCAGCAAGAAGGTCCGAGATGAGTTCTTTGACTGTTACAATCCTGTCGATACGGTAAGCATTCTGGCCACAGAAGATGAGGCCGTGGTCGACATCCCCGAAATAAGAGTTTAAAAGAGCCTGGGCAATGCAGTACCTTGCATCGCTCGCTTTACAGGCAGTAAGACATCTATACGGACACTTGATTTTAAGTTTTCCCTTTATTTCTAAATCGTCTAAAAATTTGTTCTGAATGGCCCTTCCTGGCATGCCGACAGGGCTTTTAATGATGACAATATCCTCTTCCTTGGTATCGAGGTAGCTCTGCTTAAATTCCTGGGAGACATCGCACTCCACAGTACAGACAAATCGTGTCGCCATCTGGACTCCTGATGCACCCAGGGTCAACATCCGAGCTATATCCTTTCCATCGAAGATCCCGCCGGCCGCGATTACTGGAATTTTCTTGCCGTATCGATCTTCATAGGGTTTTACCGTTTCCAGAATCTCCGGTAAAAGATTATCAAGGGAGTACTTTTCAGGCTGTTCGAGCTGCTCTTCGGAGAAGCCGAGATGACCACCTGCTAGAGGCCCTTCAAGGATAATGGCATCGGGAATCCTCTCATATCGTTTGTTCCAGTAACGGAGGATGAATTCAGTTACCCGTGCCGAGCTGACTATGGGTACAAGGTTTACAGATCTGTCTTCGATCAAGCCGGGAAGCTTAGCGGGGAGTCCGGCACCGTAGACGATCATCTTTATTCCCTCGCGGACGGATGTTTTGATCAGATCGTCGGCATTACTGAGCACTCCCATGAAATTGACAGCGATATTGTTGTGTGATGCACGTTTCGCTTTGCGAATTTCTTTCTCCAAAGCTTCACGAGATATCCTCTCATAGTCATTCTTTGATGCCTCGATATCACCCAAGCCTATGCTCGAGATAGTGCCTATCCCTCCCTCCTCAGCCACGGCAGAGGCGAGCGAGGAAAGAGACACCCTCACGCCCATGCCCCCCTGGACAATCGGAACGTCTGCGGTGATATTTCCAATTTGAAGCTTTGGGATTTTCATTTTAACTCTCGCATTTTTTCACTACGAGACTGACATTACCTCCACCGAAGCCAAAGGAATTGCTCAATGCCAACTCGAAGTCGATCGATTCGACTCCATTGGTCACATAATCGAGAGGGCATTCGGGATCAGGTTCTTCATAGTTTATTGTCGGGGGTAGTTTGCCGGTATAGACACTCATCACCGTGGCCACAAATTCCACTGCCCCAGCTGCTGCCAACAGGTGACCGGTCATCGACTTTACGGAACTGATCTTAAGATTCTTCGAGTGGTCACAAAAGACCTTCATAATAGCTATACTTTCAGCCTTATCATTCAAGACAGTCGAAGTGCCATGTGCGTTGATGTATTTCACTTCCTGCGGGTCGATGCCAGCATCATTCATAGCAGCTCTCATTACCCTGATCATTCCATCGCCTCCAGGCTCTGGAGCTGTGAAATGAAAGGCATCAGCCATATTACCATAGCCAACAAGTTCGGCATAGATGCGTGCATTCCGGCTGAGAGCATGCTCAAGTCGCTCTAAAACAACAATGCCGGCCCCTTCTCCCATTACAAAGCCGTCACGATTCTTGTCAAAAGGCCTGCTCGCTTTTTCCACACAATCATTCCTTGTCGACATCGATCGCGTCGCGCAAAAGCCGGCGAAAGGCAATGGATTTATGCTTGCATCTGCTCCTCCCGCAAGCATGATATCGGCATCGCCCCTCTGAATAATTCGGAAGGCATCGCCGATGGCATTGGCTCCCGTTGAACATGCAACACTGGGAGCAGAAAGAGGGCCTTTTAGACCGTAAGTGATGGAGACCAGGCAGGGTGCCATGTTTATGAGTGTCTTGGAAATAAAAAAGGGACTTATGGATTTTGGCCCTTTTTCGTGAAGTTTAGAGTACCCGTCTTGTATCGTAAAGGCTCCCCCGATACCAGAGCCTATGATGACTCCTGCCCTGTTGCTATCAAAGGCAAAGGTATTTAAACCAGCATCATTAAGTGCCATAGCAGATGAGCTCATTCCGAAGTGGATAAACCTGTCCATACGCTCGATAGATTTCTTGTCGATCCAATCGGTAGGATCAAAGTCCTTTACTTCAGCCGCCATTTGGGAGCGATAATGAGTGGGATCGAAATGGGTAACCTTTGAAACACCGTTTCGACCCTCTTTCAATCCTTTCCAAAATTCATCAATTCCAAGACCAATAGGAGTCACGACACCCAATCCGGTTACGACAACCCGTTGTTCACTCATTTTTGTTACGATAATAATACTGATGACTTAATTAAAAATCAAGACTGTTAATTCCCACTCAATATCTCCGGTAACCGCCTCCGCTTGGGTATAATACTTTTATTCCAGAATGTCAGTGGAGGGAAAAACTCTATCATTGGGTTGACATGCGAGAGTGGAGAAACGACAATGGAACCGGAATGAAAGCTCTGGTACATGCCCTTGAAGCTTTTTTAAGCTTGCACGGAAATCCGGAACACTCAAGGTTCTCCTCACACCATAGAGTAGTGAATAGAACACGAATAAGGAGAAGAGAGTATGGACGATAGTACAACAAGAGAAGAGAAAGGGGCTGTGGTTCCCTGTGTGTATTTCGAAAATCCCGGAAAAGAAAATACGCAAAAAACTTTGCAGATCGCTTCACAAAGAGTGGAAGAATTGGATATATCAAATATTCTCGTTGCTTCGACTTCCGGGAAAACAGGATTGCTCGCCACGCAGTTTTTTCCCGGAAAGAATCTTGTGATCGTGTCTCATTCTACAGGATTTCTCAAGCCGGATTTTCAGCAGTTCCTTCCAGAGCAAAAACGTCAGATTGAAGAGGCAGGAGCGAAAGTCCTCACGTGCCAACACGCTCTTGGCGGCGTCGGAAGAGCAGTCCGGAATAAACTCGGGACATACGAGTTGGAAGAAATTATAGCCTTCACATTGAGGGTGTTTGGGCAGGGGACAAAAGTCGCGATCGAGATCGCACTCATGGCTGCGGATGCAGGTTTGATCTCAACTCTGGGACCCTGTATGTCAATCGGCGGTACTGAGCAGGGAGCGGATACAGCGATTCTCTTGATCCCTGCGCATGCGCAGAATTTTTTTGACCTCCGAGTACTGGAAATTCTGGCCAAACCTCGACTATACTAGTACTGTACTATTCATAAAAAATGTCGATTCATTATCTAAAAAAAATATCATTAAACCTTTACTTTAATATTGTAGTAAATCATTTTAACAGTTGCGTTTTCAATGCGATTTTTATTCTTGATCGACATTTTTTACCTTACAGGCGAGCCGATCTCACTACAGTGCCTTCGTTGTAGCCTACTCGCGGTAGTTAACTACAGCTTCGTAGGCCACGGCCTCGCCTTTGCAGCGATATCAGCTCGTGAATAGTACAGATAATTTGTAGAAGGAGAAGCACGATGGATAGAAAAATTGTCTTATTGGGCATTTTGATCGTGTGTTTATTCGGGAGCGGCAACCTATTCGGAGACGGTATGTTTTTTATCGGGATCCAGGGAGGGTGGTCACAGCAAAACATCGATATTAAAGATATCGAATTCGACAAGAACACGGCGTTCCTCTACGGGGCACGTGTGGGTATAAGAATTCTGACCTTCGTTGTTGAGGGGAATTTTTACCAGGCTGCCCACAATATCGAGGTATCCGATATTGGGAATAATTGGGATTCACGGAAGATCAACACCAATTATCTGGGATTGAACGTGCGGTTTTTTCTTCCGTTTCCCATCGTCAATCCCTATCTAACGTTTGGATACGGCACGTACACGGCAGATATCAAGGATATCGGAAAAGACAAAAGCGGGGGATGGAACGCTGGCCTGGGTTTAGAGGCGTTCCTGGGCAAAAAGCTTTCTCTCTTGGGAGAAGCAAGGTATAATCCTGGAAACTTTGAGATTGAGACTGAGGAAATAAGCATCAAGAGTTTCACCTTTCACTTCGGCATCAATTTCTATTTTTAACCGTTTATGCTCGTGAGATTAAACAAATTCCTGGCTCAGGCTGGTGTGGCCTCAAGAAGAGAGGCAGACCGGATGATCACCGAAGGCCGGATCAGTGTGAATAATATAGTTGTTGAAGAACTGGGAGTCCAAATAGATCCTGCAAAGGACTCTGTCCGTGTGGATGGCCGGAATGTCAAAAAAGAGAAGGAAGAGTTTTATCTTCTGCTGAACAAGCCTGCGGGTTATCTCGTGACGCTGAATGACCCATTCAAGAGGCCGACGGTTCTCGAGCTTTTGCCTAAGTTGAAAAAGCGTATGTTTCCTGTGGGCAGGCTGGATTTTAACAGTGAGGGCCTTCTTCTATTAACTAATAATGGGGAATTGGCGAACCGCTTGATGCATCCCCGCTATCGAATAAAAAAGGTCTACGAAGTAAGAACGAAAGGGATCCCTTCTCACAGAAGCCTCCAGAAGTTGGAGAGGGGGATACACCTTGATGGAAAGAAAACAGCGTCGGCTAAAGTCACTCATCTCGGGTCTGATCCGAAAAACGCAAGGATCCGTATCGAATTGACAGAGGGAAGAAAACGTGAAGTCAGACGGATGTTCGAGGCCATCGGCTACAGCCTCTTCTCTTTAAAAAGGATAAATTATGCGGGTATAGCGATCGGGACTCTGAAAAAGGGACAGTGGCGCTATCTCATGCCATCCGAAGTTACCCGCCTCAAGAAACTGGTCGGTCTGGATTAGAAGTTCATGAGTTTTTGTTCTTTTCAGTAGATGCAGCAAACGTCTTCCAGCTTTTAGCCAATCTATGCATTTCTTCATCAACCATGTAATTAACAGTCCCTCCTTCGAATGATCCATCCTTCTTGATTTTTCCTGCTTTGATCCCCGTGAGGATTTCGATCCCCTGGTCGATTTTCTTCACGGGATAAATGTGGAATTGTCCTTTTGCGACGGCTTCGACCACATCTTTTCTCAACATCAAATTCTGGATATTCTGTTGCGGGATGATGACTCCCTGTGCTCCTGTCAATCCTTTGCTCTTACAGATTTCAAAAAACCCTTCGATCTTTTCGTTGACTCCCCCGATGGGTTGGATCTCTCCCTTTTGGTTGAGAGATCCTGTGACCGCAATATCCTGCCTCAAAGGAAGTTTTGAGAGGCTGGAGAGTATGGCATAGACTTCGGTCGATGAGGCGCTGTCGCCATCCACACCCGAGTAAGACTGCTCGAAGGCGAGGCTTGCAGACAAAGAAAAGGGTTTGTTCTGAGCATACTTACCTCTGAGATATCCACCTAGGATGAGAACACCCTTGTTGTGTGTCCGGCCACTCATGTCTGCTTCTCTTTCGATGTTTATCACGCCAGCCCGGCCTACAGCAGTGTTCGCCGTTATGCGCGTCGGCTTGCCAAATGCATACCCTCCCATTTGGTAAACCGCAAGGCCGTTGACCTGGCCTACGACACTGCCTTTTGTTTCGATCATGATGGTTCCTTCTTCGATCATCTCCTGGATCTTATCCTCTATAAGCCCCACTCGTTCGAAACCTTCCTCAATGGCCTTCTCCACGTGACTTCGGCTGACGACCTTTTTTTTGTCTTTTTTAGAAAAGTAGCTGGCTTCCCGGATAACGTCCGCAATGATGTTAAAACGTGTGGATAGTTTTCTCTGTCTCCCAGCAATTCTTGTGCCGTACTCGATGATGGCTGCGATCCCCTCTTTATCGAATGATTGCAGATTGTCGTCTTCTGTTATCTTCTTGATGAAGGCTGCGTATTCCAGTATGGTCTTTTTGTCCTTATTCATCTCAGAGTCGAATTCGGCTTTGATCTTGAATATCTTCTTATAGTCTTCGTCCATGTAATAAAGCAGGTTGTAAATGTGGGGATCACCGATCATGACCACCTTCACATCGATGCTGATGGGCTGGGGCTTGAGACGGCTAGTGGAGACCATGTAGATCGACATGAAATTTTGGATTTCGAGTGTTTGATATCGAAGAGTTCTTTTCAGAGTATTCCACACGCCTGGTTCGATAAGTGCGTCCAGTGCGTTTATGATGAGATAGCCACCGTTGGCTTTCAGGAATGAACCTGCTTTGATTTTTGTGAAATCCGTTTGGAGAAGTCCGAAACGGTTCATGGTCGACTCGATAGAGCCAAAAAGGTTGATGTAATTGGGATTTGTCTCCATGATGACCGGTGCACTTTTTAATTCGGAATTGTCGATCAGGAGGTTGACTTTGTATTCCAAGAATGGATCTTGTTGGATTATCTGCTGCTCTGTTTCCTGTTTTTGCGTTCCTTTAAATATATTGATCCGTTCGGTCAGTGTTGCTTCGACATCATCGAGATAGTCTGTAATGACATCATATTTGAAGCTGTCCCTTATCCCCAGGATGGCTCCCTTGATGATGGGAGTGATCGATTTTTGATCCCACTCCTTGAGCAGCCGGTGTGTCTCTTCTTCTGTTCCTTTCATCAGCTTGAACACTTCCTCAAGCTTTCCCGTCAATTTCTCGTATTTTTCCTTGAGTTCTTCCAGTTTTTCTTTGGCGAACTTTTCCTCTCTCACCAGATTTTCCAGTTGGGGGAACGGTGTGGGCTTTCCCCCGATCACAGGGATGAGATCAGGCTTGACATAAAGCCCCATCTGAACCTGAATGACAGAGAATCCTTCCTTGGCGACTTCGTCCTCGAATGCTTTAAGAATCTTTTTCTGCTTATTCTGCTGGGTATCGATGATGCTGTCCCTTTTTTCGGTATAATAGGAGCTTTTAAGGAGTTCAGGGATTTTGGATTTCAGCATCTCTATCAGATGCTCCATAGCGTCTCGGAATAATTTTCCCTTTCCCGAAGGAAGAGTTATCAAAGTCGGTTCATCGGGGACCTTAAAGTTATTCACAAACAGGATATCGTCTGGAGTTTTATCCTCTTTCTCCAATTTTTCGAGGAGCTGTTTGATGGTTGTGGTTCGTCCAGTTCCCACCAGTCCGGTGATGAAGATGTTGTAGCCAAGACTTTTGACATCAAGGCCTGTTTGAATGGAACGGATGGCTCTATCCTGCCCGATGATCCCTTCGCAAGACTGACATTCTTCGGTATTATCGTAGGGGATTTTCTCTGGGCTCAGTCTCCATGCCAACTTTTCTGGAGGTAATTCTTTAAACGATGATATTCTTTTCACTTGATCTATCTCCTTACACTTCTATTGTGTCTTTGAAGGTATCCAAATTTTTAACACAAATTCATCATAAACTCAACTTGGCATCTGAAAATGGAAATATTTCTAAATCTATGATGAATGTCAAACCGAGTGATCAGATTGGTGGCAACGAAAACACGCTCAGTTTTTCCAGCGAGGAAACTTCGCTCGGATCCGGGCCTCCCTCATATCTCCCATTGGGAGATATACCGTGCCCGTCCAGCCCTTCTCACGGTTTTCTCCACCACACAATCTAATCACTCAATAACGCTATCGAGTATTCATGACATCACCGATTTGTAAATGCATCCTTTTTCATCCAATTCGGGTATGTGACTTAACCTGGATTATTCATGAGTCGAGG
>CAZIMJ010000342.1:0-6251 GCA_964540205.1 uncultured Eubacteriales bacterium | reverse complement strand
AGCACGAATACTCGGACTGCAATCGAACCCTTTGAGGGATTTTTTATTCGCTCCATCGTTTGTTCGAAACCTTCATCACCCAGTCTTTCCTGGAGCTTGACGTTGTTCTCCATAAGCTGGGCTGTGTCCTTGAGTGTATAGGGCATGGTTAGATGCGTAAAAAGAACGATAGCAATAAGAATGACGATGAGAGCATCGATCCAGACCGGCTTTTCCGAGAGTGTCTTAAAAGTCTCTTGTGGGCTGAATATAACTCCAATAAATCGATTGAATATGTTCATTCTATTCTCCTTTCCTTACCTCTTTTTCCACCATGCCATCTCGGACAAAAAGGATCCTCTGAGCCTGCTGAGCGATATCCATGTCATGTGTGACCATGACGATGGTGTTTCCTTGAGAGTGGATCTTGTGAAAAAGGTTCAGGATCTCCTGGCCGGTTTTCGAGTCGAGATTTCCTGTGGGCTCGTCAGCCAAAAGCAGTGAAGGATTATTCACGAGAGCTCTTGCGATGGCCACTCTCTGTCTTTCCCCGCCGGAGAGTTCGGACGGGCGGTGGTGCATGCGGTGGTCCATTTCCACCATTTTCAAGGCCTTCTGTGCCTTTATAGCTCTTTCTGTCTTCCCCTCTCCCTTGTATATAATAGGGAGTTCGACGTTGTGGAAAGCCGTCGCCCTGGGAAGCAGGTTAAAAACTTGAAAAACAAATCCGATCTCGCTGTTTCGGATGCGCGCCAGTTCATTTTCGCTGAGGGCGCTGACAAGTTTCCCGCTCAAGTAGTATTCTCCCTCAGAGGGAGTGTCTAAGCAACCGATTAGATTGAGCAATGTTGATTTCCCCGAACCTGAAGGACCCATGATCGCCACGAATTCATTGGGAAGGATCTTGAATGTTACACCGGAGAGTGCTCTAACCTCCTGTTTTCCCAATTGGTAAACTTTCGTCAGGTTCTCGACCAGGATGACGGCATTGTTTGTTGAGTCCATGGGGGTTATTGCCTTTTTTCCTCAGTTTTTATCAAGGTGTCGTCTTTGAGCTGGCGGAGAGCATTGTAAGGACCGGTGGCAATCTCTTGTCCCTCTTCGAGACCTAAG
The DNA here is from genome assembly GCA_964540205.1 of uncultured Eubacteriales bacterium. Lineage (GTDB taxonomy): Bacteria > Acidobacteriota > Aminicenantia > Aminicenantales > Aminicenantaceae > WTAW01. The sequence continues at coordinate 5,159 of CAZIMJ010000342.1, read as the reverse complement.
ATGATCTCCACCATCAGTTCACCCATGATTCCTTTCTTGACAGCCTGGAATTTGGCCCTGCTGTCCTTGATCCTGTAGACGCCCTCTTCCTGTTCGTCTTCATCTTTATCGTCGCTGTTCTCTTTTTCTTTCAAGACGAGACTGGCGATGGGAATGGCGAGGACATGCTTTCGTTCCGCGGTAATGATATCAGCTGAGGCTGACAGTCCCGGCTTGAGGCTTTTGGGTGGATCCTCCAGTGTGATGACAACTTTAAAATCCTTAGATTCTTCTGTAGTCACTGCCTGTTGCAGAGCTGAACTTCCGATCTCGGTGACTGTTCCCTGTAGGACACGGTCGGGAAGAGCATCGATCCTGATATCCGCTTTTTGTCCCAAAGAAAGACTGATGACATCTGTCTCGTCGACCTCGACTTCAACTTCCATCACAGAAAGGTCTGCGATCGTCATCAAAACTGTTCCTGGGTTGTTCATCGTCCCGATCATTGCGATCTCTCCCTCTTCCACTCTCAGGCTGGTGATGATACCGTCAATAGGGGAATGGTAGACAGTTTTGCTCAGCATGTCCAGGGTGCTTTTCAGAGAGGCTTGGGCCTGACGGATCTGATACAGGATGGCCTCATGGGTGGCTTCGGAGATCTCATGTGTGGTCTTGGCGGCCTCCAACTGTTCTCCTGAAATAAGCAATTCATCGTAGAGCTTTTTTTGTCGTTCGTAAAAGCTTTTGTCTTTCTTGAGCTGGGCATCTGCTTTTATGAGCTCTGCTTGGAAGGTGCGGATGACGGCTCGATCTCGGTCGGCGTTGGCTTCATGCTGAATGGACTCGAGTTTCAAGAGGAAATCGTCCTTTTTGACCCTCTGCCCCTCCTCAACACCGATTTTTACGATTCTACCTGAGATGTGTGCACTGATGTTCACGCTTTTTTTGGGTTTGACTTCTCCCGAAGCAGATACGATAGAAGTTAAATCGTGGTTTTTAACTTTTTCGACCGTCACTTTTAGCGCTTTTTCTCGTTGAGACTGAAAATTGAGGATAATGATGACTGCCAGTATCAGAATGACGGCAACGATGATAAAAATCCTTTTCTTGCCTCCTGGGCTCTTCTTAGGAGTACGGATGACCAAGGCTTTTTTCTTTTTTTTCGAGTAATCCTGCTCATTCATTTTAGGTCCCTCTCAGAGGAAAATATCATAATATACTACGTCATAAAAGGCAAAAAGTTTAATCTCGCCGTAAGCATTTCCAAATCCGTGATGAATGATATCCGAGTATCCCAATTGGTGATTACGAAAACACGCTCAGTTTCCCCAGCGAGGAAACTTCGCTCGGTTCCGGGCTTCCCTCACATCTCCCTCGGGAGATGTGCCATGCCGGCCTAGAGCCCTTCTCACGGTTTTCTCCACCACACAATAGGGACACTCAATATCGCAACGTGTGGTCATGCGATCACGGTTTTGGAAGTGCTTCCAATCTCGCCATCCAGGCGTTTATGTCAATTTTATAATTCCGGACTCAAATTCAGGTCTCTAAATCCGTATGAAGGTCCATATATTCTACTCCTTTTTTGTTTGATGTATTCAAAATTGTTTGTGTTTCATGCGGATGGGTTGCGACGCAGCACAAGAGTTGGTAAGATGTGAGAGCTATGGAATGGGAAGAATCCTTGAAGGTTGCAGAGGAAGCCAGCAGAATAGCAGGAGAGATGCTCCGCCGAAATATCGATTCTTCAAAAAAAATTGTCTACAAGGGAGCCGTAAATCTTGTTACAGACTTTGATAAGCGCTCTCAGGATGTAATTTTCTCCCACATCTCCTCGCGGTTTCCAGATCATGACTTTCTTGCCGAAGAAGACCTCTGTGAACAAAGAGGTTCTGAATTCCGGTGGATCATCGACCCTATGGATGGAACAACGAACTATGCCCACAATTTTCCCATATTCTGTGTGTCCATTGCACTGGAATGGAAGAACACGGTCGTGTGTGGTGTTATTTATGATCCAATGAGAGGAGAGATGTTTTCGGCCATTTCGGGAAAAGGGTCTGTAATGAACGGGCAAAGGATCCACACCTCTGCTACTGGTGACCTGGACAAGAGCCTTCTGGCTACGGGTTTTCCCTATGATGTCCGGGAGAGCGAAGTGAATAACATCGATCATTTTGCGAATTTTGCCACACGCGTTCAGGCCATCCGCCGCTGCGGGTCCGCGGCCCTTGACCTCTGTTATGTGGCTTGCGGGAGGTTTGATGGATTTTGGGAATTAAAACTGAGTCCTTGGGATGTTGCCGCCGGGATCTTGATAGTCGAGGAGTCGGGAGGGCATGTGACCGATTTCCAGGGGGAAACAGCGAGTATTTACGGGAAGGATCTCCTTGCTTCGAACGGCCTGATCCACGAACAGATGATCCAGATTCTCAAGTTAGGCAAGCAGCTATGAGGCGATATCGACACATTTATTCCTGCCTCCAACGAAAAAATACCATGGAGAAGTTTTTGGTTTTTTTTGTGGCGGTGCTGGTATTTTCCCCGCTGACCCTAAGTCCGCAGGGGCAGGAGCCCGAGGGGCTCAAATTTGTGTCCGGAAGGGTCTACCGTCTCACAGTTCCGAGCAATGTGCAGTGGACCGATACAGGTTATGATGTGGAGGGAGACCAGACGCTCTCTTTCTCCGCATCCGGAGGCATTTCCCTCCAGGTCGGCAATCCCATGGCTTACTGTGGTCCGGATGGATACGACTTGAAGACTGTCCAGCAGCCCATCCAGAACGAGAATATAGGTGCTTTGATCGGTAAAGTGGTTCTCCTTATTTCCATCGAAGTTGATGAAGAGACGGGGAAAGAGACACGGAACGAGATGGTGGAGATCTTTCACATCGGCTCTGACCGGATCGTCTCCATGCCCATCAGTGGACGGCTGTTCTTGGGCGTCAATGAAAATGTCGCTGAGGATAATTCAGGCCAATTTACGGTCGATGTTCGGTTGATGAATCGATAAAAGTAAGACATGAAACGAAAACATCTCCTCTGATTCTATACCAGAAGGTACTCATTATTGCTATGAACCTTATTAAGAATTCAATTTTTTACGTTTTGCTTTTCACGATCTTCTTAGAGAGGAAATTCTCCAGGAATTGGATCGTATAGTTGCCCTTCTTGAAGTCTGGATTGGATAGGATATTGAGGTGCAGGGGGATGTTTGTTTTGATGCCCACGATGGTGGTCATCTCCAGTGCGGTTTGCATCTTTTGGATTGCCTCTTTCCGGGTTGGCGCTCTGGCGACAACTTTGGCGAGCAATGAGTCGTAGTCAGGAGGGATCGTCCATCCATGGTATGCAGCGGAATCCACGCGAATTCCCTGCCCTCCTGGAAGAACCAGAAATTCGATTTTTCCTGCCGAGGGAATAAAAGTATCCGGGTCTTCCGCATTGATGCGGCATTCGATGCTGTGGCCAGACATTTGAAGGTCATGGGGAAAAGAGAGCCTCTCGCCCGAGGCGATCTTGATCTGTTCTTTGATCAGGTCTACACCATACACCATTTCAGTGATGGGATGTTCCACCTGCACACGAGTGTTCGCCTCCATGAAATAAAATCTCTTTTCGTTGTCCACGAGGAATTCGAACGTGCCCAAACTCTGGTATCCGATGGAATCCGCCGCGTCTTGAGCGGCCTTGATGATTCTTTTTCGAAACTTCTCATCGATGAAAGGAGAGGGAGTCTCCTCCAGCACCTTTTGGTGTTTCCTCTGGATAGAACATTCTCTCTCGCCCAGGGCGATCACATAGCCCTGTGTATCCCCGATAATTTGGATCTCGATATGGCGGGCGTTCTCAATGTACTTTTCCATGTACAGAGAGGGATCTCCGAAGGCCGCTTTAGCCTCGTACTGGCCAATGGATAACTGTTCGTCCATCTGATTGGGTGAACGGACGATGCGCATTCCCCTGCCCCCGCCGCCCGAGGCCGCCTTGAGAATCACCGGATAACCGATCTTCTTTGCGATGGATTTAGCTTCTGACAACTCGACGATGACATCATTGCTCCCTGGGATAACCGGTAGTTTTGCCTTCTTCATGCCGAGACGTGCTGCGTTCTTATCCCCCAACAGATTGATGAGGGACGCTGAGGGGCCGATGAACGTGATGTCTTCAGAGTCGCAGATCTCTGGAAATCTGGGATTTTCGGCAAGAAAGCCGTAGCCGGGATGGATCGCATCTGCCTTGGTAATCTGGGCGGCGCTGATGATGTTGGGAATGTTGAGATAGCTCTCGGACGTTTTCGCAGGCCCTATGCAGACGGATTCGTGGGCGAACATTGTGTGGAGAGAGTTCCTGTCGGCCTCTGAATAGACTGCTACAGTCTTGATCCCCATCTCTCTTGCCGTACGGATGATCCGGAGTGCAATTTCGCCTCTGTTTGCGACCAGGATCTTGGATATCATGGGCGGTCAGTTTTGTGGCTTGATGGCAAAAAGCTTCTGGCCGTACTCGACAGGCTTGCCGTTCTTGATATAAATCTCTTCAAGGATTCCTTCAACCTCGGCCTCGATCTCGTTCATCAACTTCATGGCTTCGATGATACAGAGGGTCTGGTTCTTTGCTACCATCTCTCCCTTTTCCACGAAGGAAGGGGTTGAAGGATTCGGTGAACGGTAGAATGTTCCGACCATCGGGGAGGTGATGAAATGCAGGCCCTCTTCGTCGTCAGCGGGCTCTGTTTGGGCGGGAGCCTCACTGTTGGCTGCAATGCTTGCGAGAGGAACGGCTGGGGCAATTTCTTGAGAGTTTGTTTTCTGAGGGGCCCTGCTGATCTTGATTTTTAAGTCTTCGATCTCTAACTCGAATTCCGAGAGATTTCTCTCCTCCAGCAGATCTATAATTTTGATGATCTCTTTGTAATCGATTTTTGCCTTCATTTTTTACCTTTTTGTGGAAGCCAGACCTCCTGGGTAAATTTTCAAAAATTAGATATACCTTAATCGCAATACCCTATTTTGTCAAGCCTCCTGGTTTTTACAGGATGCGCTTCCAAACTAGTTATGTCATGAATATTCAATATCGTTATTGGGTGATCAGATTGTGTGATGGAAAAAACCGTGAGAAGGGCTCTAGGCGGGCATGGTACATCTCTCCAGGGGAGATGTGAGAGAAGCCCCCACGTCC
>CAZIMJ010000341.1:0-15035 GCA_964540205.1 uncultured Eubacteriales bacterium | reverse complement strand
TGAGGATGGAACAACCAAAGAAGAGGAACCCGTTCGTGCTGCAGATACGGGAATGGGATTACCCGAGAGTGTGGATCAGCAGAATCTTCCCTTTAGCCAGGGCCTGTTCCAGTCCACATTAACAAAGGGGAAAAAGCGCCGCCTCAAAAAACCTGATGTGCAATTTTCTCCATGGATAAAGTCCAGGATTTTTGACGTGCTCATTATTGTTGGCGTTTGGTTGGTGGCCTTATGGCTTGCATCTCGCGTCATCGGAATCAGGTTCTTTCAGCTACTCACGACATCCACGGTGCAAACACTTGTGTTTCTTGTTATCCTGTTGATAATCTATTTTTTCTTGTTTCTATTTTTCCTGGGAGAGACTTTGGGCGATCACCTCTTTTCTGAAGAGTCTTAGTCTGCGACCTCATCACCTAGATTGAAATTTTCCCCTAGAAATCTCTCTTTGGCCCTTTCATCGGAGGCTATCTGCTTGGGATTCCCTTTGATCAGGATTTCTCCGTGGTCAATAACGTAGCCGTTGTCCGCTATTTTCAGGGTGTCACGGACATTGTGGTCGGAAAGGATGATGCCGATGTCCTTCATTTTCAAGCTCAGGAGGATTCTCTGGATCTCTACAATCGTCAAAGGATCGATTCCGGTGAAAGGTTCATCCAGAAGCAGGAATTTAGGATCGAGGACAAGGGCACGGCAAATCTCGAGCCGGCGTCTTTCCCCCCCAGAGAGACTAAAAGCCGGTTGCGTTCTCAACGATTGGAGCCCCAGCTCTTCGAGGAGCTGATCCGTTATTGTCGCCACTTCGTTTTTTTTGTATTTTTTGAGCTCGAGGATCATCGCGAGGTTTTTCTCCACCGTTGTTTTGAGAAAAACGGAGTTTTCCTGAGGGAGATAGGTGATCCCTTCGTCGGCGCGTTGATTGCTTGTGTGCCTAGAGATGTCCGTTCCATCCAAATAGATGGTTCCGCTGTCGGGCTTGATCAATCCCACCATCATCTGGAAGGTTGTTGTTTTGCCTGCGCCGTTCCGTCCCAAGAGGGCTATGATCTCACCGGTGTTGACCGCGATATCGATACTTTTAACGACAAGACGGGGTCCGTAGCTCTTTTTGAGATTCTTTGCTCTGAGGACAGCCATTGCTTGACCTTTAAGTTATCAGCTAAAATATTAATTTCTGAGACAGCTTGTGTCAAGATGCCATGAAAAAGATTATTAGTGCCTCACGAAGGACGGACCTGGTCGCTTTTTTCCCTGAATGGCTTGCATCGGCCATACGCATGGAGGAAGCTAAAGTCTTCGGTCCTTCGGGGCACACCTACACAGTGGATCTGAGCCCTCAAAATGTGCATACGGTTGTTCTGTGGTCGAAAAATTTTGCAAACATCATTGATAATAATTCCGGACTAAGAGATAAATTCCGAAAATACGACCAACTTTACCTCCACTTCACGATAACGGGACTGGGGGGAGGTTTTATCGAACAGGGCGTGCCTCTCCCGAAGGTCGCCCTTTCGCAGTTGGACAGCCTGATTGAAATTGTGGGGATACCTCGAAGAGTGTCTGTTCGATTCGATCCGATCATCTACTGGAAAGAGGGGGATAAGGAGAGGACAAACCTCCACTTCTTCGAAGAGCTTGCACCGATCCTCCATGATAAAGGTATTCAGGATGTTCGTTTCAGCTTCACCCAGTGGTACAACAAAGCGAAAAGAAGAGCAACCAAAGAGGATTTCGTCTATATGGATCCGCCACCCGGAAAAAAAGTGAAGGACGCAAGGTATTTACACCAAGTCGCCAAGAATTATGGGATCGATCTTCACCTCTGCAGTCAGGCATCTTTGAGTGAAGCCTCCGATATTGTGCCTTCCTCCTGCATTGATGGGGCTCTCCTCCAAGAGCTCCATCCGGATCAAGCGCCTGTCTCAACGAAAAAAGACGGGACGCAGCGCAAAGAATGTCTCTGTACCGAGTCTATGGATATCGGGAGCTATACACAGTTCTGCCCCCACTGTTGTCTGTACTGTTATGCCAACCCAAAAACTTAACCTGAATTATTCATAAAAGCTGCCGACAACTCCATCCAAAAAACACTCACTCTTATATTGTCGGCATCTTTTACCCTACGGGCGAGCTGATCTCACTACAAAGCCTTCGTTGTAGCCCAGTTGCGGTAGTTCACTACAGCTTCGTGGGCTGCTGCCTCGCCTTTGTAGCGACCTCGACTCGTGAATAATTCAGACTTAGAGGAGATTGGAGGGGATGATTTGAAGGCCTTGGCTGTAGTCCTTTTTTAAATTCCTAGTCCCAGTCTTTCCGCCAGTGCGGCCGGAAGGTCGGCCTCAAGGATCTTTTTCTGGGCTTCTCCGATGTTGTATTCGATCCGGTAGAAATTGATCTTCTTCTGTTTGCTGTCGTAGATAGCATAGGAAGCCCGGGTGTTCCTATCCCGCGGCTGTCCCACTGACCCGGGATTGATCAAGTATCTGACGTCCTTTTCGATCTTGATCTCGCTCGAGTTTCCGGTTATGAAGGTTCCCTCGACGAAATGGTCTTTTTCTGTGTAGAGGAAGGGAAAATGAGTATGCCCAAAGAAGCATATCTGTGTTTTAATGTGGAGGAAAGCCTCTGCGGCATCAAATTCACCGAAGATGTAGTGGTCTTCATCAAAAGGAGCTCCGTGACAGATGGTTATATCCTTGTTGACGGTTTGGGGGCCTTGTTTGAGGCGTTTGAGGTAGTTAAGGTTGCTCTTCTTGAGATTCTTCTGGGTCCAGTGTATGGCAGAAGCGGCAATGGGATTGAATGTCTTGACATTGTCGATCTCACAGACAGCCTTGTCGTGGTTTCCCCTGATGATGGAGAGCGGCTTGAGGAGCTGTATCTTTTGAATGATTTCGTTAGGTGAAGCGCCGTATCCGACCATATCCCCGAGAAACAGGAAGTGATCGATCTTTCGTCGGCGCGCGAATTTTAAAACTGCGAGAAAGGCTTCTAAGTTACCGTGGATGTCTGTGAATATGAAATACTTCATTTTATCTCAGCATGTCCTTTTTAATTTTTTGTACATCCCGTAGGCTCCGTATGAGCTTCTCACGAGCGGGCCTGACTGCACCCAAGAAAAACCGCATTCCAGTGCGATATTTTTCAACTCTGCAAATTCTTCAGGAGTGTAATATTTTCTTGTGGGGGTGTTCAATCTTGAGGGTTGGAGGTATTGTCCGATGGTTAAAAGGTCGCAGGAAACGGCTTTCAAATCGGCGAATGTCTGAAAGATGTCATGTTTTTTTTCACCCAAGCCGATCATGAGGCCGGATTTTGTTGTGGCCCCCATGGTTTTCGCCCTTTCCAGGATTTTGAGCGATCGCCTGTAATTCAGGACAGGCCGATTGATCAGGGGATAGATGGTTTCCGGGGTCTCGATGTTGTGGTTGACAACATCCGGGGTGGCGGTAATGACAGTATGTAAGGCCTTTTCGTCGCCGTTGAAATCAGGAATAAGCACTTCCACTCGGATGCCGGGATTCTGTTGTTTGATGGCCTTTAAAGTGGACACGAATCGGGAGGCGCCACCGTCGGGAAGGTCATCACGTGTGACAGAAGTGATAACGACATAGCGAAGGTTCATTTTTGAGACAGCTTCGGCGACTCTCTCGGGCTCTTCTTTTGGAGGCGGTGATGGCTCGCCCTTTGTAACCGCACAAAAGGCGCATGCTCTTGTACACGTGTCTCCCAGGATAAGGAACGTGGCTGTTTTGTGGGCCCAACATTCTGAGACGTTGGGACATTTGGCACTCTGACAGATGGTGTGAAGATCGTGTTTTTTCAGGAGCTTAGACACATAGAAGTAGTTTTTGTGAGTGGGGAGCTTGACCTTGAGCCAGGGTGGTTTTCTAGTTGTCTGGACTGAGGAATCCGCCATCCTTTCTGCTCGGTAAAATTATCCACTCAATAGAGCGGTGCAAAAGTTAGTTTTAATCGGGGAGGAGAGGAGTTATCAATAGTATTCGAATTCTCGTTCTCTTCTCAGACGTCGCCGCATGCGTTTGCGGGCTTGAGCATCCTTCATCCGTCTACGTTCGCCGGGCTTGTAGTAGACAGAGTGCTTTTTGATCTCTTTGATGATCGCCTCTTGTTGAACTTTTCTCTTAAATCTCCGCAGTGCGCCTTCGATAGATTCGCCTTCATCAACAACGATAAACGCCAATAACATTCACCTCCTCGGGATTTAGTAACTGACTTATAGCGGATTTAGCCCCACTTGTCAAGCCTCTTTCAAAAAGGTCCAAAAAGGGGACAGTCCCCTTTTTCCAGGGGTAGACCAAAAAGGGGACTGTCCCTTTTTCTGTAAGAACTGTCCCCCAAACGGTCTGTTAGGGGAAGCGGACTCTACATTAAAATATGAAAGCGAATAATGGAAACAGATGACTTCCCCAGCATTTTCAATTAGCCTGATCTAATCTCAACTGAGTCCTCTGACTTTATTCCATTACTTGAAATCTAGGTGCTTTGAATATATATTTTAATTGCTTTAAATTTGGAAGAGGGCTAAAATTCTTTTAGCCAGAATAGTTATAAACACCGACTTTATATAAGGGAGACATAACAAGGAGCCTTAGGGATGAGCGAAAAAAGGAAGGAAAAAAGGGTCGAAGAGGAAATTAAGGTTGCAATTAAGCTTCTTCCCGAAGACAAGTACCAGCACGACAAAAATATCGTATATGCTCTGACAAAGGATATCTCTTCTGGCGGTGTAAAAATCATAACAGATAAAATGTTGCCGATCGATACAATGCTCAAGCTCGAGCTGACCCTGGCGAAAATGCGGAAATTGGTCGAAGCGACTGCCAAGGTCAGATGGGTGGGCCGGCTCTATGATGATGATGTGTTCGAAATGGGATTGGAATTTGTAGATACTCCTGCAGAAAGTGTGATGCTCCTTCTGGAATACATCTATGGTTTAGAAGAGGAAGCTCAGTCGAAGGAATAGGGGACAGGCTACTTTTTCTTTTACCCCTGTAAAAAGTAGCCTGTCCCCTATTTTCTTTTTTTATTTAAACACAGGGGTGATGTCGACAGGGATATCCTCCAGGCTCTTTATGGTGTTTTCCAGGATATCTTCGACCGTCCTGTACTTTTCGATAAATGCTTTGGCCTTCTCGTAATTGCCTTCGCCCTCCAATATCAATAGTTGCTGTGCCAGTTCCTTGATCGCTGTCTTGATTTTACTCATGTCGACACTAAATTTTTGCGTCTCCTCATCGTAGACAAATGCACCTTTCTCGCGCATAAAATTGTACTGGATGATTGTGCCCAAGCCATGGGCCTCATGCAGCCCAAATCTCAAGGACCTGAACATACCTGCCAGGTATGTGGTGTAGATCTCTCTTTCCTTTTCTCTGGAGATCCAGCCTTTCTCCATCAAAAGGTCAACATTGTAGATTCCGATGACAGTGGCCTTGCTTTCTTCGATCGCTGAATAGTTCTCTTGAAGGGCTCGATTGACTGTCGTCCTCGATCCATCGGGCAAAGTGACATAATTCACTCCCAACACATGACAGAGTTCATGGAGCGTTATCTCATTAAAATACGCAAAGAACGAAACATGCTGGGCATCCTCATCCTTGAGGACTTTTTTCGAGATCGGGACCAAGATCTTTTTGAATTTGGCTTCCATCATATTTTTAAGAAAGACTTTTTTGGTGCCCTTCTCTTCCCGAACTCTCTCGTCGTTAGGAAGGACAAAAGCTAGCGTCTGTACACCGGCCTTAGTGTCGCCAGCCGTAAAAACCTCGATAACCACATTGAGCGGCGACTCCAATCCGGATACGTCCTGATCTTTGTATTTCTGCTCCACCGGCAGGCTCTTCTGCATTTCATCCAGGTAGTCTAAATAACCCTCGATCTTTTTCATCTCTTCCAAGTCATTGATGTACACAAAACTTTCATAAGCGGCCTTATAGCCGTTGAGGGCGTCTTCATAGACTTCATACGGGCCAATCACGATTTCCACCAGGTTGTCTTTGAGGTCGATCCAATCGACATCACTCTGGTAGTAATCATTGCTTAAGAGGTCTTCGGCTCGCTGATTCAGATACTTTTTGAGCGAGAGATTGGATGTGATCTCTGCCGCTTCCCTCAGAAGTTGAGCGATGGGCTCCAGATCTTCTTTATACTCTTCGTTGTACGGAACTGCCACAAGACGATCGCCTTTTTTCCGGATAACTGTGAATGTATCCTCAAACACCTTTTTGACATCAGGATTTCCTGTTATGTAACCTTCAAAGTACTCCTTGGTCATATCCTCTGGATAAAAACCGGCTCCCGGAGGCTTGGGATTTGCGCCGATGAAGGGTTTGTTTTCATCCAACCGGTCAAATGGACCAAAATTGATGATGAGATAGCGCAAATAATCTTTCGCCACAGGGTCGTCCATTTTTTCGAGGACTTCCCTCCAATCCAATCCCACATGCGATGCCTGCTTCCAAAAGATGTTGTCGATGAGGTTTGCCGCCTGGATAAGCTTATCGAGGACCTGCCTCTGCTCGTCATTGAGGATGCTCTCATCATAAGTGATTTCTGTGGGCACGAACTGTGCAACCCGCTCCTTAATATCCGGGACTTTTACAATTTGATCGAAGTGCGACACTTTTTCTCCCTCTTTGCCTTTACAGGATGTATTCCAACTGATGGCCCAAATGATAGATCCTATGACCAGAATTGATAGAAAAATCTTTCTTGGATGAATCATAACGCCCTCCTTACTTCCAGTAATAAGATCTTCCTTAAATCCTAAATCCATTACTGGCTAATATAATATGTTTGAGTCAATTGAGGTAGATTTTGTCTTTATTCCATTTTGTGGGATCGTGATAGTAAAAACCAACGCTATTCGCCACAACATCTGCATACCTGGGCACGTTCTTTATTACGATGGCTCTTTCTGCATTTTTTCGAGAGTACTGGGTGGCGATCTCCTGGATGATCGAGCAGTGCTGCCCCACACGCTTTTCCATCGGCCACCCTGTCTCGTCATAGGGAACAAAAAGCTTCTGCTGTTTAGACAGGCTCAGTAAAAATGGGTCCTTACCATCGAGGAGAAGCTTCTCGGTTTTCGGCCCTGTGGGCTGGTCGAGGAATGGGATCGGCGCTTCCAACAGAAAAGGCAGTGTATCCGAATAATCTCCGATCTCTCGATGCGAGAGCCCCCTAAATCCCTGCGGCGATGATTCTACGTGGTTGTCGAATCCTTCCCTCGCCTTCACCACCAGAGTAGCCATGGTTGCAATCCTTACAGATTGTTCCGGCGCCACAATGCAGTTGGTCACAGGAAACATGGTCTCTGCCCCGTGAACATCCAGAGCCAGATCCACCTTTTCGTTCCTCAAAATCTCCATGGCCGCGAAAGTCACTTTCTCCATCAATGCCCCATCGGGCCGTCCCGGCCAAGTCCTGTTTGTGTTTCTGATGTCCAGATAAGACAGCAGCTGTTTATCAGGATAGTGAATGTAAACATCCGGGTCCGGCCATTGTTCGAGAGGAGTTGCATCACGATTTCCCATCCTGAACTTTTTGGCACCCCATTCGGTCGGGATCTCAAAATAGAGAGGATAACCATCACCCGGACGTGTGCCCCGGCTCCCACTGTTGTTGAACTGGGGAATTATGATGAGTGTTCCCTTTTCGACCACGGCGTTCTCCAGAAAAATGAGCGCTGTCAACAGTGCTGCCGGCTCGTTGGAATGAGTGTTGGCTATTATGAGCATCTTCCCGCCTTCCTCTTTGCCTTCGAGCCAGAAAACATGGGTGTCGGCCATCGTGCCCTCAAGGGCCTCACAGTACTTGCTCAGCTTTTCGACCCTCGTAACTCCCGGCCCCGCCAGGTGCTTTAATTGGTAATGGCGATGCCCGAAAAATTGAACACCTGACTGGATCATGATGGCGATAAATAAGATAATCAGTATGATTTTAATTGCCCATATACGCGACATCTTACCTTCTCCTATTTGACTCTCAAGAGTCGCAAAACAAGTGGAACCAGGATCACAAGATACAGGATCATGTCATCAACGCTCTTTTTTTCTCTGATAAAGTTCCAGATCAGCAAGCCCACAATATAGGCTGTGATCACGTAGTAGATGATCATGATTATAGGCATATCAGACTCCTTTTACGTTTCATGTTTTTGCGTATCACATTTCACGTTTTACAGCTCTCGTTTCAGAGTTACATACTCCACCTAACAAGGAACGCAAGCTTCGAGCTATAGATCACCATGAGGATTCCCACGGCCGTGATGACGATCCATGGTAGCCAGGTGCTCTTCAGGAACGACCAGTAGGAGTCCTTGTAGTCTGAGACCATCACACTCAACCTGCCGATCAGGGCTGTGGGCGGAAGTCCATCTCCCAGGGGCCAGAGTAATGTCAAACCAGCGATAGCGACCGTCGCATGGAGCCCGATCGAATCGAAATACCAGATCAGCGGAATACCCAAGATCGCAGCTGCTCCGTAGGTCAGAACACCCTCCGAGATCGGAATGATAAAGATCAGTGAGATGTAAAGCAGAATAAGCGGTATGCTGATTACGGTGTAGGATAAGAACCCCCGTACACCCGTGGCCGTCATGATCTGCTGGAGCGACCCCACAACGGCGATAGTCGCCAGCAGCGGGAGCAGCCGTTTGACCGTATCCCTTGAGAGAACTAGGATGTTGATCTTTTTAGGACTCACCAGCAAAGCCACCAGTGCGGCGATCACAAACTGCAGAGGCAATCCAAGAATGGGCATATCAAAGGGCCAAATCCTGTAGGCTACCACGAGACCGAAGAAGACCAAAAATGGCAGAAGCACACGCCACCAGGTCATTTTTTCCGGCACTTCGGGCATATCCTCCAGAGCCTTCTGCTTATCCATGGTGCCTTCCTTTTTCCATCCCAGAGTGAGCATCGTGAAAATTCCCAGAAGAAGGACGGGGATGCCGAGAGGAAGCTCAAAACCAACGTAGGGGATGGCCGTTCCGGCACAGAGGATCATTGCCCAGATGTTGACAGGCGGTGCGGCTGCACTCAATCCTGCAACAATAAAGAGGATGGCCGCCACTTTTTTCTTGGATATTCCTAGGTAACCTAAGGCCAGTGCAGTTGGTGCCCCAACAACGAGCAAAGACACACTCCCGGCTCCTGTCAATGCACCTGGGATCAGGATGATGATCATTAAAAGGAAAAGCGCAATGATCCGCAAGTTGTAAAAGTATTTGATTGTGGCTCTCACCACATAATTCACCCCGCCCGATTCTGACACGATTGCCATAAAAATGGTGGCTGTTGTGAAGACGAGAATGACGTCCAGATAGGTGAAGCTGCCCTCGATCATATGTCGGGCCAGTGTGCCGATAGGGGGAGTGTTTAAGAATGCCCCCGCCAGGCCTCCTGCAACAGCCGATGCGAGCATACTGAGCTCGACAGAAAGCTTCTTCCACTTGGCGATAACATAAACCACCACCATAATCGCCAGTATCATTCCGATCTGTTGCTCCATGTTTTTTCTCCGTTGCTAAATAGATCTCTCTCTCAAAACAGTACCGTGACGCTTAAGTCTCTTATTTGACGCACTCCAGTCCCTGCCAAACTTTCTTCCAGGCGAATTGCCGTATTTAATCTGAATTATTCAGATAGTTATTCGAACATCTGCTTCATGATATCCACAACGCCAAGAGCATACTCTACTTCGGTCAGAGGGATATTCTTGTCTTTGGCAATTGTCGTGAAACGCCCATCCTTGTTGCTGTCTTTGGCCACGATAATGTAATCGGCAAAAGGGGCGACTGCATCGATCATTTTTTCGTTGTCCCCTCCAGGTGCGCCTCTTTTTGATACGCCCCCAATATGTACAGCGACGATGAAAATATTGTTCTGTTTGCAGTGGTCGATGACTTCTCTTAACCTCTTCTCTTCGTCTTCGATGGTGAGACCCGAAGCGCCCATTCCCTTTAGGCTGGCTCCGATCGCGAACATGATCGTCTTGTACGGTGTGCCATTCGGGTATTTTTCCAGGTCGGTATGGATCTCCACATGGAAACCTGTATCGGCCGACTCTCTTTCTCCCATGCCCACACCATCACTGAGTATTTCCGCAGTCGGCACGTCGCAATAATCATAGCTGATCCCGGCTTCTTCGGTGATGATGTTCAGCGTTTCCACATCTGTACTCTGACCGGCAGATGTCGTCAACACAGGATATTGTGCTTTAGGAATTTCCTGAGCATTTAAAACAGTAAACGAAAGACAAAACACGATCGCACAGAAAATTGATACTAAAATATAATTTTTTTTTGCCCTTTTCATTTGTGATCTTCCTCCTTTTGTATTAAAAAAAATCACGCGTTATTTTTTCTCCTCCGGAACCAGCTGATTGTATTTAATGAGCTCTTTGAGATACCAGTCGGGGAACTTTAAAGGGAGTCTTTTTCTTGTTTTTGTATCGTAAATCCACAGGTGATTGTATTTGACCAGCAACTGATCTCCCAGCTCCCACCAGGCATTGATGACATTTGTAGCATTGTTCATGCTGTAATCCGTCAAGAATTTGATGGTTTTTTCCGGATCCTGTTCATAGAGTTCCATTGCGGCTTTATCGATGAGGGGTGTCTTTTCGACAGCCGAGAGCTCCCATTTCTTTTGGGCTTCCCGGACATCTTGAATCGCCAGGGAGTAGAGAGGCTGTACATGATAGTCCACATAGTCGAATGCCCATCGTGCGGAGTTTCTGTCAAAGTGCCAGTGATCGCCGATCTCGAAAGACCTGGGGATCTCGGTCATACCGTTGTAGAGGGGCATATAGCAGGATGTGTCTTGAGATCCGAAGCATAACCAGACGATTCCGCCGATGGAATTGGGCATCCCGCTTCGGCATTGTGTCACGGTGACGTATTCGGCGCGATTGACGCTGATAATGCGTGGAGTGTTGTACTTTACACCCTCGAGTTCGAAACCGTAAGGAAGGAAGTTCGGGTTGGCAAAAGCTCCACCCTGCAGGCCTTTGGAAGGAACAAAAGGTGTTCCCTCGAATTTATAGCGGGTCATCTCCATGATGTCGTGGACCGAGTACTTTTTTTCAGCTTTCACCGAAAAAGGAAGATCCATGTTGGGTGTATCCGGACTGAATTTTTTCGACGGGACCACAAGATTGAAAAAAGCCCAGAGACGGCCGCGCATTCCTTTACTGCTTGCTGCGCTGGTCTCGCTGGGAGAGTAAGCCCTCTTCCAATTGAAGGGCTTGCCGCTATCGGGGTCGTAGTAGCCGTTATCCACAGCGTAGGAAATGACGTTGGGCGACGCCATAAAGTAGTCAGGATTATCAAGGTCGATCTCGCCGATCCTTGATTCGTTCGGACACACGCTGACGTGATCATCGGGAACTCTTTGCGCACACCAGATGGCTCCGGGTTTTCCACTCTCCGGCGTCCATAGTGGCCCAACCGGAATTATTTCGAAGATCCAGACCTCATTGGGATCAGAGAGGGCCAGCATCTCTCCTGTATCCGTAAATCCGTACCCGTGTTTCTCTCCCAGTTCGCCCATGATCTTGATCGCATCCCGGGCGGTATCGGCTCTCTCCATAGCGATTAGTGTAAGCATTGTGATGTCGAATTTGGCAGCAGGTGTGGGATTTTCCATCTTTTTTTGAGCGCCGATCGTGGATTCGCCCAGGGCGACCTGAGCGTCATTCATGTAGCCGAATGCGCCATGATTGTAACCGTGAGTATGGGGGACTTGAGGAATCTCAAGGCCTGTGAAGTCATCCTTGTATCTTTCCCATTTGAGGCCTATTTTTGGGTCCCATGTCCTGAACTGGTTGATGTGGTAGATCTTGCGGGTGGAGCCGGCTTCATGATCTGCAGCAGGAATGTACCGCCATGTCCAATCGCAGAGCCCGCAGTCACAGGTGTGTGTGGTCATGACCGAACCATCGGTGGATGCATCCTTTCCGACGATGATGACTGTACATCCATCCATCTTCCAATCGATACACGTCTCGCACTCCTGGCCTTCCTGACCGTCAAAAGCAAAGGCATTGACGAGGATCAACACGGCAACCAGCATTCCAAACATAGTCAAGAGTTTTTTAATCTTCATCCTTTTTACCTCCTTAAGAGAGAAACTTCATTCGATAAATATATTGTTGAAAGTAATTTTTAGGTGTAGATTTTAAAGTTTGGATTGAATTGATGTACCCCATTGAAATTTATTTATACAAACTAAATCCTCTTCTGTCAATTCACTAATAAAGAAATGGGGACAGGCTACTTTTTATAGGGGTAATTAAAAAAGCAGCCTGTCCCCATTTTTATCTATTTCTTTTTCTTTGGCGGTGGCGGTGGGGGAGGAGCTACCGGTTCCAGGTTGTCCTGCTTGATGACGGCCCTGTTCCACCATTCCGGTGTTTCGATCCTGCCAACTTTTCTAGTCTCAGGATTGTACATGCGGAAATGATTGTACTTGACGAGCAGGTCATCCCCAAGCTTCCACCAAGCATCGATCACATTATTTGCATTATTCACACTATAGTCGGTGAGGAACTCGATCGCTGCTGCCGGATCTTTTTCGTAGAGTTCCAGTGCGGTTTTGTCGATGATCGGAGTTCTTTTGACGGCTTTGGCCTCCCATTTTTCTCGGGCTTTTTTCACATCTTCGATGGCGTAGGAGTAGACAACCTGGGTGTGGAAATCCACATAGTCCGAGGCCCATCTGGCGGAATCTCTGCTGAAGACATAATGATCGCCGACCTCGAAGGATTTAGGGATCTCAGTGATCCCGCAATACAGAGGCATGTAAGCGGCTGTGTCCTGAGCCCCAAAAGACAGCCACAAGATCCCTCCGATGGGATTGGGCAGCCAATCCCTGCACTGGGTCAAAGTGGTGTATTCCACATTGTTCACACAGATGCAGCGCGGTCCGTTGTATCTCTGTTTATCCACCATGAAACCTTTGTACCAGTTGGGATTTTGGAATGGTCCGCCCTTAATGCCATCAGTCGGGTCGAATTTAGCGCCTTTATATTTATCCCTTGTGATGTCCATGACATCTTGAACCGAGAGCTTCTTGTCCGGCTTCACAGAAAAGGGGAGGTCCATCCCCTCGGTGTCTGGCCCGAGGTTTTGGGAAGGTGCCACGATGTTAAAAAACCGCCACAAACGACCTCGTCTTCCCTGGGAGCCGTCCGCACT
Source organism: uncultured Eubacteriales bacterium (assembly GCA_964540205.1). GTDB lineage: Bacteria > Acidobacteriota > Aminicenantia > Aminicenantales > Aminicenantaceae > WTAW01. The sequence goes on along the minus strand of CAZIMJ010000341.1, from coordinate 1,813 downwards.
CCCAGGGCTCGGGGAATAGGCTCTTTTCCAGCTGAAAGGCTTGCCGCTTTCAGGGTCATAAAGGCCTAATTCGATGGCGTAAGAGATGACATTCAAAGAGCCCATAAAGTAGTCTTTGTTATCGAGGTCGATCTCACCGATGCGAGATTCATTGGGTGTCACACCAACATGATCATCAGGAATCCTTTGCGCACACCAGACAGCACCCGGTTTGCTGCTATCCGGGGTCCAAAGCGGGCCCACCGGCATGATCTCGAAGATCCACGCCTCATTCGGGTCTGTCACGGCCAACATCTCTCCGGCGTCGTTAAATCCATAGCCGTAGGTTGTGGCCAGGTTGCCCATCACCTGGATAGCCTCTCTTGCGGTCTTTGCTCTCTCCATGGCAACCAGAGTCAGCATCGTGAGATCAAACTTGGCCGCAGGTGTGGGATTTCTCATCTTTCGATTACATCCGATTGTGGACTCTCCTAGCGCCACCTGGTTTTCGTTCATATAGCCGAACATTCCATGGATATAGGCATACGTATGAGCCAACTCAGGGATGTCTAGTCCTGTGTAATCGTCTTTGTACTTTTCCCACTTCAGGCCCTGTTCGAGCGGCCAGGTGACGTACTGGTTGACGTGATAGATCTTGCGAACAGCGTCCTCCTTGTGGTCTGCGGCCGGTACAAAACGGAACGTCCAATCACAAACGCCGCAGTCACACGTATGTGTGCTCATGACCGAGCCGTCTGTCGAGGCATTTTTTCCCACAAGGATCGAAGTGCATCCTTCCCATGCTTTATACTGCGCAGGCTCACACTCCTCGACTTGAGAAACAAAAGCGCTCACTACAGCCAATGATACAAACAAAATACAGAAGAAAAGGATTGCTCTTTTTAGGTTCAACGCTCACCTCCCAAAATCATTTAACCTGAATTATTCATAAAAAATGTCGATACTTTGTTCAACAAAAGCGATATCAAATAGTTATATTAACCTTCCAGTAAATCACCTTGACATTTTCATTTCCAATGTGCTGTCTATTTATAATAGACATTTTTTACCTTACAGGCGAGCCGATCTCGCCACATCTCCTGCGTTGCGGCCCATTCGAAGTGGACGACCACGTCTTCATGGGCCGATCCTTGCATCTACGGCAACCTCGACTCGTGAATAATCCAGGCTAAATCCAATTTTTAGTGTCTAGTACCAAATAATATCCAATTTTGAAATCCGAAATCAATCATTTTTTCTTCTCGGGCTTTGCTTTTGGTGGAGATGGCGGCGGTGCCACCGGTATGAGGTTATCGTGTTCGATGACGGCCCTGTTCCACCATTCAGGAGTTTGCACCCGTCCTGGCTTTCTTTTCTCGGTATCGTAGGTGCCGAAGTGGTTATATTTGACCAACAATTGATCACCCAATTTCCACCAGCCATCTACAGAACTCCTGGCATTACTCAAAGTGAAATCCGTGATGAATTCGATGGCTTCTGCCGGATCTTTCTCGTAGAGCTCTGTGGCGGCTTTGTCCATATACGGGATTTTCTTTATTGAGCCACCTTCATACTTCTCCTGAGCTTTCTTCACATCTTCGATGGCGTAGGAATAAACCACCTGGGTGTGGAAATCGACATAATCACACGCCCATCTGGCCGACTCTCTGTCTAACACATAGTGATCGCCCTTCGTGAAGGATTCGGGCATCTCTGTGATCCCGCAGTAGAGAGGGATGTAGCAGGATGTGTCCTGGGCACCGAAAGCGATCCAATTGATCCCCCCGATCGAATCGGGTAACCAACTTCGAGATTGAGTAATCGTCGTGTACTC
>CAZIMJ010000340.1:0-6188 GCA_964540205.1 uncultured Eubacteriales bacterium | reverse complement strand
AAACAATTGCAATAGCTCACCTTATTCTTCTGAAATATCAATCTGGCGATTCCACTTTTCAATGTCCCTTTTATTCCTAATCGACATTATTTACCCTTCGGGCGCCGACCCAACCTACCCGCTGATCTTCCTACAAAGCCTTCGTTATAGCCCGGGTTAGGTTGGGACGGCTCGCGGTAGTTCACTTCAGCTTCGTGGGCCACTGCCTCGACCTTAATGTTAGGGTGGGGTGGGTTGGCCTCGACTCGTGAATAATCCAGGTATATGACTCGTGACATTCTGAACTGTTTTAGGGAATACAGACTGCGGCGGCAATGACTGTCGTCCACATTTCCTCTTTCCCTTTGGCGCTTTGGGTGATGCTCTGAGTGCTGATGGATAAACTGCTGGAGATGTTGTAGAGGTTTTTTTCCTCTTCCCAGATCTGCTTAGTGTCGAAAGCCTCCCCGAGTGTTGTGACCAACATATAAGCGGCCAGGTCCGCTGCGTATTCTCCCGCCTCCTTCTCTTTCAGGCCGAATGCATGATGCTCGGCGAGATAACCATAGTGGTTGCGATCATTGGGTATGGCTAAACCGATCGATGCTGAGATCAGCCGGTGTGCTTCGTTCGTGGCGATATCGCTCATCACCAGGAAGAGAATCTGTCCAGGATGGAGCAGTTTAATGCCTTCTTCTCTGGGGATGAGAGAGCATTTTGGGGGAAAAATACTGGTGATCTTGACGAGATTGTAGGGGGCGATCCCCGCCTCTCTCAAGGCGATCTCAAAGCTTGCCAGTTTTTCCCTGTGCTGACCCATCCCCTTAGTCAGAAAGATTTTGGATGGTACGATCGTATTCATGCCTAATTCCTTTCGGATGTTTTAGATATAATCTGGGATGACTGTGTTGGAAGCGGAAGATTCAGTTCTCCTGTTTTTTCTCTTCCTTTTTTAGCTCTTTTTCCCCTTCTGTCTTTTTTTTGTCCATTCCCACTGGCGCTGGCTCCAAGAAGTCGATCCTTCTGGAGATCTCATATTCTCCCATAGGAAGAAATTGTGATCCTTTAGACTGGGCGAAGAGCCTAACTAGAACAGTCTTCCAGTGAGGATTATCTTCAAATGTGGCCAACGATTTCCCTTCAACACCATAGTTGCTCTTGAGAGTGATGATATCGCTTTTTTCTCCCGGCGGAATGGGATTGTTTCGAATGGCAGCCAGAAATGCATCCCCCAGGTTTTCGTAATCACCCATAAACCGGAAATTGGCGTTGAAATTGATGTACTTGAGCGATTTATCTGTTACGTTTTTCACTCTGAAAGAAATGGCGGGGACGAGGATAAGTCGAGGGGGCCATGGTTGGTAATATTTATCCGTCCAGAAAGTGTCCACATCCACAACCTCAATAGATGCTTCCAGGTCTTCAGCTGTGATCGTCTTCCACAGACCGGCTTTCTGAAGAACAAAAACAAGGATTACAGCCAGAATGATCACCACAAAAAGAAATGTGAATCTTTTCATGAATCTCCTCCTTGGGACTCATTTAATCATAATCGATACCATGAATTTATTCAATGGAATTCTATCGCTCTGATCGAGTTTCGGAGTCCAGAGTTATGGAGTTTGGACGATTTGTGAAGCGAGAACAGGCTCAAGGCCGTATTCATCTACGAGGTGAAAACTCTCTTTGAGGACTTTTAGAGTCTCTTTTGTGGGGTGACAGATGCCAAGAGCGAATCCGTTTTTTTGGGCCCTCCGGAAGAGTTCGATGAGCTGTCCCTTGATGTAGCTTTCGTTAAGTTCTCCATCCAGGAAAATATGCCGGTATGCGGACGGGATATTCAGACTTTGGGCGATATCGTAGGCGACAGAATTGCTGGTCGTTCGGCTGTCGATAAAGAATAGATCTCTGTCTTTGAGACGTTTCAGAATGATGCTCATCAACTGTGAATCGGCTGTGATCTTTGAGCCCATGTGGTTGTTGACGCCGCGAATATAGGGCACTTGATCGAGGTTTTTTTCGACGATTGCAATGACCTCATCTTCACTCATTTCAGCGGTGATCATGCCTTTGCTGTAGTTTTCCTCGTTGTTGTTGATCGCTTCCAGTGGAAGGTGAAGGATGACTTCAAGGTCGTGTTGTCTGGATATGGTGGCGATTTCTGATGCCAAGGGACTGTAGGGGATAATAGCTACAGTGAGAGGCCGGCCGATCGAACACAATTCATTGATAGCTTCCAGGCTGTATCCCATATCGTCGACGATGAGTGCGACCTTGTTTGCGCCCGGTTGCGAGGAAGGCTTTCTTGCAATTTTGACCCCCTCTTTTTCACACGAAAAAAGCACAGTGAGCTTATGCTCTTTCATATCTTGGGCTTGCCAGAGATAGTACTTCTTATCATCGGTCTGTTGTTCCTCTTTTTCTGTGATCTGAAAATCATGCGCGCGAAATGTGTCGACAAAAGAGGATTCCAACTGGTTGTATTTTTTGGTGGGGATGTCAACCAATAAATGATATACACCTTCTTCATCCGTGAACATATTGACGGATTCATCGGGGATACCCGAGTCAGAAACGGTCTTCAGCAGAGTCTGAGATATATCTGCTTCTTCCACTTTGTCCACGTGAGCCACAACTTCCTTTTTTCTTTCCAATGCCGAAAAAACATAGGAATATTGGCCACGCTTCCATTGGATGTAATCCAGGCCCAGAGTTGAGAGGATGACCAGGCATAAAAGAAAGATAGGAAGGCTGGGGAAAAGTTTCTCTGAAGTGTCAGTTTTAAAAGATCTGGAGGTCCTCATGAACGATCAATTGGCCAGAAGTTTTTGGGTTGCTTTGAGATAGGCGCTTGAGGTCATGTCTTCAACATCAATTTTGATATCCGGCTCTATTCCCTTTTCCCAAAAATCCTTGTCCTTTTTCAAGTGAAAGATGGCGTTTGTCAGCAGTAGACCGCTCCCATCGTTTAGGGGTATAAAGTGTTGTTTTGAGACAAGACCGGGAGTTTGGAAACCGATGACCTTGACTTTTTTGTATGCTTTAAGCACTGAGGCTAGGACTTCCGCAGGGCCGATGGTGGCTTGATTGGTCCAAACGATCAACGGCAAACCCGCCAAATCTGTTGTTGCTTGGAGCGCCAGCGTTTCTCTGATCCCCTGGCCATTCTCGAAATACCCGGATTCTTTGTCCTCAACAAAGATGTCGAGCAATTTTTGGGCTTCTTCGATATCTCCCTCCGCGCAATTCCTCAGGTCGAGAACGAGGGGTTTTTCCTTCGTCTTCAGATTGGAGAGTAATTTCTCCTTCAGCATGTTTACACAAGGCGGATAGAGCCGCCGGATTTTCAGTATTCCACTGGTGCCCTTTGCAGGGGTGTAAGAGTACGTCTCTGCCGGTATCGTTTCCCTTTTCAGACTGACAATATCAGAGCCGGTTCCCCTCAGAATTTTGAGTATAACAGGATCGGTCAACTTGGACTTTAGGAGAAGGTTTGCCTCGATCATGCTCATCGACAGTGTGGAACGGCCGTTCATAATGCTGACCGATTCCCCGATTCTCAGTCCTGCCTTTTCAGCAGGAGAGTTCTTCTTTATGCCGATGATAACAGGAAAGCTGCCATACGTTTTGTAAAGTGTGATTCCCGGATCTTTAAGGTCGGCGTCTCTGCGTTGTTCATACTTGAGGACAGCGTTTTTGTCAAGATAGCTTGAAAGGCTATCCAAAGAATCAACCAGGCCGCGGAAAGCGCCGTCCATGGTTTTCGAGGGATTGGGTTCCTCAAGATATTCGTCCCTGATGAGATATGCCACGCTCCCTACGAGCCTGAACTGGTCCTCAGAGGAATTCTTCCGTGACAATCCAGGAAGAAAATTCTTTTCGAGCAGAACAAACAGGAGAAGTGAGAGAAGAGCAGGGATGAGTAGGAATCTTATTCTTCCGATAGCCATTTTAATAAACCAAGACCGTAGATTGTATCATCTTCGTTTTAACCATTGCAAGGGATTAAGGGGCTTTGTCTTGTAACGTATTTCAAAATAAAGGGTTTTGCCCTTGAGAGAACTAAAATCTCCCACCACAGCTATGGATTGATCGGCTTGGGCTGGGTCTCCCTTTTTTACGAGAAAGTCAGAGCAATGCCCATAGAGTGTGTAATAGCTCATTCCGTGATCGATGATGATCAAGTTCCCGTAGCCCTGGAAATGGTCTGTGTATGCCACTGTTCCCGGATGGATGCACTTGACAATCATGTCTTTTCTGGGGGAGATTTCGATTCCATTGTTCATTGTGGTGGTGTTAAAACGCGGGTGTCTTTGGAGACCGAAGCGCGTCACGACCCTCCCCGTTATCGGCCATGGGAGAGACCCTTTATTCTCATAAAGCGGGATAAGCGTGATCGTGGGAGAGATTTTGCTGTTCAAGATCTTTTTCATCAAGTTTTGGAGCTGTTCGGCTCGGTCTTGCAGCTCGTCCATTGTTTTCAAATGGGTTGTCTTGTTCTGTTCGATCTGCCGGATCAGGTCTGTGTTCTTTTTTTCTTCGGCCTCAAGATCCTGTTTTTTTTGTTTGGCGCCCTGGATGAATTTCGAGATATCCTGCTTTTTTTCCACGAGTTTTTTCTCTGCGGCATGAAGTTCATTCAAGGTCTGGAGATAATCCGCCACAATTTGATCTTGGTACTGGGCCAAGAGAACCAAGTGTTTGTTTCCTTGGAGAAGACTGCCCATATCGTTGGCTTCAATGATAAAATCGATAAAATCTATCCTCCCATATTTGTAGAGGATGGTCAGAATTTTTCCTATCGATTCTTTTTCTTTTTCCAGCGTAGTTCTCAGTTCGGGGATCTTCCTGTTCAGCGCCGACAACTCTGTGTTGGCCTTTTTCATCTGAATGTCGTAGAGAGAAATCTCTTTTTTGATCAGCCTTTTGTTGAAGCTGATTTTATCCAGTTGAGTGAGGATCGACGTCTTTTTTCTCTCATCCCTTTTGATCCGCGTTTTAAGATCATCGATCTGTGCGGCGATCTCCTGCAGGCGCTTCTCGTAGTCTACGACCTCCTCTTGGCTGTTGATAGGGGGAGAAGAGAGAAAAACCGACAGAACAAGAATACTCAGGATAAACCGCGAAACGTATTTAACCATGGGGTAACAGCACCAAATCAATATTCCTCACACCCATAATACCACACTATCTATTGAGTCATACAAATGGTCAAAAAGTTTCATTTTCTGAGGACATAGATGATCCAACCCACTATGCCAACGATCAGCATAAATGCCAGATCGATCCAGGAAAAGGAAATGGCCGCCGCCGATGAGATCCCGTAATATCTGAATATCTCCAGGTATGCGCCTTCCCTCAATCCCAGCCCATTGATGGTGATGGGGATGAGCAGGATGAAGTGCACGATGGGAATGAAGATGAAATAATCCAGGAGCGCGATGTCCAAATGAAGCGCCTCTCCTATCAGATAATAGTGAATAATAACGTTGATCTGGAGGAGTGCGGCCCAGAAAAAAGCTTTCCCAAGGGCCCTTTTTCTCTTCCCGTAAAAGAGGATGGTCTCTCTGAATTGACGTATCTTTTGTTTGATCGTGTTAAAGGGGCTCTTTTCTGGAAGTTTCTCGAGAATGATGTTTGCAACAGGGGTGAGAAAAAGAGCGAGCAAGCTCAATCCGAAGAAGCTCAAGATCAATGACACCCAGATCACAGGAAATTGCTGGGCCATTTCCAGACGTATGAGGGACGCACAAAAGGCGAAGAGAAAAAGGACGATGACACCGGAAAGGCGTTCGACGAGGACGATAGCCGAAGATTTTATGAGAGACTTTGAATAACGGGAACCATCCCAGATGCGAACCACATCGCCGCCGATCCGTGTAGGAAGGAAAAGGTTGAAGAATGATCCAACCAGATAGGATTTTGCCAGAAAACCTATGGGCACCCAGTCATCTTGTGCCTTGATGAGGATCTGCCAGCGTATGGCGCTGATCACAAGCCCAAGAGCATGGAGGGAAAAGGATATCCCCAACAGAAGATGATTCGCCTCTTTGAGCGTGGCGAATATATCCCTGAGGGATGTCTGGGAGATCAGAATAAACGCCAGGACGGAGGCGCTAAAAATAAATTTGAGCGTGAAGACAAAGATTTCTTTTTTTTTCAGCATTCAAATAACCTGAATTATTCATAAAAAATGTCGATACTTATCA
>CAZIMJ010000339.1:0-2959 GCA_964540205.1 uncultured Eubacteriales bacterium | reverse complement strand
CACCGCTCCCGGTCGCCCTTCATGGCATGTGCAGTCATGGCGATAATGGGGATGTGCTCTCCCATGGCTTCCTCTTTTTTTCGGATAGCTTCCGTCGCTTTAAAACCATCCATGACAGGCATTTGAACATCCATGAGGATCAGGTCGAATATATTGCTTTCGAGGGCTGTGAGCGCTTCTTGTCCGTTTTCTACGGTAGTGACCTCATGCCCTTTTTTATCCAGCAAAAAATAGGCCACCTTCCGGTTGACCATGTTGTCCTCAACGATGAGGATGCGGTAGCATTCTTGAGGAATTTCCGCATGTTGTTGTTTAGGGACTTCAGGCTGAAGCTCTACCTTTTTCGGGGTCCCCACAATGGTATTGATGGTCTCTGCGAGTTCGGACAACTTGATGGGTTTGGTTAAGAAGGAAGACACGCCCAGTTTCAACCAGGGAGCAGCATCACCGCGGTTTCCTTTGGAACCGACCATAACGATCATAGATTTGGGGAGATCGGGAACATGCTTGATATAATCCAAAAACATGAAGCTGTCTGTTCCGGGCAGATAAGGATCGAAAAGTATGATAGAGTAGGGGCTGTTTTCTGAGGTGGCCCGGTCCAAATGGGCCATCGCATCCCCTGCACTGGACGATTTTATGACTTTCAGATTTAAGTTGCTGAGCATCTCCGAAATTGTATCAAGGGCTTTTGTGTTATCATCGAGAACGAGAGCTGGAATGCCCTTTAAGTCAAAGAGTTCTGCCTGTTGTGGATCCCGCTCGATCGTTTTATCCAGTTTCAATGGAATGGAAACAAAAAACTTGCTTCCTTCCCCTTCTTTGCTCTCTACCCAGAACTTGCCGCCCATCACATCAGCAAGCTGTGAACAAATAGCTAATCCGAGGCCGGTCCCTCCAAATTTGCGTGTCATCGATCCATCGGCTTGTGCAAAGACGTCAAAAATGATCTGTTGATTCGATTCTGAGATCCCGATTCCTGTATCCGCCACAGTGAAAAGAAGAGAGACAACCTCCTCAGTTTTTGACTCTTCTTCCACAGAGACGACAATTTCTCCCTGTTGAGTGAATTTGATGGCATTGCCCACAAGGTTCGTCAAGATCTGTCCCAACCGGCCCGGATCTCCAATCGCGCTGTAGTTGACCGAAGCAGGTATGTCACAGATGAGCTCGAGCTTCTTCTTGTGAGCTTGCATGCCGAGTGCGGAGACTGTCTCATAGACAAAATCCTGGAGGTTGAAATTTATAGATTCCAATTCGACTTTATTTGCTTCGACTTTTGAAAAGTCGAGGATATCGTTGACCAAGGTCATCATGGATTCCGCGGAGGATTTGATCCCTTTGACAAACTCCAATTGTTCTGGATTCAGGTCTGTCCCTAACGCAAGGTCTGCCATCCCCAGAATGCCGTTCATTGGGGTGCGGAGTTCGTGACTGATGTTCGCAAGGAATTCGTTTTTGGCTGTTGATGCGGAATCATTTTTCTGTTCTGTCACGACAACTTCTTTTTCTTCTTTGATCAAAACGATCATGCCTTGGTATTCATTCCTGAGATAAATGGGTTGAAGGCGAACAAGGGTGTCTTTCCCCTGGATGGTTGTATTCTGTATGGCCTGAGATGAATGTGTCTCGGTTTTAAACCTGGATATGTGTGTTTTGAACTCGTCTTTTGAAAGGCCAAGATCGAAATCCAGTAGGTTCTTTGTGACGATGTCGAGTTTGCGCTTGTTAAAAAAATTGAGAAAAGTCTCATTCACTTGCATCATTCGATTATCTTTATCCACATACAGAACGCCCTCTTCCATCGTAGAGATCACACCTAAAAACTTGGATGTCTCCTTTTCAGGCGGTTCCGCGGGAATATTCGTTTCTCCCTTTCTTCTGTAGATGATGAACGACCCTATGGACTTTCCATTCTCAAGGATCGGGGAAGCAAACGCTGAAATCTGAAGATCACTTCCGGCCCCATCTTGATGGACAGCTTCAAATTCGATCTTTTCTCCTCCGGCCAGCTTCTGTGTGATCGTGAAGTTTTCCTCGTTGTTGTCTTGAGAACTGATCAGGTCATCGATGGATTTTCCAATAACGTCGCCTAACTGAATGCCGAATAGACGAATGAATTCATCGTTGACGCGGAATATCTTACCCCCGTGGTCGGCGATCATGATGGCGTCTTTTGTGATATTCAGAAGGTGGTCGAGATAGATCTTGTGATTTTTCTTGTCATTGGGATCCTGGAGGAAATCGAGAAAAACTTTATCTGTCATTTTGTGCCCTTATTTGTTGCCATATCAGGTTCACTCACTACTGTGATGTTGCGTCCTCTTCCTTTAGCCATATAGAGCGCGAGGTCGCTTTCCTCTATAATCTTTTTAGTCGATGGCCTAGATGTATTGTCGAATATGCAAACACCCAGGCTAACAGTTGTGTCGAGGGCAACAGCCTCTGTTTGAATTTTTTCAGCACAGACGGATTTTCGGAGGCGTTCCGCGATGTTTTTGGCATTCGGCCTGCTTAAACCCGGAAGGACCAAAAGCAATTCATCACCTCCATAGCGGCCGATTTTATCGTAGGAGCGTATCTGTTTTTGCAGGCGTGATGCGACCTCGATGATGACCTTGTCTCCGATCAGATGGCCGTATGAGTCGTTGATCGATTTGAAGTTGTCGATATCGAGCATAATGACGCCTACAGGTTTGTTATCTCTAAAATTTCTGTTCAATTCCTCTTCGAGAATTTCCAAGATTTTCTTGCGGTTCCAGAGCTGAGTCAGACTGTCTGTGTTAGCTATCTGAAGCTGAATATCTTGAAGAGCGATGATGCGCTCGCCATTCTGGATCCTGACTTTTAGCTCCATGTAACTGAAGGGTTTTGTAATGTAGTCATCGGCTCCTGCCGAGAGACCAGTGATAATGTCCTCTTCCAGGTCTCGTCCCGTGAGTAGAATGATGTATAAGTA
>CAZIMJ010000338.1:0-6713 GCA_964540205.1 uncultured Eubacteriales bacterium | reverse complement strand
TCATTTTTGCCTCTTTCGGTTTCGTTTTCCCCATTAAATGATTATTCAATTCCTTATGTCAATGGCTATTGTCTGTTAAGAGAATATGGGCTCAAGACGCATCTCCTAATCCGTGATGACATATATGCTTAATCGCGTTTTTGAGTGATCAGATTGTGTGGTGAAGAAAACCGTGTGAAGGGCTGGACGGGCATGGTACATCTCCAATAGGAGATGTGAGGGAAGACCGCAACCGAGCGAAGTTTCCTCGCTGGGGAAACTGAGAGTGTTTTCGAAATCACTAATTGGAACACTCGGAACGTCGTTCATCACGGATTTGTGGATGCTTCCTTATTGTTCAAGTATCTTGTAATCCGAATATTCATCCACAACTTCCTGGCGGATATTTTTTACGACCAACCCCACATGAATTCGGACAGAAATCTTCCGGAGAACAAACTGCCCCTCAGGGAGGACGTAAAAATCCATTCCCATCTCCATCAATTTCAATGGACCTGGATTCTTGGCCAATTGGAGTTTCGCTCGATAAATGTCCCATGTCTCCTTGGAGATATAAAATATCCCCTCGAAAAAATCTTTTGTTCTCTGCTTAGCCTTTGCCTCCAGGACATAGACAGAAATCCCCTCCAAAGAAGTCTCCTCCAGCAAGGTAAAATCATAATTCTCTCTATTTTTCTCACTAAAGGGAAACATCTCCTCGAGTGAGAGGTCCATGCGTCCCCGCCGGCCTTCCTCGCCGTCATCGTTTTTGGCCTTCTTCCTCTCTTTGGCCGCTTTCTGCATATCCTTGTAGGCTTGGTTTATGTATTTCTGGGTGACATTCTTGCTTTTGCCCTTCTTTATTTCCACAGCGCTTTGGACCTTCTCTTGCTGTTTTTTGTCTTTCATTATCACTGTCTTTTGGACAACAGTTTCCTTATTGGGCTTCCAGTTCTTGTCCATTTCAGTAGTTTTGGACAGGACGGATGCCTGCCAGTGTGACATTTCCGGGTAGGATTCCAATCGTAGGGCCGTCTTATCCACGACATCGGCCACATCCGTCGCTTGGAGTGTTTTGAAAGCAGCTAAAGCAAATAAAACTGACCCCAACAGCAAAAAAATGGCGAGTAAAATTCCTTTATTTGTTCTCATCGTGATCTTTTAAACCTATCAGGGATTTCAAGGCCCATCATGGGCTTTTTTTCACCTTGTCTCTACTGAAACCAGCAGCTTCTTCGGCCTGGGCCATATATCCTTTTCTGTATTTTTTTGTGCTGTAGTAATCCCAATAGGAAGCCGTCCCATAGGGCTGATTACGTTCCACCAGAACGCCATCTTTGAGGACCATTTTGATCTTCCTGATGTTGGAGATGTTATCCAGGGGGTTTGCAGCGACCACCACGAGGTCGGCCAGTTTGCCCTCCTCGACAGTGCCCAGTTTGTCCAGGACGCTACACAGGTCTGCACAGTTACGTGTGGCAGCAATGAGGGCGTCCATCTCACTGACACCAGAAAGGACGAATTGCTCGATCTCAAGGATGCCGATCTCACCCACAGGCGTAGAATCAGACCCAGTGCAGACTTTAACGCCAGCTTCGACCGCCTTCTTCAGCGCCTGCCTTTGATGCTCGGCATGGGCATGGGATCTCTCGTCCGCATAGGCAACAATGGTTCGGCCCCATACTACTTTTTCATCATCGGCATAGCCCAATTTAGCCAGACGGCTTTCCCGTTCCTTGATGTACAGATCGCTCAGGTTACAGATGATAGTGGGAACATAAAACGTTCCCTTTTCGGCCATCAGCTTGATGGTTTCGTCCTTCAATCCATACCCGTGCTCGATACAGTCCACACCGGACTTCACGGAACGATAAGTTGCGGGTTCCTTTGAGTGGGAAGCCACTCGTAACCCCATATGATGAGCGGTCTCTACGGCAGCATCAAGTTCGTCCTGGAGCATTTCCACTCCCATGATCTTGATCCAATTGACACCGTGAACGACCCGCTCTCGGATCGTTTTCCTTACTGCAGCCACACCGTCAGCACCGTCTTTTACATCACCGCGATGCCCTCCTGTAATAGATACCGCTTCGCCACAACAAAAGATCCGGGGGCCCATCAAAAATCCCGCATCAAAGGCGTCTCTCAAGGCAATATCCAGATATTCTCGCTCGCCAACCGTTCGAACACCCGTGAATCCCCAACGAAGCCCGTCCATGGCGTTCAAGCCGGCCCGGATGACGGCAGAGGGCAGAGACTCGGTACGCACGATATTGTTCGGATCTGGCAAAAGAGCGGCCAAATGCATGTGCACGTTCCAAAAGCCGGGAAGCACATATCCTCCTTCGAGGTTAAACACTTTAACATTCTTATCACCGGCCGATTTCTGGAATATGCCTTTTTTTATCTCTTTGATCGTATTTCCGACGATCACAACGGTCATATCCTTCATGGATGGTTTACCCGTACAATCGATCACCGTGCAATTGGTGAGGACTGTTTTTAATGGAGCATCTTGATCACCCGCGTATGAAGCGAGAAGGTGACCTGAAGCCAAAAGCAACATGGCCACAATCAATACAGTCAAATTTTTAATAATTTTCATTTTATCCTCCATTTTTCAAATGGTTTAAGAACATATCATACACAAAATAGTTAGGTCAATGAACTCAAAAGATGGACTCAGGAGGAGAATTTAGATATTATGAGGCGTGATTCTTTGACCGAACTTAAAAACAGATCAAGAGATCTCAAACAAGAAAAGAGAGTTCTCATCAAAATAAAGATAGTCCTAAATCAAAATAGGAGAGGGTACGTAAATGACAATTAGAAGAACACTGTTTTTAACACTGGCTTTTTTAATGGTTGTTCTTGCGGTGGGATGTCAAAAGTCCCAGACCGAGCCGGAGGCTGAGGCTGCAGCTCAGGATTTTAAGTGGCAGGTCGACAAGTTCGCCGACCTGAGGATCCTGCGCTATCAGGTTCCTGGTTTTGAGGAGCTCCCTTTAGCCCAGAAAGAGCTGATCTATTATTTGAGTGAAGCCGCCCTATGTGGCCGTGACATCATGTTCGACCAGAATTATAAGCACAATCTGACGATCCGCAGAACTCTCGATGCGATCGTCGAGGGCTACAAGGGAGGCCGCATAGATCCTCAGTGGGACAAGTTCATGGTCTATACAAAGAGAGTGTGGTTCTCGAACGGGATCCACCATCACTACGCCACGGATAAATTTATCCCGGAATTCGGTCCGGACTATTTTGAAACGCTGGTCAAAGAGTCCGAAGGCGTGGAGTTCCCGTTGGCCGAGGGTCAAACTCTTGATGATCTCATCACGTTCCTAAATCCTATTCTCTTCGACCCGGCTGTGGATGCCAAAAAGATCTCGCAAGATTCCACGAAGGACCTCATCGTCAATTCTGCAGTCAATTTCTATGAGGGAGTCACTCAGAAGGAGGTCGAAGAGTACTACAAAAGTATCGCAGACGAGGATGATCCCACCCCGATCTGGTATGGGCTGAATTCTCGAGTCGTGAAGAAAAACGGCAAGGTCGTAGAAGAAGTTGCCTCTGTTAGCGGGCTTTATGGACCTTCGATCCAAAAAATCGTATTCTGGCTGAAAAAAGCGGCCGGGGTGGCGGAAAACGATCAGCAGAGACAGGTGATCGAAAAGCTCATCGAATATTATGAGACGGGAGATTTAAGAAAGTTTGACGATTACAATATATTGTGGGTCAACGATACGGAATCCATGGTGGATTTTATAAACGGATTCATCGAAGTCTACCAGGACCCCATGGGGATCAAAGGGAGCTGGGAATCGGTAGTCAACTTCAAGGACCTTGCGGCCACAAAGCGGACCGATACGATCTCGGCCAATGCGCAGTGGTTCGAAGACAATTCTCCTGTGGACCCGCGTTTCAAGAAGAAAGAGGTCAAAGGCGTCACCGCCAAGGTGATCACAGCGGCCATGCTCGGAGGGGATTGTTATCCCGCTACACCGATCGGAATCAACCTTCCGAACGCCAACTGGATCCGTAAGAACCACGGCTCCAAATCCGTGACTATTGAAAACATCACCTATGCCTACAATCAGTCCTCTCTGGATACAGGTTCTGGCAAAGAATTTTCCTTTTCTGAGGAAGAGCTCGAACGGGCCAAAAAATACGGAGCTCATGCAGGAAACATCCATACGGACCTTCACGAAGTCTTGGGGCATGGCTCAGGGCAACTGCTGCCGGGTGTTACAGGCGAGGCTCTCAAGAATTATCACTCTCCCATCGAGGAATCCAGGGCCGACCTGTTCGCTCTCTATTACATCATGGATAATAAAATGGTCGAGCTTGGACTGCTCCCCAACCTGGATGCAGCAAAAGCGGATTACGACGCTACCATCAAGAACGGTTTGATGACTCAGTTGAGACGGATCCAACCCGGGAAGACAATTGAGCAGGCACACATGCGCGGCCGCGCGCTCGTCGCCTACTGGGTTTATGAAAAAGGACAGCAGGACAATGTAATCTCCATGGAGATTAAAGACGGAAAAACCTATGTTGTGATCAACGACTACCAAAAATTGCGCACCCTATTCGGTGAGCTCCTCAAAGAGATCCAGCGGATCACCAGCGAAGGGGATTACGAAGCCGCAAAAGACCTGGTGGAGACCTACGGCGTTCAAATCGATCAGGAGCTCCATAAAGAGGTGCTCGACCGGTACGCTAAGCTGAACCTGGCGTCCTTCGGGGGATTCATGAATCCGGTCTACACCCCGCTGATAGAGGATGGCAAGATCGTTGACGTCAAGATCGCCTACCCGGATAATTACGTCATGCAGATGCTCCGCTACGGCAAAACCTACTCCTACCTAAATCACTAATGCACTAATGGGGACGGGCCACAGCAAGTTATCGATTATCAATAGGTTAATCCTTTATTTTAGGTAATAAAAAGCCTTAGAAACGTATTTTTTGGGGCAAAATCGACACTCTAAGCAGAAATCATTACAGTAATGAAACTTGCGAAAACTCCAAGTCTCCTCCAGGAGGGATTTCTGGGAATTCGTCTTGTCGGGAAACTGGCCACCACCCTGAAAAAAACCATAGAGCCAGGCCAAGCAAGGGCTATTATCCAGCAGCGGATCGAGCAGCGTGAAGATGATTTTATTGAGCTCGCAAAAAAAAGCATCTATGACCAGCCCGAAAGCCCTTATTTAGGACTTCTAAAACATGCCGGATGTGAATATGGAGATTTAGAGAGCCTCGTTCATAAGGAGGGATTAGAAGGCGCACTTCACACCTTATTCCGCCAGGGTGTGTATCTCACAGCGAAGGAATTCCGCGGAGATTGTGAGACGATCCGCGGAAATTCCAGGATTGTTCTCACTCCCCAGAAGCTCCAGAATCCTTTTGCCAAACGCCACATTCCCATAAGGAGTAGCGGGAGCCGGAGTCATGGGACTCAGATCGTGAGGGACCTGGAGTTTGTACTCGACAACACATTCTATCTAGCAGTGTATCTGAGCGCTAGACAAAGAATTGCCCAAGCACATATCACCAAAAAGAATGGGACTATAAAGGGTAACTTGACTGAATTGGCGACTTGGTTTGTGCCTGGCGGTGTAGTCCTGTCAAACCTTATTAAATTCACCTGTGTTGGGTCACCTCCTTCTCGCTGGTTTACTCAGCTCGATACCAAGGCAAGAGAGCTAAGCTTCCGGTACCGATTAAGCTCTCGAGTATTAGAATTGGGTGGACTTCTTGCCAGGATTTCAATTCCCAATCCTGAATACGTCTCACTCGAGAATCCTCTTCCCATTGTCCAATGGATGAAAAACTGCCTCCTTGAGGGTCGGACTCCTCATCTATTCACTTTTACCAGCTCAGCTGTTAACCTGGCTCAATGTGCACGCGATGCTAATATCGACCTGCAAGGCGCACAGCTGACTTTGACGGGAGAGCCCATTACTCAAGCTCGATTAGAATCAATAAAGCAAAGCAATATCGATGCTTTCCCGCAAATGGGGTGTGTTGAAGTCGGCACAGTCGGATGTGGGTGTTTAGTGCCTGAGACTCCCGACGATATGCACCTTCTCACCGATCTCCATGCTGTTATTCAACCAGGCGAATTTAATGATAGCCCCGATCTTCGACCTCACGCACTGTTATTTTCATGCCTCCGACTATCGTCTCCATTAATCCTACTCAACGTTTCTATAGGAGATCAGGCTCTACTAAAGAACAGGTCATGTGAATGCCCTCTGGGAAGTCTAGGTTTGGATACTCATATACAAAAGGTTCGGAGCTTCGAGAAGCTCACAAGCGGGGGGATGGCATTTCTTGACACAGAGATCATCCATGTAATCGAAGATGATCTGCCGAAAATGTTTGGGGGAGGACCAACCGATTACCAGTTATTGGAAGATGAACGTGAAGATGGGAAACCACAATTACGATTGGTCATTCATCCTCGAGTGGGACCTTTAGATGTGGATAAAGTCAAAGAGACATTCCTTCAAAAGATCATTTCAGGTTCTGGTGCCGAAAAACTGACCTCTCTTGTGTGGCGGAACACAGACATAGTTACTGTTGAACGAGGTGCCCCACAAACAACCTCTACCGGAAAGATCCAACATATGCACATCGAGCGAAGGCAGAAAAAAGAATAATAATTCCAATTAGATGGGAGGGATGATTTCGCCCCATAATATTCCCTTAAACAATTCGAACTTCATCGC
>CAZIMJ010000337.1:0-4428 GCA_964540205.1 uncultured Eubacteriales bacterium | reverse complement strand
AACAGCGTAACGTTCTGATATTAAAATATTTGTGATAAGGATCGACATTTTTTATGAATAATTCAGGATAATAGGGGTAAAAGGATGAAATTTCCGTTATTGGACCTAAAAGCACAGTATGAGAGTATTGAGAAGGAACTCAAGGAACGGGTATCAGAAGTTCTTGACTCCCAGATGTTTATCTTGGGTGCTGAAGTGAAAGCTCTGGAGGAGGAGCTATCAGCATATGTAGGAGCAAAATATTCATTAGGTGTTTCCTCGGGATCCGATGCATTGATCATATCCCTGATGGCGCTCCAAGTGGGCCAGGGAGATTCTGTTGTGACTACCCCATTCACTTTTTTTGCCACAGGCGGCGCTATTGCCAGGCTCGGGGCAAAACCGGTGTTTTGCGATATCGAACCGAATACCTTCAACATCGACACCCACAAACTTGCTGAATTACTCGAGCTTGAGCTAGAAAAGAAGGGGAACTCCCAAATAAAAGGCATTATCCCGGTGCACCTCTACGGGCAGTGTGTGGACATGAAGCCCATCCAATCGCTCGCCAAAAAATATGAGCTGTTCGTGTTGGAGGATGCGGCGCAAGCCGTGGGCTCAGAATATTTGATGGATTCAGAAGTAAAAAGAGCTTGTACTCTGGGGGATCTAGGGATTTTGTCTTTTTATCCTGCCAAGAATCTCGGTGCATGTGGTGATGCGGGGATGGTGTTGACCAACAACCAAGATCTTGTGGACAGGATGAGGATTTTGCGGGTTCATGGCTCTTCAAACAAGTACATGTATGACATCCTGGGCGGGAATTTTCGGATGGATGCCATCCAGGCGACTGTGCTGAGGATCAAGCTCAAACACCTGGATTCTTGGATAGTGGGAAGGCAGCAGAAGGCCGCAACATATGATGAGCTTTTTAGAAAAGCAGGATTGGTAGAGAAGAGTCTCATCCAGACACCCGAAGCCGTTTACAGAGATTCGGGCCTCAAATATTTTCATACATACCACCAGTATGTCATTCGTGTGGAAAGTCGTGATGATTTGCAGCTCTATATGCGTGAAAAGGGTGTTCCTTCAGCTATTTTTTATCCCATGCCCCTTCATCTCCAAAAATGTTTTTCATATCTGGGATATAAAGAGGGGGATTTTCCAGAATCGGAAAAGGCTGCCTCAGAGGTCTTGGCTCTGCCCATATATCCAGAGTTATCCGAAAAGAATCAGGAGTTCGTAGTTAGCACAATCGAAGGCTTCTACGCAGATCGCTAAATTTTTGTCCTGTGAAGGACTTTCCCTGGCAATTTTCCGGAATGTTTTCCTCTGTCAATGACAACTGTCCCGTTGACGATCACAGTGTCGATTCCCTTGGAATACTGTGCCGGTTCTATGTAGGTGGCCAGATCAATCACTGTTTCGGGATCAAAGACGACAATGTCGGCATAGAATCCCTTTGAAAGTATTCCACGTTTTTTAAGCCCCAGTTTCTTTGCAGGCAAGGATGTCATTTTTTTTATGGCTTCGGGCAAGGGGAGAAGCTTTTCCTCTCTGACATATTTCCCCAGAAATCGGGGAAAAGTTCCATAGTTTCTGGGATGGGGAATCCCTTCACTGAGTTTTCCATAGGGAGCGAGAGCCACTCCGTCCGAGCCCAACATAACCAGAGGGTGTTTCAGTATTAATGAAGTGTTTTCCTCTCCCATACCAAATCCGATAACGCTCAAATCCCCGCCCTCAGATATCAGCAGATCGCATGCAAATTCGTAAGGGTCTTGCTGGGCGTTCTCTGCCGCTTCAAGTATATATTTGCCGACTAGATGTTTATTTTCTTTGTTGTTGACAGATTGGATGAGCATGCTTTTCCAGGAGTTATTCCCTCTAACTTTGATCAGGGTGTCCTCTTTCATCTTTGTGCGCAGGTTCCTGTCCTTTAAACGTTCCATAAATATTTTTTGGCCACCGTCCAAAGCCCAGATGGGAAACATAATGCTGAGCGACGTGGCAAAAGCTGTGTATGGATATCGGTCCGCTGTCACTTCCAATCCTCTATCTCGTGCTCTTTCTATGAGGTCGAGGACCATGGGTATTTTAAAGTAATTGCTCTGCCCTGCTGCCTTAAGGTGAGAGATCTGAAGTGGAATCTCTGCAGCTTGGGCGATGTGAATGGCCTCGCCCACTGCTTCCAAGAGCTGTGTGTCTTCAGAGCGTGTGTGAGTGGCATAAAACCCACCGTATTTGGAAGCGATTCTGCAAAGCTCGATGACCTCTTCTGTAGATGAGAACCTGTCAGGAGTGTATTCCAGTCCTGTAGAGATGCCGAATGCGCCTTGCGCCATGGCTTCTCCCACAAGTTTTTTCATCTCTTTCATCTCATCGGGTGCCGGTGCTCTACGTTCGGATCCCATGATGTGTTGTCTCACGGTCCCTTGGCCTACCAGCGTTGCATGATTCACTGCTGTGCCCCGTTTTTCCATCAAAGCATGGTAGCCTTTGAGATCTGTCCAGCTGAAATCGATACCGAGAGTTTTTTTTATGGCTTTTTCGTACTGAGTGAGCGTTTGTTTATGAGGAAATGTGGAACCCCCACAGTTCCCGCTTAGTTCTGTGGTGACGCCCTGTCGAATCTTGCTCTCAGCTTTGGGGTTGATGAAGAGTTCAAAATCTGTGTGTGAATGAATATCGATGAAGCCGGGTGCTACGATCTTGTCTGTGGCATCGATCACAACCTTCGCAGAGTCGGGATCGAGTTTTCCCAAAACCTCTATTCGATCCCCGATGATCCCCAGGTCAGCTTTTAAGGAGCTGTCGCTGATCCCGTCTAGAACCTGGCCGTTCTTGATAATGATGTCGAAGCGATGAGGTGTTTGGAAAAGACGCAGGGGAGTGAGTTCCCCGACCAAACTGAGGGAAATTCCTGCCTTAAAGGTATTTTTTATAAAATTTCTTCTTTTCATCCTTATTAGTCCTCTATATTTTTTTTGAAAGATTCATCACAATAATGAGTACCTGATTCTATCTCTAAAGGTACTCATTATTGCCAGATGAATGATCGCTTTATTTTGAAGAATCTGTCAGTGCTTCAAAGACAGAAACAGAGATCTGGATATCTTGGACAGCAACACCGGTCAGGTCGGCGATAGTGATCTTGAGTGATGGATACATCATACCCCTGGGATTCCAGGTCGAATATTTGTGTGGTCATGGCCCTATCCCTCACATATGATTTTTTTCAGTGTCTCCAAGCTAATTTTGGCACCGCTGATGATCAAGACAACACGTTTTCCGGAAAGTTGTTGTTTTCTTTTCAGGAACGAGGCAACTGCAACAGCTGCTGCCCCCTCGATGATCATCTGATGTTTTTCAAGGACAAAAAGGATGGCGTCTTTGATCTCCTCTTCCGAGACAAGAATATAGTCATCCACATAATCCCGGCATATTTCAAAAGTGATAGCTCCAGGTTCGATTCCGCCGGCAGAACCGTCCGATAGGGTTGGTTGAGATGCCATTTCGATGATCTGCCCGGCTTTTATCGATTCGTACATCACAGCAGAATTTTCTGGCTGGCAGCCTATGATTTCTATGTTTTTATCATTGGACTTTAAATATCCTGCGATTCCCCCTATCAATCCGCCCCCTCCGACACAAACAAAAACAGAGTTGATATGTTTCAATTGACGTTCTAATTCGATCCCGATAGTACCTTGGCCTCCGATCACTTTTGGGTCATTGTAAGGGGAGATGTAGACCTGGCCGGTTTCTTCCGCAATGTTCCGCGCATACACCTCGGTTTCTCGTCCACAGTCGTCACCATAAAATTGGAGCTCCACATCATACTGACGGATCGCTTCGATTTTTGCTGGGGAGGCATAGCTCGGAAGGTATATCGTTCCTTTTAAGTCTAAAATGTGGCAGGCATGGGCGAAGGCACAGCCATGATTTCCCGATGAGGCAGTCACCACTCCCTTAGCTCTGTCTTCTTTACTGAGCGTGAGGAGTTTATTGACAGCGCCACGGAATTTAAAAGAGCCGCTCAGCTGGATGTTTTCCAGCTTGAGATAGACTTTACACTTCCCTCTTTTGCTCAGATATGACGAAAACTCGACAGGAGTTTCTCTGACATACGGCCTGATCCTTTGTTCTGCTTCAAGAGCTTCTTGTCTGATGTCATTGTCCTTCAATGGTCTTGTTCCTTTCTTCGTAAGGCTGCCCAATGTATACTCAATTTTTTCACTTTGAGCAAGTGGGGGGCTCTTATGGTCTATAGTTTTTTCATCTGAATGTTAGAATTTATTTTTGATTTTTGTTATCTTATAATCAAGATGTATTTTTATAAGCATCCCCAAAACCGTGATGACATAAATCACATTGCGTAATTGAGTGTTCCAATTGTGTGGTGGAGAAAACCGTGAGAAGGGCTGGACGGGCATGGTACATCTCCCT
>CAZIMJ010000336.1:0-51017 GCA_964540205.1 uncultured Eubacteriales bacterium | reverse complement strand
GATCACTCGGAATGACATCATCATGGATTTGGAAATTTTCTCTTCTAGAGGGATTTGGTACTGATTTCGTTGACATTGGACCCTGCAGTTGTTATGATTTCACTTCATTTCTAATAAAGGAATTGCCGATGATAAAACGGTATACACGGCCCGAGATGGGTGCCATTTGGGAAGATCAAAACAGATACCAGAAATGGATCGATGTGGAAATGGCTGTCTGTGACGCTTGGTTCGAATTGGGCGAGATTCCAGAAGACGCACTCCAGAGGATCAAGAAGAATGCTTCCTTCAATACAGAGAGGATCGACGAGATCGAAAGTGTCGTGAAACACGACATCCTTGCCTTTCTCACCTCGGTCTCAGAATTTATCGGAAAAGATTCTCAGTATGTCCATCTCGGATTGACATCTTACGACGTCGTTGATACAGCGCTTTCCCTCCTCATCAAAGAATCTCTGGAAAAAATATCAAAAGGTCTGGACACTCTCAAAGAAGTGCTCAAAGATAAAGCGGTCGAGCACAAAACAACCGTCATGGTCGGACGGACGCATGGTGTTCATGCGGAGCCCATAACCTTTGGCGTTAAGGTACTAGTTTGGTACGAAGAGATCCGCAGACATTGCGAACGCATCTCCAGGGCGACGGAGAACATCAGTTATGGTCGGATCTCCGGTTCAGTGGGAACATACATCCATCTTGACCCAAGAGTCGAGGAGATCGCACTGGCCAGGCTGGGTCTTCGACCCGCAAAGATCTCCACCCAGGTCCTTCAGCGTGATAGGCACGCTGAAGTTATTGCAGTACTGGCTCTCGTGTGCACATCCCTGGACAAATTTGCGCAAGAGATCCGCCACCACCAGAAAACAGAAACTCTTGAGCTGGAGGAACCCTTCACGAAAGGCCAGAAGGGCTCTTCATCCATGCCGCACAAGAAAAACCCGGTTCGCACGGAACGTGTTTCAGGACTCGCCCGTATCACACGGGGTAACCTCCAGACGGCATTGGAAAATATCCCTCTCTGGCATGAGAGAGACATCTCTCACTCATCAGCGGAGCGGGTGATATTCCCTGATTCATTCATCATCACGGATTTTCTTCTCGCTGAGATGACAGATATCATTAAAAACTGGAGAGTTCATCCAGAAAGAATGATGGCAAACATAAATCTCACACGCGGACTCATCTTCTCCCAGAGAGTGATGCTAGCACTGACCAAGAAGAACATCTCACGCGAGGACGCCTACAAGCTGACCCAGCGAAACAGTCTTAAAGCTTGGGATGAGCAGAAGGATTTTAAAGAACTCCTGAAAGCAGATTCCGACGTGACCCAGCTGTTATCTGTTGAAGAGATCGAAGACTGTTTTTCTCTTGATCCCTATTTGGATAAGATAGATTACATTTATGAAAAGGTGTTTGCCGATGAAAGTTAGAGTCCTGGTCTCCTTCAAAGACAGCGTCCTGGACCCTCAAGGACAGACGGTCAAAAACGCACTCCACACCCTTGGTTATAGGGAAGTGAAAGATATCCGTCAAGGCAAGGTGTTTGAGATCGAATTGGAAGGGATTTCAATCGAAGAAGCGGATCGGATCATCCCGGAGATTTCCGATAAGGTTTTGGCAAATCCGATCATCGAAAAATTTGAATATCAAATCATCGAATAAAAGACCATGAAATTTGGCGTTGTGATTTTTCCCGGTTCTAACTGTGATTACGATACATATTTTGTCCTCAAAGATGTACTCGATCAGGAGACGACATTTCTCTGGCACAAAGAGCACACTCTGCATAGTGTTGACTGTGTGGTTCTCCCCGGAGGATTTTCATACGGTGACTATTTAAGGTCAGGAGCTATCGCAAAATTTTCGCCGCTCATGCAGGAAGTGAAAGAGTTCGCTGATAAAGGGGGGCTCGTTCTCGGGATCTGTAATGGCTTCCAAGTCCTCCTCGAGTTGGAGCTCCTCCCGGGTGCGATGCTCAGGAACAAAAACCTCAAATTTCTCTGTCAGCATGTCCATCTGAGAACAGAGAATACCCACACACCGTTCACAAACAGAGTGCAAAAAGGAGATGTGCTCAAGATCCCCATCGCCCACTTCGACGGCAACTATTTCGTGGAACCTGAAGCTCTGAACATGATCAAGCAGAACGACCAGATCATCTTCCGCTATTGCGAACCCGATGGCCAACTCACAGAGCGAGCAAATGTCAACGGATCCATGGACTGCATCGCCGGCCTCATGAACACGGGGGGCAACGTATTGGGGATGATGCCCCATCCTGAAAGGGCATCTGAAACCATACTCGGCAGCGAGGATGGACGGATCATCTTCGAATCAATCATCCATTCGCTGTGATAAATATTCTGGATCAAACAATATGATCGATAAAAAATTACTGAAGGAACACAATCTCACAGAAGAAGAATACCACCTGATCGTTGAGCTCATCGGCAAAGAGCCCAACCTCACAGAGTTGGGCATATTCTCTTTGATGTGGTCTGAACACTGCAGCTACAAAAGCTCTAAGATCCATCTGAAAAAACTGCCCGTTGAGGGCAAAGACGTCATCCAAGGGCCCGGTGAAAACGCCGGCATCATCGATATCGGCGAGGGATTGGCCATAGTCTTCAAGATCGAATCACACAATCACCCTTCCTTTATCGAGCCTTACCAGGGAGCAGCAACAGGAGTTGGTGGTATTTTGCGAGACATTTTCACCATGGGTGCCAGGCCTATCGCCGTTATGGATTCTCTACGTTTTGGGCCTCTGGATAAGCCCAAAAACCGAGCCATCATGGACGGAGTTGTGGCAGGCATAGCCGGTTATGGCAATTCCATCGGTGTCCCCACTGTAGGAGGGGAGATATATTTCAACGATTGTTATTCCCTCAATCCCCTCGTGAATGTATTCAGTCTCGGCATTGCAGAGAAAGACAAGATCTTTTATGCCAAAGCCGAAGGAACCGGGAATCCTGTGCTCTATGTGGGGTCGAAGACAGGACGAGACGGCATCCACGGGGCAACTATGGCATCCGCTGAATTCGGTGAAGACCTGGAAAAGAAAAGGCCCAATGTCCAGGTCGGCGATCCCTTCAAAGAGAAACTCCTGCTCGAAGCCTGTCTGGAAGTCATGGATCAAAACCTGATCGTGGGAATCCAAGATATGGGAGCGGCTGGTCTGACCTGTTCGACTACCGAGATGGCTTCCAATTCAGGAGCAGGGATTGAGATCGATCTGGACCTCGTTCCCCAGCGTGAAGAGGGTATGACGCCTTATGAGATCATGCTGTCTGAATCACAGGAGAGAATGCTCATAGTGGCCAAAAAAGAAAAAGTGGCCGATGTCCAGAAGGTCTTTTCCAAATGGGACCTGGATGCCGTAATCATAGGCCGCGTGACCGACAACGGACGCCTCATCGTTGATGCTAGAGGGAAGAGGGTCGTGGACATTCCGGTTGACCCTGTCGTCAACCTTTGTCCAACGTACAGAAGACCGAGTGCCGTCCCAGCCTATCTCGAGCCCAAATCACAGCTCGACCCCGTCCCTTCTATCCCCGAGGATTTTAACGGGGTTATGGGACAGCTTCTGTCCTCTCCCACAATCTCTGATAAAGAGTGGGCCTTCCGCCAGTATGACCACATGGTCCAGACGAACACGGCCCTATTGCCCGGAGCGGATGCCTCTCTCCTGCGGATAAAAAATACAAATAGAGCGCTGGCTGTCGCCCTTGATGGAAACTCTCTCTATGCCTATCTTGATCCAAAAACCGGTGGAAAGATCGCAGTCGCGGAGGCCTGCCGAAACTTAGCCTGTGTCGGGGCTTCACCCATCGGCGTGACGAACTGTCTGAACTTCGGGAATCCCGAAAAGCCAGAGATCATGTGGCAGTTCCAGAACGTCATCGATGGTATCACAGAAGCCTGCCGAGCCTTTGACATTCCTATCACTGGAGGAAACGTCAGTTTTTATAACGATACTGAAGGTGTATCCATACACCCCACACCAGTGCTGGGAGTGGTGGGCCGCCTGGACGATATAAACAAAACCACAAGTCCTCTATTCAAGCGGGAGGGAGATATTATATGCCTTTTGGGACAAAACAAAGATGAGCTCGGAGCCTCAGAATACTTAAAATGTGTGCACAAGCAGGAAAGAGGGCTTACTCCCCAGATCGACCTGAGTACAGAAAAAAAGGTCCACGAGCTGTGCATTGCGGCAATAAAGCAGGGGCTATTGTCCTCCGCCCATGATGTGTCTGAAGGCGGATTGGCTGTCTGCCTTGCAGAATGTGCTTTCTTGAGCGAGCAAAAGATCGGCTTCACTGTCGACCTGCAGGACGATTTAAGATCCGATGTCCTTCTTTTCGGGGAGAGCCAATCCCGTATCTGTGTATCCGTTCGAGCAGAAAACCTCGCCGACTTGCGCAAACTCGCAGAAGAACACTCCATCCCCCTGGCTGTTCTTGGAAAAACGGGCGGGGAGAATATGGTCATCCATCAAAGGGGAAAAGAGCTTCTCAATATCTTGGTCCTTCAAGGATACAACATGTGGAAGCAGAACATCCCCGATGCTTTCAAGACAAAATGATCCATACTGTGAGAATCTTCAAAAAGCGCTTCGTTTTCCTTCTTGTGTTATCGATCGGTGCAGCACAAGGCTTTAGTATGGAATTCAGCCTCAAAGTCGCGGGGGGAGTCAGTTTTATCAATCCTCAGGAAGTCAACACCGTCCTTCAAAGTTGGGAAGAATACTGGATCACCAGGGCAGATTTGACTAAGGATTGGAATTACCTCGGAGGCGAAGTCTCTACACTGAAACTGGGTTACGACTTTGAGATTGAATTGATCTTCAGCTTTACTCCCCATCTGGCTATCGGTTTGAGCAGTGGCTACATTTTCAGCGAAGTGAGTGAGGGAGCCTCAACGCTGACAATTGAGAAAGTCTTGGGAACATTCGACCACTTCAAGTCCACAAAAATCAGCGCCATTCCGCTCATCTTCAGCGGATACTACATCCAACCCATAAATTCATCGCTCAATCTCTTTTTCAGGGCAGGAGGCGGGCCGATGTGGGCCAAATACATCGAGAGAGACGGGAATAAAAATATCGATAACGAAAGTTATTCCTACCCACAATCAATCTCTGCATCCGCTCAAGGCCAGATCTACCTGCTGGGATTGGGCGTTGTCTTTGAAACGGAATCAGGCATTCGTTTTTTTATGGAAGGAACATGGAGAAAAGCAACGATCCCCGGTTTTTCTGGAGAAAACAAAGAGAAAGAGACGGGTGCACTCACCTATGTGGAGGAATACGAATCGCGTTATGAGCTCTGGCAGGCCAAATACCAGATCTTTGCCGAGCCGCCCAGCGGGGAAAACTATAGAGAGGTGAAACAGGGGACGGTCGATTTCAGCGGTTTTTCTGTAAAAATTGGATTAATAATTAAATTTTAAAGGGATGAAAAATGAATGGAGATGTATTCCGGAGTCCAAAGAAAAGAGGGAAGATCGCTGTATTTCTCTCCGGAAGAGGGACGAACTTTGTAGCCATCCACGACGAGATCCAGGCGGGGAAGATCAACGCGGATATCGAGCTGGTTTTCAGCAACAAAAAAGAAGCTCCCGGTTTAGAGATCGGCCAGGAGCGTAAACTCCAAACACTATCCCTCAATCCAAAAGAATTTGCCTCAAGAGAGGATTATGACCGAAAGATCGTTGAGGAGATCCAAAAAAGGGATATCGACCTCATATGTCTGGCAGGATACATGCGGATTTTGACTCCCATTTTCTGCGAAGCGTTCAGAAACAAGATCATCAATATTCATCCCGCTCTGCTGCCTTCTTTTCCAGGGCTTCATGTTCAGCAGAAGGCCATCGATTGGGGAGTCAGATATTCAGGGGCCACTGTCCATTTTGTCATTCCTGAGGTGGATATGGGGCCGATCATCACTCAGGCCGTCGTTCCGGTGCTCCAGGATGACACTGAGGATACGCTCAGCGAAAGGATCTTAAAGGAAGAGCACAAAATCTATCCCGAAGCAGTCAGATTGTACTTCGAAGGGATGCTGGAAGTCCGGGACCGGCGCGTATTCATCCTCTAAGCTTTCCTCGGTGCTCCGCTCTCCGGGTTCCATGAGTTGTCAGCTAGAGTTTTGGAGGATCGAGTTTCGGAGGTTTGCCGAACAGCTCCTTGTATATGTCTGGATAAGAATCCTTTGCACCGATGAGGAGAAAGGTCAAGGGCATGACCTCTTTGGCCTTCTGGCTCATCCGGCTCACGATCTGGCGAATATCCCACTGCGCTGTCGTGTCCTCTCTGAGCCTTGCCATATGGTATAACTCCCTGGCATTGACTTTCATCAGGACGCGTCTTTTGTGGGCATTGGTGAGCACATATTCTGCACCTGTTTTCAGAGAATTTCTCAGTGTCCTGTAGCACTCTTCTGTTTGATCGATGACACCCAGAAAATCCTTTTCGGCTCCGATATCTCTGATGGAGGGAGGCACAGTGACACCCAAACCCAGGTTATAGGGTTGCGTAGTCAAAGTGGCCATCCGATGTCTTTTGAGTTGGGCAAAACATGTGGCGGATATCACCAAGTCAAACGTCAGGTCTACGTATTCGAACTCCCTGAGGACCCCATCAAAAAATTCCATGTGTTCGAACGCGGTCTTGCAGAGGCTTTTTTTCTGCTCCTCTTCTAAGGCCTCTGCCTTCGCCAGGCACTCTTCGTATGGGCGTCTCGAAGATGTGTGCAGCAGTGCGGCGACCAGCTTTGTATCACCATCGCCCGTGTGATCCACCAGTTGGACACATTCATCCTCTCCTCTTTCCTTCCCGTTCTTTCCTTTTCCATGGTCGCGCCCATTTTGTTCTATGCAGAGAGTCCCTACCGTCTCCTCGAGGTTTTTATATGTTTTGGCATCATAATCATTGGCTTCAGTGAAAAGCAATATCGAGGGCGCTACTGTTTTTGCGAGTGTAAATATCTTCTGGTTGAGTTGTCTGATCTCAGACAGATCATTGGAGGCAAAGCGCCGGATGAGAAATTCCAAGTTTCTTGCGTTGGCAGTCATCCCCAACTGACCCAGAGTCGCCAGGCTCACACAATACCGGGCATCCTCCTTCGCCCAGCCAGTAAGGATCGAATGCTTCTTTGGATTGGTCGCAAGCTTCGGGAACATTTCAAAAATATAGGGTTTGAGCTTTTTATAAAGTTCATGGTAGAGGGCGTTCTGGATCTTGATGATCTTAAGAAAGGTTTTCTGTTTTCCAGCTATCTTTATCTCCTCTGGAAGGAGAAAGTCATCATCCAGCTTGATGTAGCGTTGAGATTTTTCCGTGTATGAGCAGAGACGGAACTTTTCAATCTCCTCAATGGCCAGACGGCTGACGCCGATAATGTCAAAATTGAAGACGGCGTGTTCAGCCACAGAATGGTGTCCCATTTTGAAGATGATGGTTCTGTTCGACCGCCTGGCCATCTCAACCTCCGATCTGGCCACAGCCCTCAAAACATCTACCGAGCGAGGATCCCGCGAAATGCGCGCATAAGCGGCGGACATGGTCTCGGGAGTGACATTCTGGAGGGGCGGACTGTTCTTTTTCAGCTCATCGATGACGGAACTGTCGACGTTGTATCCTGCGAGTATCACTTTCATGGTTTTCCTTACAATAAAAGACAAGGTGGGGAATTGTCAAACATTATGGCCAGCATGTAAGCATCACCCAAAACCGTGATGGTATGAAATCACATTGCGCTATTGAGTGTCCCAATTGTATGGTGGAGAAAACCGTGTGAAAGGCTGAACGGGCATGGTACCTGTCTATGTAGGGTCCGTTCCCCGAACGGACCGTTTGGGAAACGGTCCCACCATTGAAATAACTGCACTGCTGTCCCGTTGTTCGTTTTCGAAATCATCAATTGGAATACTCAGAACGTCATTCATCACGGATTTTCTCCAGCGGGAGAATCCGCTCATTCCACAGAAGATCTAACCCTTTTTCAAAAAAGAAATCCAAATAAGGCAGGCCTTGACAATCGCAGCAATAGAAATTATTGTAAAAGTCCATCTTCTGACCAGAGAGGAAATCCCATGCATGAATACGATGCTCTCATCGTTGGCGCAGGTGGAGCAGGGCTGTATGCGGCCCTCGAAGCCAGCAACGCGGGGAAAACTGCTGTGTTGTCCAAACTCTTCCCCATCAGGTCCCATACTGGAGCGGCACAAGGGGGGGGGTAGGCGCTGCCCTAGGGAACCTCGAAGAGGACAAACCCGAATGGCATGCCTTTGACACGGTCAAGGGGGGAGACTATCTCACCGACCAAAATGCTGCCATTATTCTCGCAGAAGACGCTATCCAAGCTGTCTACGAGCTTGAAAACAAGGGCCTGCCTTTCAGCCGTACGCCTGATGGGCTCATCGACCAGCGGAGGTTCGGGGGACATACTCGGAACTTCGGTGAGGCACCGGTCCGGCGAGCCTGTTATGCTGCGGACCGGACCGGTCATATGATCCTTCAAACACTCTACCAGCAGTGCATTAAAAACAGTGTGACCTTCTTTGACGAATACTATCTCTTGGATGTTATCATCGAGGGTCAGCGATGCAGGGGACTTGTCACAATTAAGCTCTCGACCGGGGAGATCCACACCTTTAAGGCAAAGGCGGTTCTGTTTGCGACAGGAGGTTTCGGTCGCATGTTCCGAATCACATCCAATGCTTACGCAAACACGGGTGATGGCCAAGCCGTGTTGGTCAATCGTGGTGTTCCCCTCGAAGACCTGGAGTTTTACCAGTTCCATCCTACAGGAATTCGCGGATTAGGAATCCTCATTACAGAAGGAGTCCGGGGGGAGGGAGGAATTCTGCGAAATGCCAGGGGAGAGCGTTTCATGGAGAGGTATGCGCCCACACTACTGGACTTGGCGCCCCGGGACATGATCGCCAGGGCCGTTCACACTGAGATCCGAGAATTCAGGGGGATCAAGGGGGACGCTTCAATCGACGATTTTATTCATCTGGATGCGACTCACCTGGGGAAAGAAAAGATAGAGACAAAACTCCCTGACATTGCTGAATTCTCTCGCACATACCTGGGTGTCGATCCGGCCGACGAACCCATGTCCGTCCACCCCACTGCCCACTATGCCATGGGAGGCATCCCCACAGACCTCGAAGGAAGAGTCATCTTCGACAGCCAGGGCACCACATACGAAGGATTGTATGCAGCCGGGGAATGTGCGTGTGTCTCTGTGCATGGTGCAAACAGGTTTGGCACTAACAGCCTCGTCGAGCTGATCGTCTACGGCCGCCGTGCAGGACAACATATGGCCCAATACGTAAAGGGCGCTGATCATGGAATTGTCTCTCCTGACGTAGGCGAACCATCCCGGGCTAGGCTCACCGAACTCAGGAGTCATGGGAACGGTCCCAACCCGGAATCTCTGCGTCAGGAAATGCAACGTGTGATGATGGAAAACGTGGGAATCTACCGTACCGGGGAAAACATGGCAAAGGCAAAAACGGCTTTGAGAGAGATGCGACAGGTTTACACACAAATAAAGGCCAACGATCCCAGCAAGGCCTTTAACACACAAGTGCTCGAGGTCCTGGAATTGGGTCATCTCTTGGACTTGGCATACATGGTGACCGCCTGCGCTCTAAACAGACAGGAAAGCCGCGGCGCACATGCGCGGGAGGACTACCCGGAACGAGATGACCAAAACTGGCTCAAGCATACACTGGCATGGCTGGAGGGCGAAAAGATCAGGCTGGATTATAAAAATGTCGACATTTCCCGGTGGGTACCTAAACCCCGGAAATATTGAGAGAGAGGGACAATGAAGATCTTTGTGGAGATCCAACGGTTCAATCCTGAATCCGATACTGAACACTACACCCAAAAATATGAGGTCGACGCAGAGCCTGCGGATAGGCTTCTCACAGTTCTTTTGGATATCAAAGGAACACAAGACCCCACTCTAGGGATCCGCAGAAGCTGCGCCCATGGGGTGTGTGGTTCGGATGCTATGATCATCAATGGGAAGGAGCGTTTGGCCTGTAAGACTCTCATACAGGATGTTGCCCAGGCAGAAGGGGCCGTTATCCAAGTGGAGCCTCTGCGCAATCTGCCCATCCAGAGAGATCTTATGGTCGATCAACACAAGTTTTTCGAAAACTACATGCACGTAAAACCTTATTTTATAAGCTCCAAGGAGCCGAAAGAGAAGGAGTTCCGGCAAACAGCTGATGAAAGACAAAAATTCGAAGAGGGAACAAAGTGTATCCTGTTATTCGGCCTGCCCAGTCATCCAGGAAGTCAATCCCAATTTTTTAGGTCCTGCCGCTGTTGTCCAGGCCGCTAGATTTAACGATGACAGCCGTGACGAAGGATTTGAAGAGCGTCTCCCCCAGCTGGATTATCCCGACGGGATCTGGCCTTGCGAAAGCCGTTTCGAGTGTACGAGAGTCTGCCCCCGTGGGATCAAGATCACAAAAACAATCAACCTCACCAAACGTAAGATCCAACAATTCAAGGGCTAACCTTTCATCACACCCACAGGGACTACGCGGACAACAAGCTTTCCGATGCCCACCTCGTGGGACACATTAACCACCTCATCGACGTCTTTGTAGGCCTGGGCTGCCTCCTCGGCAATCCCTCTCCAGTTGGTGGATTGGAGCTCTATTCCCTTCCCCGCCATGTCTTGTTTTATCTGTTCTCCCCGGAATCGTCGGCGAGCCTCATGCCTGGACATCATCCGTCCCGCTCCATGGGCCGTTGAGCCGAAACTCAACTGCTCGGCCTGTCGGGTCCCTACCAAAATATAAGACGCTGTCCCCATGCTTCCCGGTATGATGACCGGTTGACCCACCGAACGGTACACTTCTGGGATCTCCTCACGACCGGGACCAAAGCTCCGTGTTGCACCTTTCCGGTGGATACAGACATCTTTCTCTTTGCCATCTATCTCATGTTTCTCGAATTTGGCCACATTATGGCAGACATCATAAACCTGGTCCATGCCTTCAGAGCTACCCAAAACTTTTTGAAAAACATCCCGGACACAATGGGCGATCATCTGCCTGTTGGCAAAAGCAAAATTTACCGCGGCACTCATGGATTTGTAGTACTGCTGGCCCAACTCTGAACGGATGGGTGCATTTATGAGCTCTCTGTCGGGCAAATCAGAGGTTCTATACTTATTCTCCATGGCCCGGATGTAATCGGAAGCGACCTGATGGCCGAGCCCCCGGCTTCCACAATGGATCATGACCAGGATCTGACCCAAAGAATGGATCCCAAAGATTTTTGCGACATCCGGATCATAAATATTATCAACCTTTTGTATCTCCAAGAAATGGTTTCCCGCACCCAAGGTGCCCAACTGAGGAATGCCTCTCTCGATCGCCCGTTTAGACAGATAGTTGGGGTCAGCGCTTTTCATCCGTCCATATTCTTCGGTTCGTTCGAGATCCATGCGCATTCCATACCCATTGTCCACGGCCCATTCTGCCCCCTTCAGACAGACATCTTCAAGGACTCTTCGGCTAAGCTGGAATATTCCCCCTTTCCCCACTCCGGCTGGCACCAACCGAAAGATCTGAGCAAGAAGCCCCGTTTTTTTTGCCTCAACATCTTTTTCCATAAAATCTGTTTTTAAGAGTCTTACACCGCAGTTGATGTCATATCCCACCCCCCCAGGAGAAATGACCCCGTCGTCGAGGTCAAAAGCCGCCACACCCCCTATGGGAAAACCGTAACCCTGGTGGCCGTCCGGCATGACGTACGCCATCTTCTGGATCCCGGGCAGGCAGGCCACATTCTGTGCCTGCTCAAGAGTCCGGTCACGTTTGATGCTCTCCAGAAGTTTGGATGAGGCGTAGATCACTGTTGGAACCTTCATGTTCCCACGTTTCAAGATCTTATAGGTGTATGCGTTGATCCTTTCTAACTCCATCCCATCACCTCATACATCCACCACAACTTGCACCATGAAGAGATCGTTGGCGTGGATTTCCATCTCATTATAGGTTATGGCTTTCACATCTCCGTAAGGCTGATAATACTTTCCATAATCGTCGCCAAGAAAATGACCTTCGAGCACATACATCTCAGCCTCCCTCCGGATCTTGATCTTTTCCGCGGAGTGGAGAAGAAACATCTGAGAATCCAGGAGGTACAGGATTTCTTCCAAAAAATTCACTAGGAGCTGTTCGAGGTCACGTCCTTGGACCTTTACCGGCTGTTGGATCTTTCTCCCGATCTTTTCCCTGTCCCACATGAGAGACACCGTGGCATAGACCGCGTTGACAAACGCTTCTTCTAGGCTCCGCCCGAATGCCTGAAACTTTGCATCTGCAGTGTGCTCTAAGAACTGATATTTCTTCAGGTTGTCTTGAGACACTAGAATACCCCGGCAATCGGATACCCACAAAAAGAGCACTTCTCATCAACGATCTTGTTCTTTTTGATGGTAAAGCCAGCCCTCTGGATGAGAGGCTCTCCACAATTGGGGCAACGGGTGTCCTCAGACTCTCCCATGACATTTCCGATGTAGATGTAGCGCAGGCCTTCTTTCTTTCCTATGGAATAGGCTTTACGCAGAGTTCCCACAGGTGTGGCAGATGTTTCTGTAAAGTTATAATCCGGATGGAAACGGCTGATATGCCAGGGGATGTCCGGGTCCACATCGACGATGAACCGTGCGATCTCTGTCAATTCTTCGTCCGAATCATTCTGGCCGGGGATGATCAGTGTAGTGATCTCCACCCAAATACCAAGAGTCTTCATCAATCGGATGGATGTACAAACAGGCTCTAGATGAGCCTTGCACATCTCTTGATAGAATCTGTCACTGAAAGATTTGAGGTCGACGTTACAGGCATCAAGGTAAGGACTTATGGTCTCCAGGGCCTCAGGCGTCATGTATCCATTGGTCACAAACGAATTCCCAAGACCTTCTTTTTTAGCGAGTTTTGCCGTGTCATAGGCAAACTCGAAGAACACAGTGGGCTCTGTGTAGGTATATGAAATGCTCTGACATCCTTGATCTTTTGCAGCCCTCACCACCTCCGCGGGTGAGAAGGATTTGTTGGAGCCAGCATCTCCCTTTCGCTTCGATTTTTGGGAGATCTGCCAGTTTTGGCAAAACGGACACTGAAAATTGCAGCCGATCGTTGCGATTGAAAAAGCGGTCGAGCCGGGCAAATAATGATACAGGGGTTTTTTCTCTATGGGATCCACATGGGCAGCGATCACTTCTCCATAGACATGCGTAAAGAGCTTGCCCTCCCTGTTTTGTCGTACGCCACAGATGCCGTACTTTCCGGGAACGATCTCGCAGCGATGATTACACAGGTCGCAGACCAACCTCTGCCCATCCAAAGAGCGGTAGAGCATGGCCTCTTTAAGCATATGCCCTATCCTTTCACTTCATAAATCTCAATAAGGTTCCCCTCAGGATCTTTGACAAAATAAATCATACGGCCCGAGTGTTCGATCTCCATGACCGGGACGCTTTTCTGTTTGAGATCTTGAACAAATTGTTCCTTATCCTCCACTCCCATGCCCCAATGATTGTACCCAACAGTAGCAGATTCCCTTTTGTGTGTTTGAAGATCGGTGAGGGAAAAAACCTCGAGGACCAAAGAGCCACGCCTGAGTTTTGTGAGATAACAGGGGGAAGGAATACTAAATATCTGGTCTACCAGGTCAGCCGGGAGAAGTCGGGTCTCTCCCTCTTCAAACCCTAAGCACTTTACATAGAACTCTTTGAGCTCCTTGGGATTCCTCGCCAGAATCCCGAAATGATGGTAAAAAATGTTCATGGGCCCTTCCATTTAACAGGATCTCTTATAAACCAATTTACCAGAAAATGAGCTTTAATGGTAGCCATACTGAATCCCTTATGGAACGCATACGTCGGTTCATAGCAATAATGAGTACCTGAGGCTATTATTTGTTTTATATAGAATCAGATGTGATGGATTGAGCGACATCGGAAGATCCCGACCCAACCTACCAAGCCTTCCTCGAATCACCGACGAGGGGTACCCGCCAAAGTCGGGCGCCGAGGACTGTATGAGCAGGGGAGAAATAGACATGTGGTACACTACATTGTTGGAACCTTAGGGGCATATAAAATGTAAACGAGCGCAGATCCGCAGACGCCTAATAAGAAAAAGGGGGGCCATCCGGTGAATAAATCAATGGGTGGGAGGGCGGCGTGAAAAATCTGACGGGAGCGAAAATATCTCCTCTGATTCTATCCTTAAAGGTACTCATTATTTTGAGGTACGTTCCAAGATCAACTTTGCCCGGAGGATTCGAAAAAGGGACAGAGATGGCTTAAAGGGCATTCAGAACACTGGGGTTTTCGCGCCTGACAGACCTGCCGGCCATGATTCACGAGCATGTAATTAAAATCGATCCAATCTTCCCTAGGAACGATTACCAACAGGTCCTGTTCGATCTTGTCGGGATTCTTTTCGCTGCTCAGCCCCAGTCGGCCTGAAAGCCTCTTGACGTGAGTATCCACGGCAATCCCTTCGGACTTCTGATATCCACTTGACAAAACGATGTTCGCCGTTTTTCTCGCTACGCCAGGCAGAGTGATGAGATCTGCCATGTTATCCGGAACTTTGCCCGAAAAATCCTCGACGATCTTAGTGGATGCTTCGATGATATTTTTAGCCTTGTTCCGAAAAAAACCTGTAGATCGGATCTCCTCCTCCAATTCTCCCTGGTCCGCCCGTGCAAATTCCTCAGCGGACTTGTACTTCTGGAAGAGCATAGGAGTGATCTGATTGACTCTCTCGTCCGTACATTGGGCGGAGAGGATGGTTGCAACAAGGATCTGTAAGGGATTCCTGTGCGTCAGAGCGGTGCGGCTTTCGGGATATGTCTGATGCAAAATCCGGATGATCTTTTTGATGCGTTTCTCTGCACTTTTCATTGTATAACCTCTTCAAACCGGGATTATCCGGTGGGACTACTCTCTAGGCACCCAAGTCTTTACGGAGCTGAATGAAACGGAGAATATCCGTACGGCAGATGATCCCCTCCACTCTATCGCCAGCCATCACTGGGACTTGATGGATCTCTTTGGTGGTCAGACTGTTCAGGATAGCGCTTCCATCGGAATCGAGGGATACAGCCTCTAATTTATCACGAGGGGTCATGATTTCTGCTACAGGTGTTTGTGTCCAATTGGCGCGAGGCACTGTTTTTACATCCTCCAAACAGACAATCCCCTTAAGAACACCGTTATCCTGGACTAGGAACACACGTTCTTTCTGCCGGAGAATGTATGCATCGACCAGGTCTTGGACGATCAGTGTGCTGGAAACCGTATGGAAGTCCTTGGTCATCAATTCTTTTGCGCTCACGCCTTTGAGCAGAGACTCAACCATCACCTGTTGGTATCCTCTGACTGCAGCACTGTGGAGAAACCAACCGACAAAAACCAACCAAAAGCCAGAAAGGTCTTCCCTGAAAATTTGAAGAATACCGGCAAAGATCAGGAAAAAAGCAAAACCCTGTCCCACCCGTGATGCGATCTTTGTCGCCTTTCTCAGATCTCCAGTGACTTTCCAGATTATGGATCGCAGAACTCTTCCGCCATCCATTGGAAAACCCGGAAGGAGGTTGAATACAGCCAGGAGGATGTTGATCATGCCTAAATAGGAGACGACAGCCCCAATGGTTTCACTCATTCCCTTCAGAAAAAAAGAGAAAACGAGCGCCGCAAAACCAATGGCAAAACTGGTCAGGGGGCCGACTAATGCCATAAAGAATTCTTGCACGGGCTGTTTGGGCTCTTCACTGATCTGTGCCACGCCACCCAGGATAAAAAGAGTAATGCTTTTGACCTTCTCGCCCTGTGCTACGGCAACAAGCGAGTGGGATAGTTCGTGGATCAGCACAGAAGTAAATATCAACAGGCTTGTCACAAGTCCGATTAGCCAGAGCTGAAGGGGGGGCCAATCGGGAAACCTCTCAGGAAAATAGGACGAAGCCAAGGACCAGGTGAATAAGATCAGAATGACAAACCAGCTGGAGTCGATACGGATCTCTATGCCAGCGATCCTCCCCACGCGCCATGCATGCTTCACCTTGTATTCCTCACCCTATGCGGATCATTTTCTCGATGGCCCCTCTTGCCCTATGACTAATATCATCAGGTACATCGACTTTGAACACCATTTCCTTGAGTGATCGTAACACCTTTGGCAAGTCGATCTTTTTCATGTTCGAGCAGATGGCGTGATCTCTTACAGGAATAAAGCGGGTCTCCGGGTTGAGCTTGTTGAGACGGTGGATGATCCCCTCCTCGGTTCCCAGAATGATACGTTTGTTATCCGTGACCTGCGTTTCCACAACCATTTGTCCGGTGGATAAAACCTTATCGGCTAGGTCTATAACCTCAGGGCGACACTCGGGATGCACCCACACCTCGGCATCTGGGAAGAGATTGCGTTTGTTTTGGACATGTCTGGCTCGAAAGTTGTGGTGCACATAACAGTATCCATCCCAAGGGATGACTTTTTTATCCGTAAAACGGGCAGCATAAGCAGCAAGATTCTTGTCCGGTGCAAAAAGGATCGTATCATCCTCAATGGATTCAACCACTTTTAGAGCGTTGGAGGATGTGCAACAGATATCACATTCGGCCTTGACTTCTGCAGTTGTGTTGACATAACAGACCACTTTTTTGCCGGGGTATTCCCCCTTCCAATGCCTCAGTTCTTCAGCGGTGATCATGTCTGCCATGGGACAACCGGCTTTGATGTCGGGAATGAGGACGGTCTTATCCGGGGCGAGGATCGCTGCGGTCTCAGCCATGAAATGGACTCCACAGAAAACGATGACATCACAGTCCAGTTTTGCGGCTTCACGGCTCAACTGCAGGGAATCGCCGACAAAATCTGCGATGTCCTGCACATCCGGTATCTGGTAATTGTGGGCAATGACAACTGCTTTCCGCTCGTCCTTCAACCGTTCGATTTCGTCGGTGATCTCTCTTTTATCCACGTTTTCTTACCTCTTGTGCACATTAACCTTTGACTTTTTTTACATAGACCTTAAAAATGTCCCCATCCTCTTCCAAACCCAGATATTCCTGTCCTGTCTGACGACACCAGGCTGGCATATCTTCTTTGATGCTCGCATCCGTGGAGACAACTTCAAGAATCTGACCTCGTTCCATCTCTTTGATCTTTTTTGCTGTTTGAATGATGGGCATGGGACATAACAAACCATAACAATCCAGGGTTTCATCGGCAAACATGGATTTTCACTTCCAAAAAAAGCTAAACCCTGATCTTTGTAGCACCGCAGTGGGGGCACTTGTCGGCATCTTTTCTGAGCAATTTACCGCACTCGTCACATCTATCGAGTTCAACATGACAGCTTCTACAAGCCTCCTCCATACCTTCGACAGGACCGTCACAATATGGACAGAAAAACTTTTCCTTTTTTTCTTCATGGGCTTTAACATCGACCTCTTTCTCGTGAGCCTTCTTTTTTTCTCTATAATTCTCGATAGCCTTATGCAGCGCGTCCGCTCCTAAGTTTGAACAGTGAAGCTTATTCTTCGGCAATCCGTCCAACTCTTCGGCGACATCGTCGTTGGTGATGGCCATCGCTTCTTCCAAGGTCTTGCTTTTGGCCATTTCGCTGACCATGCTGGACACGGCAATCGCCGCTCCACAGCCGAAGGTTTTGAACTTGACATCATCGATGTGGTTGTCCTTGACTTTGATATAGAATTCCATCATGTCGCCACAGACAGGATTCCCAACTTTCCCGACTCCGTCGGCATCCTCGATGGTCCCCACATTCCGGGGATTCTGGAAGTGTTCCATCACTTTTTCACTGTAGATCATATTATCACTCCTCTTCTTGATTGGGATAAAGGGGAGACATTTGTCTCAACCTTTCTATGATTTCTGGGAAGACTTCAAAAAGATAATCAATATCGTCGGTGGTGTTCTTTTCCACTAAGCTGAAGACCAAAGAGCCTTGTGCTGTGGCATGGTCCAGACCCATGGCCAGAAGGACATGAGACGCCTTCAGGGCTCGGGATGTGCAGGCAGACCCGCTGGCAGCGGCAATGCCCTTCATATCCAAGTTCAGGAGCATGGCTTCACCCTCTATGAACTTGACGCAGAAACTGGCGTGATGAGGGAGCCTGTTTGTTGGGTGACCCGTGAGAATCACATGGTCCATTTCTTGCTCCATGCGCTGAATGATCGTGTCTCTCAGGGGCCTGACTTTATCTGCCCAAACACCCAATTCCTTCTGAGCTATTTCGGCGGCTGTTCCCAACCCGACTATACCTGCGATGTTTTCTGAACCCGCTCGTTTACCACTTTCCTGGATGCCCCCATCGATTTGGGGAAGGCAGCGCGTTCCCTTTTTCAAGAAAAGAACAGCACTGCCCGTAGGTCCATAAAACTGATTCCCGGCAAGACTCAGGGCATCGACACCCAGGTTTTTTACGCTTACGGGTATATTCCCCACGGCATCCACAGCATCCGTATGACATAAGACTCCCTGCTCTTGGCAGACTTTAGCAACGGATGCTACAGGTTCGATCGTTCCCACTTCACCATTGGCAAGCAAAACGGAAACGAGGATCGTCTCCGGGGTAATGGCCTTTCTAACATCTTCAGGATCCACAAGCCCAAACTGGTCCACAGGGACTTCAGTGACAGAGAAGCCGGATTTTTCCAGGCTCTTCACGGAGTGTAAAACCGATTGATGTTCTACGGCAGACACCACAATATTTTTTCCCTTTGTCTTCTGAGCAAGGGCCATGCCCTTGATGGCAAAGTTGTTGGACTCAGTCCCGCTGGAAGTGAAAAAGACCTCCTCGGTTTCCGCCTCGATAAGCTGTGCCACCTTTTCTCGGGCAGATTCAATGGCGCTCGCGGTTTCTTGACCAAAAGAATGCAGGCTTTGAGGATTGCCGTAGAAATCATTCAGATAGGGAAGCATGGCCTCCATGACCTGAGGATGCACAGGAGTTGTTGCAATATGGTCAAAATATACTCTTCTCATCGTACACTCTCCCATTCAAACAGTTACACCGATTCAACCTCTTTGATCTCGGGGACCTCTTGTTTCAATACGCGTTCGATCCCCATCTTAAGAGTCATCTGAGACATCGGACAGCCTCCACAGGCGCCTGTTAACCTAACTTTCACGACGCCGTCTTTAACATCGACGAGTTCCACATTTCCTCCGTCTGCCATAAGGGAAGGGCGAACTTTATCTAATGCCTTCTCTATTTTTTCTCTCATTCTTATATCTCCTTTATATGAATTATTCGTAAAAACTGCCGATACCTACCTTTAAAATATATCTAATTCATATTATCGGCATTTTTTCCCCTTCGGGCGAGTCGATCTCACTACAAAGCCTTCGTTGTAGCCCACTCGCAGTAGATAACTGCAGCTTCGTGGGCCACTGCCTCGCCTTTGCAGCAACCTCAACTCGTGAATAATCCATATTGAAAACATATTATTCATAAAAACGAAAAATAAATCATTTCATTAAAATGATCACTCAAAGTCTTTCATTATAGCATCGAGTTTTTTTTCATCAACATCCAGCACGGTCAGTGCGATCGGTATGTCACTGGGCAAACTCAAGTCGTCAAAAGACGGCCGTTCCTCATGATAGAGCAACCCAATGGGAATTTTGCTCCGATCAGAGAGCACCTCAAGCGCTTTTTTTCTGGTTTTGGCACTGTAATCTGTGTCGTCATCCAGATTGACGATGTTTTCTTTGAACCATTTGTAAGTGTTTATCTTGTTGTAGGTGACACAGGGACTCAGCACCTCGATCAAGGAAAATCCGTTGTGTGTCATACCTTCAATGATCAATTCCGTCAAATGTTCGGGAATCCCCGAGAATCCACGGGCTACGAATGTCCCGCCCGACACAATGGCCAGTCGAGGTCCATCTAGCGGGGTTTCTTTAGAGCCGAAGGGGGAAGAGACCGACACAAACCCTTTTTGGCTCGTGGGAGAGGTCTGACCTTGTGTCAAGGCATAAACACGATTGTCTACAACAATGCAGGTTATATTGACATTTCTTCGATTGGCGTGGATAAAATGGCCCACGCCGATGGAATAGGCATCTCCATCCCCACTGACAGCGAGGACTGCCAAGCTTGAATTTGCAAGCTTGATGCCTGCTGCCACTGGAAGGGTTCTTCCGTGCAGCCCATGGAATCCATAGGCATTAAAATAATTGTTGAGCCGCCCATGGCAGCCGATGCCCGTCACAATCACCATCCTCTCGGGAGGAATTTGGAGAGATATGGCGGCCTTTTTCAGAGCGGCGAAGATGCCATAGATGCCACACCCCTTGCACCAAGTGGGATCATGGAGATGATAGCTGTCTTTCTTCATTGTTCTAACACTCCAAGCATGCTCTCTGCAATCTCAACGGGCCTAAAGGTGTGGCCAGAATATTTATTGATCTTGTGGACACGGGAACACTCGACGCCCTGGCCCTGCATCAATCGGCTCAATTGTCCTGAATAATTATTTTCCACGACAAACACGGTGTTGCAGCTACTCATAAATTCTTCGACCTCTGCCGTAGAAAAAGGCCAGAGAGTGCGGACCTGCAGAAACTTGGTCGAGATCCCTTTTTCCTCCAGTTGATCCATGGCCTCCCTGATCGGACAGACCGTGGACCCAAATCCGATGATCCCGATATCCGCATCCTCCTTCCCCCAAAGCTTGGGTGGGATCACATCTTTGGCAGCGATATTCAGTTTGGTCATCCGTTTGTTCATCATTTTGATGCGGATCTCTCCATCTTCGTCACGATAACCCTTCTCATCGTGCTCGTTTCCCTCTATCATGTGGATCCCATTCACCATGGAGGGAACGACTCGCGGTGATATACCGTTTTCGTTGAGCGCATACCGTTTGTAATCCTCTATCATGAGAAGCTCATCCTGGGAGAGGAGCAAGCCCCTGTCGATGGCCACTTGGGACAAGTCGAACTTTTCTACTGTATAAAAATTCTGACCATAGTTCTGTTCTGTGAGCAAGATCACAGGACACTGGTATTTCTCTGCAAGATTAAACGTAACGGTCATAAAATAAAAGCATTCTTCGATGGTACCTGGGGAGAGGACTATTCGTGGGAAATCTCCGTGAGCGCCGAACACCCATTGATTTAAGTCAGATTGCTCGGGTCGCGTCGGCAATCCTGTACTCGGGCCGACCCGCTGCAGATGCGCAATGACTATGGGGATCTCGGCCATCCCAGCTAGACTAAAGCCCTCCATCATCAAGGATGCTCCGGGGCCTGAAGTTGCGGTCATCGCTCTCACGCCTGCATAGGCAGCTCCCAGTGCCATGTTTATGGCAGCGATCTCATCCTCAGTTTGCACAACCAAACCGTTAAATTCATGGATATGTTTGAGAAGCCACTGCCAAATTTCAGTGGCTGGACAGATCGGGTACGCGGCAAAGAAACGGCAACCGGCCGCAAGAGCTCCCAAGGCGATGGCTTCATCTCCGGATATAAAAAGCCGATTTTTATCGGGCCTCTCCTCAAGAGTGTGTTTCTCCTCTTCTTTGACGATCTTCTCTGCTTCGTCACACCCAAGTCTCAGAGCCTGGATGTTATTTTCGGCGATCTCTTTAACTTTTCTTTTGAGGAAAACCTCAGACAACACCTCTTCGATGATCTTCAGGTCCAGGTCCAGAATGTAGCACAGGCCTCCCAGGAGTATCGTGTTCTTGAAGATCTCGCTCCCGAAGTTCTTTTTGGCCAGCTCTTTCATGGGGAATTTGTGGAACGTCCGGCCTCTCTTGGGAGACAGCCGGACACTTTCTGAAACACCTCCCTCGCAGAGGATCACGCCATTTTCAGCGACAGAGCTGATGTGCCTGAGGATCGCGTCACAATCAAAAGCCATGAGCACATCAATGTAATCACCCCGGTTGTAAATCTTACTCAGGCTCGCCCGGATCGTGTAATTCGTAGCTTCCCCTCTGATGTTCGACGGGAAATCCCTGTAGGTGACGACCTCCCATCCTTGCCTTTTAAGGATCTTTCCGAGGACATTCCCGGTAAAAAGCACACCATCCCCCGCAACTCCTGCGATCATGACTTGGATATCGCTAATCATTAGACCTTTTTATGCTGAAGCTCCCGAAAACCTACCGAAATAGTATAACATTTACTCCCAATTCCAGCCAAATCAGAGATTGAAGGGATTCATCCAAAAGGCTTTCTCTCCTGAAACAGGAGGCCCCCGAAACAAAACTGATTCCCCTCGACGCGAAGGACGTCTCAGCTAAAATTGCGTTTCCCGTCTATGCGATCTTTTTTTGAGGGGCTATCTGTCAGACTGCTTTTCTGGATCTCCTCTTTACCATTGGCTTATTGCAGCAGAGAATAACATGCTCTTCCACACATCCGCAGAATTTATCGACGATCAATCGAAAGCCGCATACATTGCATTCGTATTTCAGGACCTTTTGGGTTTTCGCCGGAGTTTTCCTCTTAGGTGCGGCTTTGGCTGTTTTTTTCGCAGCTGTAGTCTTTACAGATTTCTTTTGCGTTGTTACTTTCTTGGCTGCAGTTTTTGCTGGTTTCTTTGCCGTTGTTTTCTTCGTGGTTTTTGTCGTGGTTTTTTTTGCTGGCATTTATGCCCTCCCGGTAAGCGAGATTTCTATATTCATCCAAAGATATATTTATCATTTTACACACTCAGAGTCAAGACTCTATGTATCCTATCATAT
Source organism: uncultured Eubacteriales bacterium (assembly GCA_964540205.1). Lineage (GTDB taxonomy): Bacteria > Acidobacteriota > Aminicenantia > Aminicenantales > Aminicenantaceae > WTAW01. The sequence continues at coordinate 28,229 of CAZIMJ010000336.1, read as the reverse complement.
TTATAGAGTTATGTCCATTTGGACACATCGTCCGGGTCCGGAGGATCGTTGACTTTGATCGATGAAGGGTTGACCGTGCAGAAAGATCCAAAAAGCAAATTGAATGAAATATAAAAGATCAGAAAGAAAGGCGAAAAAAGGCTAAGTTATTTCGGTCCTGACTTTTTCGAGGTCGATTATTCCGTCGAGCTTGTTGTCGCGGAAAATCGTCTCGCGCCGTTTCACACCAGTCGAAACGATGGATATTTGTGTCTCGACGAGATCCTCAATACGTGAGACATAGTCTTTGAATTCCTGGGGGAGTGTCTTAAACTCCGTGTTTTGTGTGACAGAGACGCTCCATCCTTTATGCGCCTCATACTGCGGTTCCACTTTATCGAGAACCCAGCTTTCTGTAGGGAAATTTTTCATTACGGTCCCTTTGTATTTGTAACCCACACAGATCAAGATCTCATCAACTCCATCTAACACATCCGATTTTGTCAAGGCAATGGATGAAAGCCCGTTTAAACGGCAGGCGTAGGAAATGGCAATGGCATCAAACCATCCACACCTTCGAGGACGGCCGGTTGTGGCGCCAAATTCTTTACCCTTCTCACGGAGGTATTGACCCCACCCGTCATGGATCTCGGTCGGAAAGGCTCCCTCTCCCACACGAGTCGTGTAGGCTTTGGCTATGCCGATCACAGCATCGATCTTGTCGGGGCTGATCCCCAATCCCGTGCATACTCCTCCGACTGTAGAGTTCGATGTGGTCACAAAAGGATACGTACCGTGATCGATATCCAGAAGTGCTCCCTGAGCACCTTCAAAAAGCACTGATTGGCCAGCCTTTAACCGTTCATTCAGAATAAGAGAGACATCCTTGATGTATGCCCCGATTTCAGCTGTATATCCCGAATATTCATCAAAGGTTTTCTCCGGATCGATCAATGGCGCTCCGAAATGAGCCAAAAAAATGTTCTTCTCCGCGACATTCAGCTCAATTTTCTCTTTGAGCAGCGACTCATTCAGAAGGTCACCGACCCTGATCCCACAACGGGCCATCTTATCCACATAAGCGGGACCGATCCCTCTCATCGTTGTCCCGATCTTTTTACTGCCCATCCTCTCTTCACAAACTTTCTCCCAGGCAGAATGATAGGGCAGGATCAGATGGGCATTCTTACTGACCATTATGTTTTCGCCCATATCCACGCCCAGTTCTCGCAGCTCGGCGACCTCTTTAAGAAATGCTCTCGGGTCAAAAACCACACCATTCCCGATCATGCAGAGCTTATCCGGGTGGAGGATTCCTGATGGGATGAGATGGAGGACAATTTTTTTGCCGTTCACATAAACCGTATGCCCGGCATTATGCCCTCCCTGAGATCGGGAGACGATATCAAAAGATGGAGTGAAAATGTCAACGATTTTCCCTTTGCCTTCATCGCCCCACTGCATGCCAAGAACAACACAATTCGCCATAAATATCCCTCAAAAAGCACTTGAAATTTGTAAGGAAAAACCAGTGAATCCTGAATTCTATCAGAAGTCAAACAGATTCACAAGCTCAAAAACTCACAGCAACCTGAACCAAGAGCATGTCGTTTTTTTTCGCGACACCTTTCTCTCGGTTAAACTGATATTCTAGCTTAAAAAAGGCCGTTTGGGAAAGGTTGTAAACCGCGCCCAAGGCCCAACGCTCTCTATCCTCGGATATTCCGAGTCCGGGAAGCAGCGGGTTAAGAAAACCGTCCCCATGAAAAGGATCTTCAAAGTCATAATGCTGATAACTTGCCACTGGCCAGAGACCCTGAATGTTAAATGTCAGAAGCGCAAAATACCCTTTTCCTGAACCGTTTTCATAACCTGCGGGGTTCTCGTTGTCCGCCCATGTGTACTCACCTATCAACTGGTAATTCTGACTGACAAAGGAAACATCGAAACATTGGAGAACCAAGTTCCGGCTGTTGTTTTCATCATATTTCCCTCTGTAATAAGAGTATCCCACTTCGAATTTCTGATCGACATTCCATGCCACTCTCCCGCCAAATCCTTTATCTCTGTTGTTGTCCTTAAACTGCTGACCCTCATGGAGCCAGTCGCCCTCAGCAAGGCCGTTCCCCACATAAGCTGAATAGAGCAGCCCGACGATCGTTCCGGACACCTGGACCCCGATGTCTCGCCACATCGCCGGATAAAAGTACTTTACATTCATGGGCGGTTCGACAAGAAATGTCTGGTAAACACGGCTGTTTTCATTGTATTTGCCAAAGGGCACGAGATAAAGACCCAAGTTAAAGTTGAAAGTATTGGAAACAGAGAACCCTAACAGGGTTTGATTCAATTCCACTTGAGTATCCTGTTGGAGCACCACCTCGGCCACATAATTCACTTTCGCCGCGAGAAAACCCGAAAAAATGAGCCCCAGTTTTGGATTCTGGAAGTTTCGATAAGGATAAGCACTTTCATTCTGACCATCCAGATAATCCACCGAAAGATACCCGTTGATGTTGAATTGATTATTCTGAGCAGAAACTAGAGTGGCACAGAAAAAAACAAGAACAAAAAGAACATATTTTCTCATATTACAGAAAAGTCAAACTTGTCTTCCAATAGGGCTTCCTTCCACTCACCAACATTGGCCTTCTGGGTAATGATACGTGTGATATCGCTCACTCCCTCTTTGGTACCCATCCAGATCGCTCCGACAATGACCCCATCCTGAAGGACGACCTTTTTGTAAATCCCCTCTTCCCTTATCTCTTTTCTGAGTTCTTCAAACTCTCCTTCCTCTGGATTCACCATGCCTATTGAAGTGAGATGAACACCCATGACTTTGAGTGTGTTCGAAGGGATCGTGCCCAAGTATTTTTTTCCCTGACCGAAGACGTTGTGAGCCGCCGAACGCGCTTGGTCGAACGAAGCTGGTATGATTCCGTATACTCTTCCTTTGTGTTGAACAGCATCTCCCACTCCATATATCAAAGGATCACTGGTCTGAAGATATTCATTGACGACCAATCCGCGATCCACTTCCAGCCCTGCTTCCTGAGCCATGGAGATGTTCGGTCTCGCTCCTGCGGCAACCAAAGCCATATCCGCATCCCATTCATCCCCCCCCTTGAATCTCAATCCGCGGACTTCATCCCGTCCCAGAAACTCCTCGGTGACCGTGCCCACTCTCACCTTGATGCCCATCCTCTCGATATAGTGTTGCAGAATGGAAGCACCTTGCTTATCCAGCTGTCGTGGCAGCAACCGGTCGAAGAACTCGACCACTCCGACCTGCGCGCCCCGTGTGTTAAGGGCTCTGGCTATCTCAAGCCCCAGAAGCCCTCCGCCGATCACCACAACATTCGGATGCTCGGCCAGGTACTCCAAGATCCTATAAGCATCATCTAGGTTCCAGAGCGTGAAAATCCCCTTTTTTTCTGTTCCTTGGAAGGGAGGAATAAATGAAATAGATCCGTTTGCGACAATGAGCCTACCGTATCTCTCCTTGTGTCCTTGATCGAGCTCGATCTCTTGGGACACGGGGAGGATCTTCTTTACAGGTTTAGAGAGGTGGATACGGATATTTTGGCTTGTGTACCAATCTTCGGAAAAGGCAAACAATCTTTCAAAAGGGATTCTTTCGGCTAGAAAATCGATCAGATTCGGACGGGGATAATAATGGTATTTCTCTTTGGCAAACACATCGATTTCTACATCTTGATCGAGTTCCCTCAGAGTTTTGGAAAAGATGATGCCAGATATACCATTCCCAACAACGACAACTCGCATATGTTTAGATTCTCTTCGAAGGTTTAAGCCATTTTTTGAAAAAACTCTTTTCCCACACCGCACTGTGGACAGACCCAGTCATCCGGTAGATCCTCAAAGGCTGTCCCCGGTGCTATCCCACTGTCAGGGTCGCCTCGCTCAGGATCATAGATGAAACCGCACGCTGTACATTCCCATTTTTCCATCGTGATTCTCCTTTCTATATATTGTTAACTCTACTGAAGAGCTCAATCTTCTTCGAGGACATGCTCTTCGTACTCTTTTTCCAGTTTCAATTTGTGTGCTTTCTCCTGTTGAATGAAAAAATGGAATAGTTTTTTCAGCTCGTCATCCTCGGCATTTTCTTCAAGGTTTGAATAGAGATCCACAGCTTCTTGTTCCTTCTTAGCTGCAAATATGAGCAAGTCCTGGAAGGTCATACCTTCGGTTGGGTTTTCTTCCGTTAAATAATCACTGATCTTCAAATCAGGGACTTCTTTGATCTCAAATGATGCGATCTTCTGATCAGTTATTCCTTCAAGAAGACTCTTGTGCTTCTTTTCTTCTTCCTGAAGCTCGAGCAAAAGCTCTGTCAAGCCGGGAGATTGTGTTAACTCGCTCATTTTTCCATAGGATGCGATGGCTTCCTCTTCCCTGGAAATCGCAAATTTCAAAATATCTTGAAAACTTGATGGGTCCATGGTCGCTCCTTTCTTTTTTCTCCCTTATTCGATTTCTTACCGCAAAGTAAGAACGGTATATTATTATAATGACTTCGTCTTGCATTTTCCAGCGCATTCGATTATTATTTTCTTTCTCAATGAAAACAAGAGCTATTCTCAGTCTTATCTTAGGCTGGTTCATACCAGGTCTGGGCCACGTCTTTTTGAAAAAATACAGTCGAGGTTTGGTCTTTTTTCTCTGTATCTCCTGCATGGCCGCTCTTGGCATCCTCATAGGGGGGAAGATCTATTCATTTCAGACAGAAAACCCTCTGACCATACTTGCCTTTTTCTCTGACCTTGGGATCGGAGCTCTCTATTTCTTGTCTACAATCATTCCCATCGGTCTCGGAGATATAAAGGCTGTGACATTCGAATTCGGGACTGCTTACATCGCCGGTGCTGGACTTTTGAACTATCTCGTTGCCTTGGATGCTTTTGACATCGCCTCGGGGAAAAAGAAATGATACTGAAAAGCCACATTCTATCGATGGTCTTGTACGCATTCTTTGTCTGTGTCGTCCTGAGCCTCATCAGAAGAGGCGAGAGAAAAGCCCAGATCAAATACGCTCTATCCCTGTTTATCATCATGGTCATCGGAGCCATCATCTTCGGTTGGTTTATGTTCTTATTCATATAGTATCTCCACTATATAATTGCATTCCGATTTCCTTTTTATAATCGTATTTTCCATTCCTGTTCTTTCTAGAAAAGTAAGATAATTGTACTGTGGAGCAGTGGGACTGGCTTGCGCGACATCGGAAGATTTAGCCTTCTCGAATCGTTCTTCGAGGGTAGTCGATGGAATCGACCCCGAGGACTGTGTGAGCATGTGATAATTAGACGGATGATGAAAAGTATAGCTGAGGAATATCTTGGCATGAGTTTGAGTAAACATGCGGAGTTCCGCAGGGCCTATAAGAAAAAGAGGGGCCATCCTTTGAATAATTAAATGGGGGGGAGGGCGGCGTGAAAAATCTGAAGGGAGCGAAAACAGTTCTGCTGATCCGCCTTTGAAACGGAAAATCGATGTGTTATAATCTTCATCCATTCTGTTAATTTGATATGACGGCTGCACCGATAAACAGAAACGGGCCAGACGGCCTAAACAGGCCGAACGGATCAAATAGTCTGATATGATCGAGCTATACCACATCTGGAAGCAATACCAAAAAGCGCAGTGGGCTCTTTCGGATATCACATTTCGTGTGGACAAAGGGGATTTCTGTTTCATCACGGGACCGAGCGGGTCCGGGAAGACTACGTTACTCAAGATCCTGTATCGCCAGATTTTTCCCACCGAGGGACAGATCGTCATCGACAACAGAAACATCCTCAAGATCTCCGACCAAAAGATCTATCAACTGCGACGACATATGGGGATCGTCTTCCAGGATTTTCGGTTGGTCTTTCACAAAAAGGTGTTCGAGAATGTGGCTATTGTCCTTCAAGTACTGGGGGTACCCAGGAAAGAGATCAGACGAAGGGTCTTTAATTCCCTAAGGATGGTCAATCTACACAACAAAATGTGGGAATACCCGGCGCACCTCTCTTACGGGGAACAGCAGCGAGTGGCCATCGCACGGGCGGTCGTCAACAGCCCCAAGATCATCTTGGCGGATGAGCCGACAGGGAATCTTGATACAGAATTGGCCTTTGAAATCATGAGTTTGTTCAAGGATATCAACAAAAAGGGGGCTACTGTTCTCATCTGTACCCACGACAGAGAGCTCATCCGGAATTTCGGTCAAAAAATCCTCTTCCTGTATAAGGGAAAATTGCTGAGAAAGGAAACACTCTAATTTTTCAAAAACTGAAGCATTTTCTGACAGAGACTTCAAACAACATCTGGCAGTATAGGATGCGCAATTTTTTCTCGATCACGATCATTTGCCTAACCTTCCTCACAGTGGGAGTCTTTCTGGCACTCGCTAACAATCTCGAACATGTGGCCGAACAAATTTCCAACAATATGGCAGCTGTCTTCTTTTTGGACAAGGATACCTCAGAAGAACAACTCAAAGCCGTAGAAGAGGAATTGGAGCGGTCTCCGCTTGTTCTGGAAACGACATTTGTGAGTGCGGAACAGGCTGTGGACAAATTCAGAGAAAAGTTTCCCGAACTTCAAGCGATCATCGAAAATATAAAGATCAATCCATTCCCCCCTTCAATTGAAACGACATTTAAAGAAAAGTCCATCACTTTCAGAGAGGCATCGGGACTCATCACTCGGATCAAAAACATGCCGGGAGTAGAGGATGTTCAATTCAATCAGGAATGGGTCGACCGCGTGAATTCATTCTCCCGACTGGCCAAAGCGGTCGGTTTTTTCCTTGGGGGAATACTGGTTCTGGCATCCTTTTTCATCATCTCCAATGTGATAAAATTGAACGTCTTTGCGAGAAAAGATGAAATTGAAATTCTCCGGCTCGTGGGAGCGACGAACACATTTATAAGAGTGCCGTTCCTCCTTGAAGGAATCACGCTGGGCGTTATTGGGGGATTGGTCTCTCTCTTCCTCCTTTTCCTCTTGATAAATTCGATCCCTATCTATTTGGGATCCAGGCTCGGAGTTTTGAACGAGCTGATCAATTTCCGCTATCTCTCGTTCTCCCAATCCATCACGATTGTAGCAGAGGGAGGCATTATCGGTTTTCTGGGAAGTCTTACCTCTCTCACGCGTTTTTTAAAGACGTAAAACTCTTTACATTCCATGAAAAAGTTGTGAGGCGAGGTGGTGAGCCATGCGAAGGGGTTCAGGGATCCTGTATTTGGAATACTCTAGCACAAGCTTTCGCGAAACCTGGAAATCAATTTTATGGCCAGGAGAGACAAAAACGGGCTTGACTCCTGTACGGGTGCGCAAACAATATCCGATTTTCTCGTGACTGGCATTTTCCAGTTCCGAGTATTCTCCCCTTTCCTCTCCAGGAGATTGAAAAGGAAAAAATGAATTTTTTGCGCATCCGATAGTGCTGATATCCAGAACCACTCCCACATGGGATGCAAGCCCCATCTTCCTGGGGTGAGCAATTCCATTGCCATCAAGAAGTGTCACATCGGGCTTTTTGTAAAGTTTTCGGAATACCCTTAAAAAAACAGGCCCCTCTCGGAAATTCAGGAATCCGGGCATATAAGGGATTGGGATTTCACCCATTTCCTTAGCGACCTCAACGATTACGAATTCGGGCATCTTGTAGACGACGACAACCACACCGATTTTTCGTTTCTCCTCATCAGAGCTGGAGCCCGCTCCAGCCACCAGCTCGACATCTCGTTCCTCCCAGGTAAGGTCTAATCTGGAAGACAATCGTTTTTGTGCTTCAACAGCTTTTTTAAAATCGAACACCAAGTCTCTCCTCCATATGAGTATACTTAAAAAAGATTAATCGTGAAACAGTCTTTATATTCTTTTGCGTAGTAATCAGACTGATGTTTGTCGGGATTACGTTTTTTTATATGGGTGTGGTATAGATAGCTTAAGATGCATTTCCAAATCCGTTAAGTCATGAATACTCAGTAGCGTTATTGAGTGATCAGATTGTGTGATGGGAAAAAACCGTGAGAAGGGATGGACGGGCATGGTGCATCTTCCAAGGGGAGATGTGAGGGAATCCCGGATCCGAGCGAAGTTTCCTCACTGGGGAAACTGAGCGTGTTTTTGATATCATATAATTTGATCAATCGGAATGACACCAAAACGAATTTGGAACGATAACCTGGCAGAAGTTGACATAGGGAAAATCTTGGCTTAAAATTCAAAAATGATACCTATCGGGCAAGATCTGAAACGAGAACGGGAATTGAGGGGAATCTCTCTCAAAGAAATTGCCGAATTCACAAAAATAAACATTCGATTCCTCAGGGCCTTAGAAGAAGACCAGCTCGATCTCCTCCCAGGAAAATTCTTCACGAGAGGTATCATCCGGGGATACGCTAAATACTTGGGACTGGAAGAAGAAAGCGTCTTGAACAAATACCACGACGCCCTCCAAATCCTCGACAAGAACGAAAAAGAGGAGGAAAAGACTTTCTCCAAGAGCTCCCCGATAAATATCCGAAATGTGATCCGGATCGCCGCTTTCGGCGCTGCTGTCATCGCTGTCTTAGTGGCACTTTTCTTCATTTTCCGGGGTGAAGAGGCCCCTCCTCCGATCCAACCTCCCCCTACAGAAACCACACCTCAAAGAGAGGCTATCCCACCACCCACCGAAACTGAGCCCTCAGAGGAAATCGCGGAGGAGATCCAAGAGCTGAATTTGGATATCGCTTTCCATTACGAAACATGGATTCAAGTTTATGCCGATGGCGAACTGATCTACGAAGGCATCAAATTACCCGGAGGAAAACTTCAGGTCATCGCACGTAAAGAACTCGTGATCGATGTGGGAAATGCAGGAGGACTCACTTACACCCTAAACAACCAGAGAGGAAAGCTTTTCGGACTGCTGGGAGCTGTGAAAAAAAATATTCGGATCACCCTGGATAACCTTGATGATTTTATCGTAGAATCAGATAATAACGATCAAGTAACATAGACTATAAAGCCAGAATATGCCGCAGGGAAATGGCTTTCAAACCGCGACTAATAAGATAAAGATGGAAGACACAAAGAGAAAAGGTCCTCGAGTTTTGGGGGCTATTATGGTCACTCTGATTATCCTTTTCTTTGTCGCTCAATTCTTCCTCCGCGAAGCCCAACAATTCTCTCCCACTTCCGTCACTAACGTGCTCCTCCTCTCCCTTCAGATCATTGTGTTTCTCCTTTTTCTCATCCTCCTGTTCGTTTTTGCCCGGAGTTTGATAAAACTCTATCTTGAGAGAAAGCGAAAAGTCGCTGGAGCCCATTTCAAAACAAAGCTTTTACTGTTCTTCATCTCTCTCTCCCTCATTCCCACTCTGTTGCTCTTCCTCTTTTCCAGTGACCTGATCAGCAGGAACATCGAACAGTGGTTTCGAACACCGATTGATACGATCTTGGACGACACCAAAAGCCTCGCTGACGGCTTTTATCTCAACAGTGAAGAAGTCACCCTGCACTATGCTCAACAGATGAGCCAAGCCATACAAGAGCAGAATCTCATCAACATGGAACACCGGCGGCCCCTTATGGAATTTGTCCGCGCCAAACTGAAAGAGTACAAGCTCGACGAGATCGGAATTTATTTGGATGATGAGGAATTGTTCTCCTATCTCAACCCGGATCTGCCACTCCAGGATTATCAGGACCTGACATTAAACCTTGTACGAAGAGCTCAGCTCGGGGAACAGATCAAGCGGATCGATTCGATGGGCAACGGAGAAATGATCCGAAGAGGAGTATCCTTTAGCATCCCGGATGTGGGAAATCTGCTCGTTGTGACAGGAAAATTTCTTCCCCAAAACTATGCCCACCGCATCAACAACATCACGGCTTATGTTCAGAGATACAGTCAGCTCAAGATCCAGAAAAACCCAGTAAAAACTTTTTATCTGATCACACTGATCTTCGTGACATTGCTCATCATCTTTGCCGCAAGCTGGATCGGATTTCAACTCGCTAAGGGGATAACCGTTCCCATCGAAAAATTGGCAGAGGCGACCAAGGAGGTTTCTAGAGGGAACCTGAACGTCAAGGTGGAGACTCCGGCATCTGACGAACTGGGTATCCTCATCGATTCCTTCAATCAAATGACGTCCGATTTGAAAGAAAGCCAACACAGCATCGCACAAACGACATCAGAGTTGGCAGCACGAAAACAGTATATCGAAACCATCTTGAACAACATCACCACAGGAGTTATCACGCTCAATGCCGGGGGTGCCATCACTACCATCAATCCATCGGCACGCGAAATGCTAGGATTGAAGGAGAAGAACCTTGTCGGTAAAAACTATAATGATGTTCTCGCCGACCCAGAATACACAGAGATCGTGGAGAACATCCAGAGAGGTCTCAAGAAAAAATACCATCTCTCTGACAAGGAAATAAAGATCAGCATCAATGAGCAGAGTGCCATCTTCGGGTTGACGCTTTCTCCTCTTAAACAATCAAACCAAGAGTTTTCCGGTATGATTGTAGTCCTTGAAAATTTGACACAATTAATAAAAGCGCAAAAAATTGTGGCATGGAAAGAAGTCGCACAGCGTGTGGCACATGAGATAAAGAACCCGCTAACGCCGATCCAGTTGTCTGCAGAGCGCATCATCAAGACCCTCACAAAAAATGGCACAGGAAGCACAAACATCATTCAAGAGGGGGCCAACACGATCGTCCAAGAGGCTGGGACGATCAAATCACTCGTGGATGAGTTCTCCACTTTTGCCCGTCTGCCTGCTATCCGGCTCCAAGCAGCTGACATCCATGATGTCATCAATCACACTATTTCGCTCTTTGAGGGGATCTTCTCCGATATCGATTTTGATACGTCTTACTCACCGGATGTTCCATCATCAATCCAAATCGATCCGGAACAGATGAAACGTGTTTTTATCAACCTTTTTGATAACGCGATCGATGCTATGAACAAAAAGGGAAAGATCAACATCAACACATCATTTGATCGCGAGCACCAGAGCATTCGTGTGGAAGTATCCGATACGGGTCCAGGAATCTCCAAAAAAGACAAAGAGAAGCTTTTCCTGCCACACTTTTCAACCAAGTCAAAGGGATCAGGACTGGGTTTAGCGATCGTGAATCAGATCATCAACGAACACGACGGTGCCATAGACACCGAGAACAATAAGCCTTTTGGAGCCAAATTCATCATACAGATACCAGCATGATCAGAGACAAAATTCTCGTCATCGACGACGAGGCCGGAATCAGGTCCTCACTCAAGGGGATCCTAGAGGACGAGAACTATCTCGTTAAAACAGCAGAGACCGGAGAGACAGGCCTTAACCTGTTAAAGGGGGATAATTTCGGGCTTGTTTTTCTGGACATACTGCTTCCCGAGATGAACGGGATCGAAGTTCTAGAAAACATAAAAAACGCGGAAGAAAACACACAAGTCATCATCATCACCGCACACGGATCGATTGACATGGCCGTCAAGGCGACAAAACTGGGTGCATTTGATTTTCTCGAAAAACCTCTAACCTTAGAAAAAGTTGTTTTGACCGCACAAAATGCGCTGAAGCAGAAAGAATTAGAGGAAGAAAACATTCAATTCCGCGAACGGACCAGAGCCAAATATAAGCTGATAGGAAAGAGCGCTGCCATCCAAAAGCTCAGAGAAAAAACAAAGACTGCCGCACCGACAGATGGGAGAATTCTCATTTACGGAGAAAACGGAACCGGAAAAGAACTCGTCGCTCAGCTGATCCACCAGGAAAGCCCTCGAAAAAACAAGCGGTTTATCCAGATCAATTCCGCGGCTATTCCTGATAATTTGATCGAGATCGAGTTGTTCGGCTATGTCAGAGAGGCCCTGCCCAATGCCGTTAAAGACAAAAAAGGGAAGCTGCTCCTCGCTGACGGGGGCACGCTGTTTTTGGACGAGATCGGAGACATGAGCCTAAGGACGCAGGCTAAGCTGGTGAGAGTGATCGAAGAACAAAGGTATGAGCCCATAGGATCGACAGAGTCCATCTCCATCGATACACGGCTAATAGCAGCCACTGATAAAAACTTGAAGCAGCTTATCGCGAAGAACAAATTCAGGGAAGACCTTTATTTCAAGCTGAACGTGATCCCCCTGTACATTCCACCTTTAAGGGAGCGGAAAAATGATATTCCCCTGTTGATCAATTACTTTTTAAAGTACTTCACAGAGGAAACGGGGAAAAAGCAAAAAACCATGAGCGCGGAAGCCATGGAAGCTTTTATCAACTATTCCTGGCCCGGCAATGTCAGCGAGCTCATCAATGTGATCGAACGGTTTGTCATCATGATCAAAGAGGATGAGATCAGAGCCAATCACCTTTCCCTTCTCGTGGAGCCCATAGAATCCCAGATAGCACCCAGTCTAACAGAATCAAAATCATTGGAGAACGCCACGGCACAATTCGAAAAAGAATATGTTCACCAAGCGTTGATCAAGAACAAATGGGATCTCACAAAAACGGCTGATGAACTCAGGATCGACCGCAAGAGACTTAACAAAAAGATTATAGATTTTAGCATCACCTTCCTGGGTTAAATCATCCCTTTTTCTTTTTTTACATGAAATTTGAATTTTAATTTGGCGCTGATATAATAGAAGAAATTTTTCACCTGAATTGCTCATAAAATAGGCCGACATTTCGTATCTGCGGCAACCACGACTCATGGATAATCCAGGTTAAGGACAGGCGATGGAAGCACAGTTCTTAAACATTTTAACAGATATCCGGAATTTCATATGGGGAACGCCATTGCTAGTGCTGCTCGTGGGCACTGGGATTTTTCTGACGATCCGTCTGAAAGGCCTTCAGTTCAGAGGGCTCGTTTACTCTCTCTATCTTGCCTTCATTCAGCGTAAAGAGGATGATAAGGAAGCGGGAGATATTTCTCATTTCCAGGCCCTTATGACGGCATTGGCTGCGACAGTGGGAACGGGGAACATCGCTGGAGTGGCCACAGCCATTGTCGCAGGAGGACCGGGAGCGCTCTTCTGGATGTGGGTTACGGGCCTCTTTGGGATGGCGACCAAATACGCTGAGGCAGTCCTCGCCATCAAATACAGGGAAAAAGACGAATTCGGGACCATGTGCGGCGGACCCATGTACTATATATCCAAAGGTCTGGGCATGAAGTGGCTAGGCGTGCTTTTTGCCATTTTCGCTGCGATCGCCGCATTCGGTATCGGCAATATGGTCCAATCCAATTCTGTGGCCGAGGCGGTGAAGACCTCCCTCAATATTCCCCATTACATAACTGGGATCGTTTTGGCGCTCTTTACAGCCATGGTCGTCCTCGGCGGCATCAAGAGCATCGCTCGAGTCACGCAAGTTCTCGTCCCCGTTATGATCGTTATCTATTTTATTGGGGCTTTGATCATTCTGATGCTCAAGATTTCCCTTATTCCCGGTATCTTCGCTCAGATATTCAAGTCGGCCTTTACACCCACAGCCGCATTAGGTGGATTCATGGGCGCCACATTACGCGAGACTATGAGAGAGGGCGTCGCCAGAGGAGTGTTCTCCAATGAATCCGGATTGGGCTCAGCTCCCATCGCCGCTGCAGCGGCAAAAACACCCAACCCCGTCAAGCAGGCGCTTGTCTCCATGACACAGACTTTTATCGACACTCTTGTGGTTTGTACAATGACGGGCCTTGTGATTCTCTCTAGTGGTCTGTGGACCATGGATAAAACTGGAGCTGAACTCACGACCCTGTCCTTCAGAGAATCCTTACCTGGCGGGATCGGTGAGTTTGTGGTGACCTTCGGCCTTATCTTTTTCGCATATTCGACTATCCTCGGTTGGTGCTATTACGGAGAAAAATCCATCGAGTATCTTTTTAAAGAACGGGCTGTCAAGATCTACCGAATCGTGTTCGTGATCTTTGTGGCAGTGGGCACCATGCTGAAACTGCAAACCGTCTGGACTCTAGCAGACATTATGAATGGGCTCATGGCTTTTCCCAACCTAGTGGGCTTGATCGGGCTCAGTTCGATCATCGTTGCCGAAACAAATAAATATTTCTATAAAACCAAATAAATTCGCTATAAACCAAAAGAATTCAACGCCGCAGAACCAAAATCCGCGTTTATCACAATATTTGAATTCTCTCATCCCTCAAGTTATTAAATTGTTCCATAATTCGGATTTACTGTCGCCGAAAAGTATGTTAAGGTGTAGGACGAAAAAGGCAAGGCAAAACCATGAAAATTCAATCCCAGAGGATCGTTATCAGCTCCGCACGAAAATTTATCAACATGAGAGCTCTGACTCATCTCTGGAATCTTATCAAAAACTTCCACGCGGCAGATATCGCCTCCCTCATGAATCATCTGATCTCCAGGGAACGGCTGATCCTTTTCAACGTGATCTACGAGAAAGAGAAAGACAAAGCCGCCGAAGTTTTGAGTGAGCTCGACCCTGAAGATGTAATCCAGATCGTGGAAGCGCTTCCTTTAGAACAGAACGTTGACTTGATGCAGATGATGCCCTCTGATGATGCAGCTCCCATCATTGAGCTTCTTCCTGAGGAATTGAAAGATTCTGTGCTCACCCTCATGGAACAGAAGCCTACCGAAGAGGTCATGGAGCTCCTCCATTACGGGGAAGAGACAGCCGGTCGGATCATGTCCCCCAATTTCTACGCTCTGAACGAAAACACGAATATCTCTGATACCATTACCGCCATGCAGCTAGAAGGAGACGTGGAATCGGCGTTCTACCTGTATGTGGTCAATGATTACTATCACTTGAGGGGTGTTGTCTCCCTGAGACAACTTTTGTTTGCCCGGCCGAACACCCCTCTCAAAAACATCATGACCACTGATGTCATAAGCGTCCATACGGAAACCGACCAGGAGGAGGTGGCTCGAAACGTTGCCGACTATAACCTGGTGGCTATCCCTGTCGTCGACGCAGAAAACACACTGGTCGGAGTGGTCACAGTCGATGACGTGATCGATGTCATAGAGCAGGAAACCACCGAGGACATCTACAAGATGGTGTCTTTGGATACATCCGACAGAATTCAGGACAGCCCTTGGACCTCGATCAAAAAAAGGCTGCCATTTCTTCTCCTGAGCCTGTTGACAGCTTCGGTATCACCATGGGTTGTCAGTCATTTCAGGGGAAGTATACAGCAAGCCGTCACTCTGGCCGTTTTTATGCCTCTAGTGGCAGCTCTCGGAGGGATTGCCGGAAACCAGACCATCGCCATCATCGTGCGGGAGCTTGCCATAGGCCAGATCGAGTGGATCTCGGCAAAGAAGGCTCTGTTCAAAGAAATCCTCGTCGGGATCGGCAATGGTATCGTGATCGGTACAATTCTGGGCGGCATCTCATATTTGCTGATCCGCAATCCCTACTTGGGGCTCATTTTGGGCCTTGCGGTCATCATCAACCTTTTTGTTGCGGCTCTGGTCGGAACCATCATCCCCTTGTTTTTAAAATTGATCAAACTGGATCCTGCCCTGGGTTCGGTCAATCTTCTCACTATGTGCACAGACTCCATAGGCTTCGCTGTTTTTCTCGGGCTTGGAACTTTCTTCCTCCAACACCTCACCTGAAGCTCCTATGGCCCTCAAACAATCAGAATCCATCGTTTTGAGATCCTTTGATATCGGTGAACAGGATAAGATTATCGTCTTCTTTGCCAAAGATGTCGGCATCTTCAAGGGGGTCGCAAAAGGCGCGCGTAAATTCGGGAACAGGTTCGGAAGCAGCTTGGAGCCCATGTCCCACGTCAATGTTTTCTATTATGAGAAAGAAAACAGAGAATTGGTCACTGTGAGTAATTGTGACCTTATCGAATCCTTTTTTGACACACAGAACGACCTGGACACCTCATTCACACTGAGCTATTTCGCCGAGCTGATCGAGGAATTTTTCCCTCTCCGGTCTAAAGACGATACGTTGTTCCGGTTGCTCCTTTCGACGCTCCAATCGCTCAAAGCCGGAGCTGACCTGGACCTCACAAGCGCCTATTTTGAAGCCTGGTTCCTCAAACTCAGCGGAATTCTCCCTGATTTTAAGAGGTGCAAAAAGTGTAGAGAATCGATCTCTTCGGTGAGTTGGCTCTCCCATAATAAAGACGGCGTCTTTTGTGACCGATGCGTCCCGCAAGGAAAAGATGAGATCTCGCCAGAGATCAATGCCCTACTCGACTGGATGAGAAAAAATCCTCCTCCAAGGGATCAGGAGCAACCCTTCGAATCCAAACACATAGCTGCCATTCGGGAAGTGATGCAGATGATCCTTGTCTTCCATATGGAAAGAAAACCCAAATCGCTTTCTCTCCTGCATAAGAATTCGGAAACAAAAAATGAGAAATAGGATGAAGAACCGAGAAAACATTCATAGACTTTCGGGTCTTGAAGGATATAATGAGTAGTGCTTTTAAAAAAGGAGGTACAATCTCGATGAAATACCTGAGAAGTTCATTGATCTTTTTTTTGATCCTGAGTTTTTCACTCGTGTCCATAGCCGATGAGGGGATGTGGATGCCTCATCAGATGAAGGCCCTCATCCTGCAGGAAAAGGGGCTCCGGATGGACCCAGCAGACCTATACAAGCAGGATGGGACAGGCCTGATGAGTGCAGTCGTCTATCTGGGTGGCGGAACCGGTGAATTCGTTAGCTCCGATGGTCTTATCCTCACAAATCACCATGTGGCTTTTGGCGCCCTCCAGAGAGCCGCCACAAAGGAGAAAGACACCATACAGGATGGATTCATCGCCTGGACGAGACAAGAGGAGATCCCAGCCAGAGGGTATATCGCCGATGTCCTGCTTGGCTATGAGGAAGTCACAGCAAAGATCGTGTCCGGAATCAACCCCGGGATGACTCATCGAGAACAATACGAGGTCATCGACAAGGCCAAGAAAAAAATCATCGCAGAAGCAGAAAAGGCAGGAAAGGATATTCGCGCCAGTGTGGCCAACATGTACAGCGGAAATGCCTACTATCTGTTCCGTTTCAAGCGGATCAAAGACATCCGGATCGCCTATGCCCCGCCGCGCGACCTGGGCAATTTCGGCGGCGATATCGACAACTGGATGTGGCCGCGGCACACTTGTGATTTCACCTTTTTAAGGGCCTATGTGTCCAAGGACAATGAGGGAGTGGATTACAACACCGATAATGTTCCCTACAAACCAAAATCCATCCTCAAGATCTCCACAGAAGGCTTCAAAGATGGAGACTTCTCTTTTGTTATGGGTTATCCGGGACGAACATACAGAAACTATACGCTCGATGAACTCCATTTCGACCTCAAGAACATGAGGGACAGGATGGAGCTTTTTAAAGATCTAATCGCTTTTTTCGAAAACGCAGGTAAGGATGACAGGGACATCCAGATCAAGTACGCAGGAATCATCAAGGGCCTCAACAATGGCTTGAAGAACTCCCAGGGGAAATTTGAGGGAATAGACAAGATAGACCTGATCGGGATAAAAAAAGGCCAGGAAAAACACTACATGGAGTGGGTGAAGGAGGATCCGGAACGGGAGAAAAAATTCGGGAATGCGCTTGTGAATATTTCGACCTTCATGGACAAGTACACCGCATATTACACAAAGAACAACCTTTTGGGGCAAATCGTGAGTCCCTATTTCGGCTCAACCCTCCTATCGCAAGCGTACACAATCTACCGAACTGTCGAGGAGAGAGAAAAACCCGACATAGAGAGGGAATCGGCTTACCAGGAAAGAAACCTCCCGCTCATCAAGATGCGCATACAGCTTGCGGAGCGTGGATATCACCTTGCTACAGATAGAGCCTTCTTCAAGCATCAACTCAAAAAACTTTTAGACTCTCCAGAGGAGCAGATTCCCAACGCGTTGAAAGAGTTGATCGCGAAAAAATCGGAAGATACGATCGATACCTTTGTAGACGGTCTCTACGACAACACGATCCTTGCCGATCCAAAAAAAAGGCTCGAGCTTGTCGACAGCAAGCTGGATAACTTGATGGACGTGGGAGATCCCTTGCTCAAGTTAGCGGCAGAGCTGGAGACAGAGATGAAGGTCCTCAGAGAAGAGAGCAAAGCGCTAGGGCAAGAAAGGCTCAACCTCAAGAAAGCCCTTCTCGCCGGATTGATGGAGCAGAAGGCTGGAAGGATCGCACCGGATGCCAACTCGACCATACGGTTCACCTATGGATTCATCGATGGATACACTCCGAGGGATGCTGTTTATTACACGTCACAAACAACGCTGGGCGGTGTCGTGGAGAAAGACACCGGAGAATTTCCCTTCTGCGTTCCTGAAAAACTGAAGGAGCTCTACAAAGCCAAAGACTTTGGCCGCTATGCTGACACAAAGCTCGAGGATATTCCAGCCTGTTTTTTGAACACGACAAGTGTGACCGGAGGCAATTCAGGGTCTCCGACCCTCAACGCCAAAGGCGAACAGATCGGCATCATCTTCGACATGACATACGAGAGTGTGACAGCCGACTATTATGAGGTCCCGGAGCTTCAGCGCACGATCAGCGTCGACATTCGGTACGTGCTTTTTGTCACAGAGAAATTTTCTGGTGCCGAACACATCATTGATGAACTAGGACTGTAAACATAACACACTAAAACTCAACAGAAGCCAGATTCACCAACCAATCAACCTTGCTCGAACCAGATGACAAGACATTCACTCCCACTTTAAGGGAGGGGAGAAAAAAGTTGCCAAGAAGTTGTTAAGAGTTTGTCAAAAGTTTGTCAATATCAGAAGAATCGCCAGTGGGAATTCAGCGAATGATCTCTAAGGCTTTTTCAAAAAACTCATCCCGCCCCTCGATGATGCCTCGGATCGTTCGTTTGGCCGGCACAGTGGGCTGAATGCCGATCAGATGGTGTTGCGATCCGTCATGTTTGAGCACTTTCATGCCTGTCCATACGATCCGAAAGTCCCCGGGAAGCACAAAGGGGTTGATGTTGCCGTTCGTTCCAGCAGAGGGCTGTCCCACGATCTCTCCGAGTCTGTAGTGTTCGATGAAACTCAAGAACGACTCGGCGTAGCTTATGGCCCGGCCATCCGTGATGAAGACGATCTTACCTTTGATGCGTGGCTTTTTTGCCACAAGATTCCAACCCATTTTTTGATACCCCACTATGTTCTCTTGGTCTGGGTAGATGATCTGAGGGATCTGCATCCAGGCATTGGAAGTGTCTTTTTCAGCCAAAAGATGGCAAATGATCTCATGATTGCCTTTGGGATAGCCCCGGAGGTCGAATATAACACCGCGAGCATTAGCCAGGTCATTGATCTTCTCAGCAATCTCATTCCAAGGGGCTTGATCGAGATTGACATAGTAGACGTTGTTCTCTAGGACTTGGATCCTGGACCTAGTCGGTTCAGCCAGCATTTTCTTAAAACTGCGCTTTAGCTCGACCGCAAAGGTTTCGGCACCTCTCAAAACTTCAAGTTTTGCCACGGTCCCCTTCTTGCCATACCCGAAGCGGATCAAAGATTTGTATCTCTTCCATTGCGGAGAGCCGGAAATAAACTTCTCTGCATCTAACAGCGCTTGCTCAGCATGTTTGCCATCGATGTTGAGAATAATGTTCCCCCGTTGGAAGTGGTCTGGGTCTTCCGAAGCCGTCACAACGACTTGATCTTCCACCCAATCAACCTTTATGGGAAGCCCGGCCTGTTCTATGAATACTCTGTGATAGACATTGCCATGCCCATCCTGGAGCTTTGCCACCATATGGCTGAGAGTGTAAAAGAAATCTTCTTCGTTTGTGTCGTTGAGAGCCTCTCTCAGTGTGTTTGTCAGTTCTAGATCCCAATCCACATCGACCACATCAAAATAGGGATAAAAATGCTGGAAGATGTTCCAGGCTATAACCACGTCCGCCAAACGAACAAACACATTATCTGCGGTCGGGATTGCAAAATCGTGGGCCTCCATCTCAGATGTCAGATCTTCTAAAGGGTAGTTCTCATTTTTCCCCAATGTTTTTTTTTCTTCACTGTAAAGCGCGAGTGGGACAGAGCAGGACAAACCCGCATCCAGCTCCTTGTTTATGACTTCTCCGACGTCAGGAAATTTATCGAACAATTGTCCGGAATAGGTCGTTGACCGGCTTTGCATGTGCAGGCATTTTTCTCCGTTGCGTGCATTTTCGCCTTGGACCTTGTATATGTAACCCGGACTTTGTGCGCCCCAAGACCGGGGTTTTTTATCCACCTCATCTTCTTCGAAGCCTGGATTATTGATCTTTGCGGGTTGCCATTGACTGTTCTCATCCATGACCAAAATCCGAAACTCATCAAACCATGCCTGGCCGTTGCCGCCAAGGATCGCTCCAAAAAAAACCATGCCCGCATCATCATCTATGTGGCCCTCGATCTCGTATTCCCTCCATTCATCAGCAAGGATCGGTCGATCGCTCATGTTATCGAAAAAACCCATGATGCCGCCTGCTCTATCTACACGCATCCAGAGCTGTGCTTGATTGCCAACTCCCTTGACATCCGTCCTCACAGAGGCTTTCAGCCTGATCTTTTTTCCCCGATAAGATCTTGCCTCGATCCCCTGAGTCAATATCCCGGCCCCCGTTCCACCGGTCAGGACATTTTCCCTGTTGAGACGGACACTCATATAGACTGAATTTGAGCTTCCAAATCCGAGGCCCTTATGCTGCCAGGCGACAACCTTGAGGTTTCTTGTCTCCTCAGGAAACCAAGATTGTGGGTCATCTCGCTTTTCATCTGAAAAATGAACTCGAGCCGTGGGGGCAATGGGTAAGAACAATTGTTCTAAAATTGATTTCAGCTCTTCAGAATCCTTTGCGGCCTTGACTTTTTCCACACCATAGATGGCAAATCCCTCCCAATCGACTTGGTTGGCTTCATCTGAAGGATGAAAATATCTCACGTATCCATAAAGTTTGGCGAAAGCTCTCAAGTTTTGAATAGTCTGAGTGTTTTCACGAGATCCCTTTGTACAAAAGGAAAAAAGGAATAAAACACCCATGAGGAAAAAGCTTAGGGCCCATTTTCCAACATTTCGCTTCATTTTCCACCTCTGAAATAAAATAGGAGACGGTCTTTCTTGTAGAGTCCGTTCCCCGAACGGACCGCTTGGGAAACGGTCCTACAAAAAAAGGGGACAGGCTACTTTATTAATTACCTCTGGAAAAAGTAGCCTGTCCCCTTTTCTATCAGAATTGGATTAGGAGTGCAAGCGTATGAAAATGGATTTTATTTATCGACGATCTGGTATTTAAAAAACTGCATGCCGCGCATTCTGTCCAAAAGATATATCTTATCCCCGCTGATAAAAATGTCATCCACAAATTGTTTTACTGGAATCGTTCCGAGCAACACACCCTCTGGATCATACACTTCGAGCCGGAACATATCTGTCTTTTTCACATCCGTGTTTCCTCCGACGGACATATTCATCGACCGTCCGCCTGTCTGGCTCATGGAAACGCGAACATTCGTCTCGACCCTTTCCTCCTCTTTGATCTGCCGCACCAAAGTCACAACCCAAACTCTGCCCTTGCTGTCCACAGCGACTCCACTGGCACATCTGTTCATGTCCGGCTGCTCGATCATCACTCTTCCGCCGCTTCGTTGGATCCCTCCTTTTGCCTTTGGAGGATCAATGCTGTAGTTAAGCTCACGGTCGGATCTCCAGAGCAATGTTCCGTCGGGCGCATATTTCTCGATCCTGTTCTGATAATCGAAGGCCACATAAATATTATCGCTCTTATCCAGGATAAAGTGGAACTGGTTTCCCATCCTGTTCATCAGAAAGTCTTTGAAATCATGCTGCTTGCCAAAATCCCTTTGAACCTCTCCTTCCATGTTGATCACTTTTAAAAACTTGGGAAGCGCTTTCTCGTCTTCATCCATCATCCCCATGCCAACGCTGAACAGGCCTGTGCCTCCCATAAGCATCTGCTCTGACCCAAAAGTTCGGACAAGGCCTACGCTGTCATCGATCATTTTTATGGTCTTCTGCTCCTCGCCTTCGGGAGTGAGGATCTGAATCCTCCGATTCATTGACTCGGATACATACAGCATCCCGTTGGAATCGACATCTATAGATTGGGGATACTGGAACTCGCCGGGGCCCTGCCCTTTGTTCCCGATCGTAGCCAGATATGTCCCGTCAGCATTAAATTTCTGAATTCTGTGGTTCCCTGAATCCAGGACATAAATATGCCCCTCCTTATCAAAGGCCATCGCTGTAGGCATATAGAAGAGAATGTTGTCATCCGTGGATTCGATGTCACCGACAGTCTTTATGAATTCCAGAGAGACTTTCAGCTCTTTCCCCCACGTGCCTTCTTTCCCATTGTGGACAATACGAACGCCATCTATGGCTTCTGTCTTTTGACTGAAGGAAAATGTCATAGTGAAAGTTACAAGGAATACGACAACACCTATCAACCTCATGATATTTCTCATTACCACTCCTCCTTTCTTATAGGTAAACGATAAAATTTAAAAAGCGTTGCACAATCCATGAAAATTTCTCTTAATAAGTGAACTCTTCCCAAATATTCACACTCCAAGAGGATGGTTTTCATATTCCATATTTCTTTTTGAAAGTCAAATGGATGAGCTTGACAAATTGAGGTGGGGAGGTCAGGTTTTTCTATCTAAAAACTAAAAAGATCTTTGTTTTGGGAATGAAAAAAACCGGTGTTTTCCTAGAAAAGTTTACGGATTCATATTTTTTTGGCAATCTCTGCGAGCAATTCGTCCTTGTCGTATGGCTTTGCCATATAACTCCTCGTTCGTGAATAGGTCAATTTGTTTTCATTCTCTTTCTTTAGAAGAGAGGTCATAAATATGATGGGGATATTTTGGGTAGCGGAGTCCCTTTCTAGAACCAAAGCTGTTTCTCCTCCATCCATCTCGGGCATCATGATATCGAGGATAATGAGATGGGGGCGCCAATGCTTTGCAGCATCGATCGCATCCTTACCATTCGTCGCCGTCGAAACAGAATACCCTGAAGATATCAGAGTTTTCTCGAGCATTTTTAAAAAAACTCCATCGTCGTCAACGATCAATATCTTCTTCTCATCCATGTAACACTCCTTCGTAAACCCATGCAGTTCAATATATTTGTGAAAAACGCAGAGATGCAGATGTGTCCTTTGTACTGGATATTCCGGAATAAGAGAGAAATGGATAAAAAAGCAGACTTGCCTCTTTATACAATATATCTATAGACTTAATCTTCAACTTACCCTGGCCGCAATTTTAGTCGTTCGTATGGAAATAAAATTGAAAAAGATTTTTAGTGAGATACTATTGAGTGATAATTTATCGCCTGCCTTTTGTCCTCTTTTTACGGATAAACGCGTTATCACAGCTGGGATCGATTGAAGATCCATATTCATACGCACCAATATCATGGCCCTTACCCGCTGGTCTTATCATACAATCATAATCTACCAGAGCAGCATCGACCGAAGTTCCCGCATCGATTGCAGGGCTAGCTTCCCTAAGATGCAGGTCCCCATTGGCTCTATCCACAAAGAGTTCATTATCAAGGTCAAACACAACGAAAGAATACTGATCCTGACGGCTATAATCAGTCCACTCGCCTCCTCTTACCTGGTCGAGCGAAAATTCCTCTTGATATCCAACGACGATAACACGATTTGGATTATTATTATGGAAAATGTTGTGGCTGCCTTGATAATTGATAACATTCCTCTGCTCAAAGCATAATCCTATGTTGTCTCCTCCAGCAATTATACAATTATGTATCGAAAGATGATCCATAGAATTTTCAACCCAGATGCCATACGTCTTAGAATTGATAAACGTGCAATTCATAAGCGCTGATGCTCCAGGGTTGCCGTCCCAATCGAGCTCGGCATGATTTTCTCCGTTGTTGAACCCAAGACAGTTGAACAGCTCGATATTGTCCGCCCAGAGTTTATAGCCGCTGTTGAAACACTGAGATGCCGCACATCGATGAAGAGTTGTATTATCGGCTTTAATATCAAAACCATCGTACACATTGAAGACCGCGCAGTGGTTGAAAACAAAGTCATGACCGTCGCCAAAAGCGAATCCATCTACGTTCTGTTGAGGGTCCAAACAGTCATGCGCCACACAATCGTAAAAAACTCCGCTGTGACATGCTTGTTCAGAAGATCCCCAAGTTGACGCATCAAACCCATACAAGACAAAGTGAAACATATCCACGCGATTGAGTACAAAGTCATGGCAGCCATCGTGAGGAGAAATCCCATAATAGAGATCATGCACACAACAATCCGCAATCTCAATATGATGTCCAGTCATCTCAATCCCCGTATCCCAATTTCGAATCTCAAAACCCTCGAGCTGAAAATAAGACCCATGAATACGGACGGCAGTCCCACCACCAGTGCCCTCTCCTTCAATAATGGGAACTTCTGAATCGCAGGCTTTGAATCGGATGAGATTTTGAGGGTCACCGCTTTTGTTAAAACTGACTGCTTCCTCATAAATTCCCTTCCTGACATAAACTGTGTCACCCGCTCCTACCATATCTGCAGCATGTTTAATAGACCGCCAGGGTTGAGATTCTGTGCCTGGGCTCAAATCATCCCCAGATGGAGATACATAATAGTTTGCTCCTTCCAGTATTTGCCTGAAACCTTCAGCACTCTCTCTATACACCTGTCCAAAATTTAGCATAAAAGCACAAACGCCTGCTACATAGAGCACTGTTATGGTGTGGGCTGTCCCGCCGAATGAAAGATTTTTCTTCATCCTATTGTGTATACCTTTTTAGTCGTCTCATGGCCCATCCCAATGATATGTATTTGATGAACATAAGGGTTAGCTCATACGCAGTTTCGCATTAAAATTTATAACGATACAAAGACGGGCAATCCACATTTCTATTCATCTCGGATATCCGGATTGGAATCCTGGGTGAATATCCAAAGCAAGCCTTAACAATCGCTTGAACCAACTGCTGTTATTCAACTTTGGGGATTCTCGAAAGGCACTTCACACTTTTGTGCTATTTTAGTGCAGAGTTCAAGCATCTTCTTTATATTCGTCGACTCAGTCTCCTCTTCGATTTTGTAGAGTGATGCTTTCTTAACTGCCATTTTAACCTCCTTTTCTTAAGATCATCAGATGTTATCAATTCACATCCACTCGAATGAGTTGGAACTTTCCATCCAAAATATTATGGAGCGTTCCATCCTCGTCGAGGAGTTTTCCATAAAACGTCCCTTTGACCAGTGAATCTGCAGGGCCGAATTCATCAATGGTGATAGAGAAATTCATAATATCCTCTCCACTATCAAGGCTCGCAAGGAAATTCTTTATATCTTTTGTTGGCTTTTCATGCACCTGAATCAATAAACACCAAGACACATATACGGGGATGACATCTGATGAATGGCCTTCAATCGTCCCGACAAAAGATTCACTCTGTTTGAAAAACTCTATCGTGATTCCACTCTCACAATTTTGATACCTCGGGAAATGATCCGCACCCAAATCGGATTTGAACGCTTTAGTACCTTCAATGTGGACGTACTGCTCATCGGGGTGAAACTCTAACTTAACATCCGTAAGATGAAATTCTAGACCGTCAACCTTGTAAGAAATAAATTCTTCATCTTGTGCACAAATCATTTGAGGAATACAAAGAAATACAAAAAACAAAAAGATAAAAAGTCCTTTTTTCATTTCCTCTCCTTTTTGCTCAATAAATGATTCTATTAAATATTACCTCACAATCCCTTGTCAACTTTAATATGAGGGAGTCCATATAGATTTAGAAATCGTCGAAGAATTGTTTGGGTGGGATATTTATTAATTCAGTAAGGCCCCATGCGTGTACCGCCGCCTGGTTATAGATTCCGTCCCCTACGAATCGGTCAATTTCTCTGTTAACTTGGGTCAGAAGGTTAGGCACCTGAGCCGGATCATGTTCGTGTCCATCAGTGACCTTAGAAGCCAGGATCCGACCATTCTCATCCACGCCAAGGTGTAGTTTCTTCCAACGTTTGCGCCGCCTTTTCCCATGCTTCTTGGAGTGCCATTCTCCCTGACTGCAGATCTTCAAATCCGTACTGTCCACGATAAGGTACAAAGAGCTGTCCGGGAAGCCCCTGGTGTGCCTCCGGATATTTGCCGATCGATTCCGGCGGGATATGGTTGTGTGATCTGGGCAGGGCAGATACAAATCCATCAGTTTTAAGATGGATTTGAGGAATCCTTCCGCCTGGCGTAATGGAAGGTGAAAGACCAGCCTGAGCGTAAGCGAAGTCTCGATGGCGATGTCAGAATAGATCGGTTGGCCGCCCCGCTTTCCGTTTTTTGGAGGTGTCCACGCGTCAATGGCATCCCCGCTGAGCCAGACAGCAATATCGCCTCGGTTTCGAAGAGATTGTTCATACTCCAACAAGTTCTTGGGTAAGGCTCCTTGCAATATCCTGATAAAATGTTATATTGTGTAAAAATGTGATTAAGAATGAATTGGGAATCAATATGATGCCCAATATTATCTTTTGTAAAGTTGATGAGGGGAATATTGGATTATGTGGCTCAATAGAAAACTTAACCCTTAATATAGGAGGTAAACATGTTAACTTTTCCTGTTATCATCATAGCACTCATCGTTCTCTATCTCTTGAATGCAATTAAGATCCTGAAGGAATATGAAAGAGGAGTGATCTTTCGACTCGGCCGTGTATTGTCTAAACCCAAAGGACCGGGGCTTATCTTTGTTTTTCCCCCAATTGACCGTATGATTAGAGTGAGTCTTCGGATCGTTGTCATGGATATTCCTCCTCAAGATGTCATCACCAAAGATAATGTTTCAGTTAAAGTCAACGCTGTTGTGTATTTTCGTGTTATGGACCCCCAAAAAGCCGTCCTCGAAGTCCAAGATTTTCTTTTTGCCACTTCACAACTTGCACAGACAACATTGCGGAGTACACTGGGTGAGGTTGAACTCGATGATCTTCTCTCAGAGAGAGAAAAACTCAACCTTCGACTCCAAGAAATCATCGATAAGCGCACAGACCCCTGGGGAATCAAGGTTAAGCTGGTAGAAATGAAACATGTGGATCTTCCTGAAAATATGCAAAGAGCCATAGCCAAACAAGCCGAAGCGGAAAGAGAAAGAAGAGCCAAGGTTATACATGCCGAAGGTGAATATCAAGCTGCAGATAAGTTAATCAAAGCTGCAGATATCATCTCAACAAACCCTCAGGCACTTCAGCTCAGGTTTTTGGGCACTCTCGCTGAAATTGCAACAGAAAAAAATTCAACCATCATCTTCCCTGTCCCACTTGACTTGCTGAAAGCTTTTACGTACAAAAAGGAAAAAGCATAAGTACAGGCAACGATAAGAAACAGGAACTAAAGAGAACTCCAACCTTCAAGCTCTCAGCTTGTTTTAATTTTCATCGGAATACTGATTAATATGACGGATTGATTGCTGTTTTGGTTCCGTTTACTTCAATGCTACCAAACGCTCCTTGGCATCCTAAACCTTAGGAATCCCGGTGTCAGCGTTCCTCGAACTCTGGAAGGATGTTGACCTGAGCATACCAGAGGATGGGGATACTAAAAAGAGGCTGGCTGGGATGCAACAATGGACTTAAACTCTGGCCTCCCACTTAGAGGACAGCTGAGCGGATTAGCGGATAAAGATGGTTGGGGGGGGTCTCATTCGCTTCGGACCTTGTCAAAAGGAATCAGTTAGTAGTAGTATAATACTCGGAATCTGTAGCTTAAGAAATCAGCAAAAAAGTCTGAAACCTCTTGGCGACATACATTCGGTGCTACAGTCCGGCGCAAGTCATTTTCAAGCAAGGAGAAACAGATATGGGTGATAAGGGAAAAAAGGATATAGGCAAAAGGGAACAACAGAAAAAGGGCAAGCATAATCCAAAGGAAAAACGAAGATTGAAAAAAGAAAAGAAGAATAAATAAATGCCCAGTGCTGTCCGGTGATGACCTGCCCCCCATCAATGTACCACCTGCATAGTTAAATTTACAGAAAGGACTTGCATCACATCATCATAGAAGAATTTGCCATTTTTTAATCTCCCCGTTTAATATCAACGTGATTTATTTTCCCGCTCTTTTCTTTAAAAACAAATCTCATGGGACCTTTCTCGCTCCCCTCTATCGATTCATGAATTACTACTGATTTGAGAGATTTTATTTTTGAGAAATA
>CAZIMJ010000335.1:0-2848 GCA_964540205.1 uncultured Eubacteriales bacterium | reverse complement strand
CTGAAAGCCTTGCGGAAAGAGGTCGGATTGAGTCCCCGAGAATTGCGAAAAGCTCTTTCTGAGATCTCCTTAGGAAAAAAAATTGTTGAGGAAGGAAGGAGAACGCTTATCAATGCAAACTTAAGATTGGTTGTCTCCATTGCCAAGAAATACAGTAATTTTGGCCTGCCATTCTTAGATTTAATTCAGGAAGGAAATATCGGCCTCATGACCGCAGTGAATAAGTTTGACTACCGGAGAGGCTTTAAATTTTCGACTTATGCCCATTGGTGGGTGAAACAAGGGATAACCCGGGCGATCGACGATCAGTCGAGGACAATTCGAGTGCCTGTGCATATAAGCGATACAATCCACAAGACAATTAAGCTCTCGAGAGATTTTGTTCAAAAGATCGGCAGGGAACCAACGTGTGAGGAACTTGCCGAAAAAATGAATATGTCAGTCTCTAAAATGAGAAAAATATTGCAAATTTCTCAAACACCTTTCTCTTTCGAAATGCCTATTGGGGAGGATGACAGCTCTCTGGGTGATTTCATCGAAGATAAAATCAGCCTGTCACCACCGGACGCCGTTGTTAAGATTAAATTGAGAGAACAAATTGAGAAGGCTTTGGAAAATCACACGGAACGAGAATCTGAAATAATTATGATGAGATTTGGACTGGGGGACGGAAATGAGTACACCTTGGAGGAGGTCGGGCAAAAATTCAAGGTAACACGAGAGAGGATTCGACAAATCGAAGAAAAAGCCCTCAGGAAATTAAGACAATCTCAACATTCTCAAACTCTAAGATCATTTGTCAGCGATTTCTGAGCAGCGTTGACTCCAGATTAGCTCTTCAGTGTGGGCTCACACCCTAACAAATGCCAACGGATTGAATTCCCAATTGTCTGATTTGCTTTTGGGATATTGGTTGCCTTTACTTCCCTTATTATGCTGAGAATAGGATATAAGTTTGTGAGGGAAGGACTAGCTTGTTGACACTATTTTCTCAGCTTCAAACTATCATTGTAAATACCCTTGAAGTTTTTTCTAATAGGCCATCCCCTTTCCAGGCGATAGGGGATGAGGGAAAATCATCGTTAGAATCATCCATAAAGGCGATTGTGAAGCGTCACAAAACTCTTTAAAGTGACGCATGAACAGGAAGAGGCATGGATAGGAAATTCCGCACAATGGTTGAACGTTCCATCCAGGGCATAGTGATCATTCAAGATTTTCGCGTCGTGTATTCTAACCAGGCTTTTGCAAAAATAAGTGGTTTTTCAAAAAAGGAACTCCTTTCTTTAACGCCATCACAGGTGGAAAAAATGGTCCACACCGATCAGCGGACGCTTGTTTGGGGAAGAATGAGGGATCGCCTCCAAGGCAAAAAGGTTGTCCCCAGGTATGAGTTTAAGGGTTTCAGAAAAGATGGGTCCGTCAGGTGGTTGGAGATGATCGCCAATCGTATCGAGTATGAAGGAAAATCCGCCATTTTGGGAGCCATCATCGATATCACCAAACGCAAAAAAACAGAAGAGGCATTACAGAAAAGCCAGGCGAACCTTTTGGCTTTGATTGAAAATTCGCAGGCTTCCATATGGTCCGTAGATAGAGATTTTCAACTTCTCACCATCAATTCCCACTTCAAAAAAATGTTCGCTTTTGCCTATGGCGTAGACCTAAAAGTGGGAATGAAGATCACAGATTGTGTCTCCCCTAAGATGAAAAGAACTTGGGTCGCTCGCTACAATCGTGCTTTTAGAGGCGAGAGTTTTATCGTAGAAGAAGATTTTACAATTGCTGGTGAAACCATCAATACAGAGATCTCATTCAATCCTATCCGCAACAATGGAGAAATCACTGGAGTCTCCGTATTTGCCCGTGATATAACCGAGCAAAAGCAGGCAGAAGAGGCTCTTCGGGAGAGTGAGGAGAAATACCGGGCGATTTTTGAGTCGTTCCATGATGTGTACTACAGGACAGACAGAGAAGGACTTGTGACGATCATAAGTCCATCTGTCCGGACACATGCCGGTTGGAATCCTGAGGATATTATCGGGCATCCGGTGACAGATTTTTATAAGGATCCATCCGAACGGGAAACTTTTGAAGAAAAGCTCAAAAAATCACGTGTTATCAATGACTACGAGTTGAAGCTTCTTGCCAAGGATGGAAGAGTGATCGATGTGTCTGTGAGTTCGAAGATAATTTTTGGCAAAGACGGGAAACCCACAGGAGTTGAAGGTGTGCTGTGAGATATCACAGACCGGAAACATGCCGAGGAACAGGTCAAATCATCCCTCAAAGAGAAAGAGGTCCTTCTCCAGGAAATTCACCATAGAGTCAAAAATAACATGCAGATCATTTCCTCTCTGCTCAATCTTCAATCCCACCATATCGAAGACGATAAGGTCAAAGATATGTTCAAAATGAGCCGGGATAGGATCAGGTCAATGGCCCTAATCCATGAAAAACTTTATCAATCAAAGGACCTTGCAAAGATCAATTTTGCTCAATATATTCAGAGCCTGGCAGTCCATCTGCTGCACACTTACAATGCCAGAATGGACAGGATAAAACTTAATGCTAAAGTCACAGATGTGTTCTTGGATATTAACAAAGCCATCCCCTGCGGTCTCATCGTCAATGAGCTCGTGTCCAATTCCTTAAAACATGCGTTCCCCCAAGACAAGAAGGGAAATATCCGCATCCAACTCAGTAGGGGAAATAATACAAACGTTCGTCTTGTGGTGAGTGATGACGGAATTGGATTCTCTGAAAAAGTAAACTTCCGAAATCCTGATTCATTGGGGCTTCAATTGGTGAATGACCTTGTCGATCAATTGGGGGGAACTCTCGAGCT
>CAZIMJ010000334.1:0-10434 GCA_964540205.1 uncultured Eubacteriales bacterium | reverse complement strand
TATTAGAAGGAAGAACAAACGAACAAAAAGAGGCGCTTCTTAAAGCCATAACTGAGGCTGTTCATGAATCCATCAAAGCGCCACTTCCCACAATTCGAGTCTGGATCGATGAGTTCTCACCCAAACACTACATGATTGCAGGAGAACTCAAATCCCGGATGACCGAGTCGTAGGAAGTCAGTCAACGAAAAGGCCCAGCTTTTTGTTGGTTTAATATTCCAGGGCGTGAAATTTATGGGTATTATTCGACGATCTTCACACGGGCATCGTGCGCAAGCGTAAAATGCCCTTCTACAATAATCTTTTCCCCCGCTTTGACACCATCCAAAATTTCAGCGAAATCTTCGTTTTCAAGACCGATCTCGACATATCTCCACTTGGCCAAGCCGTCCTCGACAACAAAAAGTAATTTTCGCTGGGACCGGGTCAAAATTGCATCCTGCGGAACGAGGAGTTTATTTTTGTGAATTTCAGCGGCAATCTCAACTTCGGCATGCATCCCTGGCTTTAATTCTTCTTCAGGGTTTTCCACATCGACAAAGACTTTACACGTCTTGTACTCGGGATTGACTAGTGGACTGATTGCGCTCACTTTTCCTTTGAAGACCTTTCCGGGGTAAGCGCTGAACTTCAGATCTACCTCTCGGCCGACTTGCATCTTTCCGATTTCACTCTCCAAGACTCTGGCATGAACCTGAATCCTGCTGATATTCACTAGAGTGAAGAGTTCACGCCCCACAGTGACATGCTCACCCGGAGATGCCTGGATATCTGCGATGATTCCAGAAAAAGGAGCCCTTATCTTTGTTTTCTCCAAATCGATCTGTGCCTTTTTTACGCCGATCTCGGCCTGGGTTAAACCTTTCATGGCCGCAACAACTTCGTCTTTCTTTTCTCCTGATTCGATCAGCGCCCTCTCGTACAGGCGCGACCGTCTCTCGAATTCTTCTCTTGAAATAAGCCCTTTTTGATATTGTTGCTCGACTTCCTCAAACTGTTTTTTTGCATTATTCAACTCGCCGCTCTTCTCTCCTCCACTTCCGCCTCCCACATCGGCAAAACGCTGCTCCACCAACATTTCTGAGAAAGCTTTTAAGCGCGCCGCTTCAGCATTCTCATAGTTTAGCCTGTACTCTTGGTCATTCAGCTCTACCAGTAAATCACTCTTTCTCACATGTTTGCTCTCTTCCACATTGAGACTCTCGATAACGCCCGGGACTTCTGCCTTCATGACAATTTTTCTGTCAGTGACGGCTTCCGCAGGAGACCTCAACTTGATGATAAGATCGCCGAGCCTGGCCTCCTCGACCTTTACTTGAAGGGGCGTCTCACTGGTCTTTGTCTCTTGAGCTTGTTCACCCGAAGAGGCCTCCCCCTCTCCGGAATCGAATCCTTTTTTGACCACAAAATAATACACGGATAATCCAACCAAAACGACTATCAGAACGATTGTTAATATTTTTTTTGAAAATAGCATTTAAGTCCTCTCAATGATTCAACTTGCGATCTAAATAATTGGATTCCCTCCATTCCAATAACGTTTCCCGTGGAGGAATTGTTTCACTTATTATCTTTTACGATAGCCTCTTGTAATTCCTGGAAAAATTCTGGCAATGCAGCTGTCACCCTGTGCCAACTGGGAATAAGTTGCATACCAGATGGATTCTCCCAGAACAACTTCCCAGCTCGATTGATCCCATTGGCAAAAGCCTCGACGCAGAGAGATTCAGCGTGCCGGTCGAATTCCAAGTCGTTCAGAGCGGCATCCCCTTCATATCGGATGATGGCATCTCGTGCTATCTGTAAATAAATATTGCTTAAAGTTTTAAAAAACCCCTCAGAGAATTCAACGCCTTCTTGGGCAAGTGTGCGGAAAATGGATTTGGCGATATCGATGGTCATCTTGAGAATCCCCTTTTCTGGATTACTCGGGATGAGAGCCTGATGTTTGTGCTCGTAAGTGTCGGCAATATCGACTTGACAGATCCTGTTTGGGGTCACACTTCTATAGACTTCGGCAAGTGTTCCGACTTCTAATCCCCAATCGCTCGGTATGCGTATGGCCATCGCCAAGTCACGCCTCATAGCGATTTCACCTGATAACGCGTAACGAAAACTATCAATATAAACCAGAAATGGCAGGTATCCCAAGATCTTCTCAAGAGATCGGATGAATGGAGTAAAAAATAAACGTGTCGCTCGCCCATACATCTTGGTTGTCACACGGCTGTAAAATCCTTTGCAGAATTCATACTCTTGATAAGGATTTCCTACTGGATAACACAGCCTTCCCAACATCCCCTGATCATAATTCACGATGTCGCAATCATGGACAGCGATGACCCGGCTCTTCCCCCGGGCCAGAACATACCCCAGAGAGATCCAGACAGCACGGCCCTTCCCTGCATCCCCGGGAGATAAATTATTTCTTTCCAGCACTTGATAAAGCCTCTTTACATTTTTTCCA
This sequence comes from uncultured Eubacteriales bacterium, assembly GCA_964540205.1. Lineage (GTDB taxonomy): Bacteria > Acidobacteriota > Aminicenantia > Aminicenantales > Aminicenantaceae > WTAW01. Next base: position 7,967 of record CAZIMJ010000334.1, on the reverse strand, counting down.
TCGTTCCAGATGATTTTCAGCTTTTTCATCGAAGAGAAGGCTTCTTTAACCTCTTTGAATTGGGCAGACGTAGCTTTATCCAAACACAGGACAATCTCATTGATATAGGTCACCTTTTTTAATGTTTTCATGATATTGGGAAGAGCACCGCTTGCATATTCCCGGTAAAGCGAAGGCAGGACCAAAGCGATAGGGCTTATTTTTGAGAAGCTCCTAAGTTGCTCCTCCAATTTTTCTACATTCAATGTCCCCAATCTATGGAAAGTCGTTATGACTCCGTTCTGAAAAAAATCAGACATTTATCCCTCCTCGGATGGGACTCAGCGCAATAACCCTATATCAGAGAAGACTGTTGCTATTAGCATAAACAAAAAAAGCATCATCTGTCAATTTGGAGGAAGTGGGAATATTTTTTTTGTCGGGACCGTTCCGCGAACAGACCGTTTGGGAAACGGTCCCGACAAAAAAAGGTGAGAGTCCCCTTTTTTTTCTTCTGTTTATTGAATTCTCTTGGGGACAGTGAGGCCGTGGCCGATAGGATAGAGTTCGGGGATCGAAATAGGCAGCTTTCCCTGTATGTCGATCTCCCCGAAGAGCGCTTTGGCTGCCGCCATCATCGCCGCATCCGCATACCTGTAAGCACACATATAGGCATCGACTTCGGGAAAATGCCGTAAAAAGTAGGGGCTTCCAAAAGAGACCACAACCACACCTTTAGTAAGTTTTGCCGCTTCTCTTATGAGATGGACATGACTCATTTCAAGGTCTACACTCCCTTTGTTCGCGCGCAAACGGGAAAAGAGAGCAATAACTAAAACATCTGCAGTCTTCGCTTCTTTAAAAGCCGAATCCAGGTAATCCTGCCCGGTTGTTGCCTCTGCAAAAAACTCCAATACCTGAGAGCTTCTCTTCTTCATTTCGTTAACAAATGTCCTCCCTGCAAAATATCCCCCCGGATCGCTGCTCAAAGAGAGGACAGCAATACTTTGGTTTTCCTTTGACAAAGGCACCACGGCATCCTCGTTCTTCACGAGCGTCATCGATTTTTCAAAAGTGACCTCTGCCTGTCTGAGGTGTGCTCTCGGCGCTATCCTGATATCCAACAACTCAAGGTCAACCAACTTCTGTCTGTATAAACCTAGCCTTGCCTTGGCTTCCAGAATTCTCTTCACAGAGAGATCTATCCTTTCTTCAGATATCTCACCGTCTCTCACAGCCTGAACCAGGGAATCGATCACCTTTTTTGGCTTAGGTGGAAGCAGAACCATATCGATCCCCGCTTTAATAGCCCGCAATGCCGCCTCCTCAGGCTCATACAGAGTTGTCACTCCTCCCATGCCCATGGCATCCGTAACGATTATTCCTTCAAAACCTAGCTCTTCCCTCAATAGACCCGTCAGAATGGGTTTGGAGAGACTCGAAGGAACATTCGGCGTTGGATCAAGTGCCGGCAGGTTGAGATGAGCCGCCATGATAGCCTGGACACCGGCCTCAACGGCGATCTTGAATGGATAGATCTCAACCCTGTCCAGACGCTCTCGAGCGGCATTCACCGTAGGGAGTACTGTGTGAGAATCCTCAGACGTATCTCCATGACCGGGGAAATGTTTTGCCGTAGCGATCAGCCCATTCTCCTGACAGCCCTTTATAAACGGAACAGCCAACCGCCCTACCTGTTCAGGATCCTCCCCAAAAGATCGGACGTTAATGATAGGGTTTTCTGGATTGATGTTCACGTCGACCACAGGCGCATAAGTCATATGGATGCCTATGGCTCTGGCTTCAAGGGCTGTGATCTTCCCCATCCGGTAGGCCAATTTTTCTGAATCCGCCGCCCCCAGGGACATGACAGGGGGAAAAAGAGTGGCGCCATCGATCTGGTTTCCCAGCCCTCTCTCAAGGTCAGACGCGATCAAAAGAGGGATTTTTGCTTTCTCTTGCAGAGTATTAGTCAAGTGAGCAGTTTCGTACACATCCCCTGCGAAGAGAATAAGGCCTCCGATCTTCTGCTCCACAACAAGCGTTTTAAGGTCATTGACAAATTCGCTATCCATATTCACGAACCGGCCGGTGTAACGGCAGGCGATCAACTGTCCGACTTTCTCCTCCAGCGTCATCTTATCCATGGTGTTAGCGACCCACTTTGCCTCATCCGATCCAAAAGTCATCCTCGGCTCTAATGCTGGTGCGGGTGTCCTAGCGCATTCGAAGGTCATCAAGATAATCAAGAAGACAGAAAGACTGATAATAATTCGAGAATATCGCATCATTTATCCAATCTCCTCGTGTTTACACTCATAAAACTTATTAATCGGTCCATTCGGGGAATAGACCCTAGATCATTTAGTCGGGCCTAGCCTCCCACATTCTGAAATCCTGGATTATTCACGAGTTGAGGTTGCTGCAGCGACGAGGAAGTGGCCCATGAAGCTGTAGTGAACTACCGCGAATGGGCTACAACGAAGCCGATGTAGTAAGATCAGCTCGCCCGAAGGGTAAAAAATGGCGATTATAACAATGGCTATGATAACGGAATTGTCAGATTGGTTTGCTGGAAGAACAAAACAAATTATCGAAATTGATTTAATTGTAATAAATATCGACATTTTTTATGAATAATTTAGGTTATTTAATGATATACCGAATAATAAACAGCACAGAAAACAGATAGATCACCCAGTGAACTTCTCTTCCTTTTCCCGTGACAATCTTCAGGATAGAGTAGGAGATAAATCCGAAGGCAATCCCCTCGGTGATGCTGAAGGTCAAGGGCATGATGATGATGGTCAAATAGGCTGGGATGGCTTCTGTCAGATCGTCCCATTTGATAAAAGTGATACACTTCATCATCAGATAACCCACAATGATCAGAGGGGGTGCAATAACCGGACGCAGAGTCGCACCGTTGTATTCATAACTGCCGGCGATCATTTCAGCCAACGGACTGAAGAATAGGGCTACGATAAACAGCAAGGACGTAAAGACATTGGCCAATCCTGTTTTAGCACCATCGGCGATCCCGGAAGCGCTCTCGATGTAGCTCGTCACTGTGGACGTCCCCATAAGCGCTCCTCCGACGGTTCCCACCGCATCCGCAAACATGGCCTGGTTAGCGCGGGGAAGTTTTCCATCCTTGAGAAAACCGGCAGGCGCACTCACACCGATGAGTGTGCCCATCGTGTCAAACAGATCGAGAAAAAAAAAGATAAAAACGACTGTGATCAGTCCCGTTTGAGCAGCCCCCAAAATATCCAGCTTTAAAAGTGTCGGCATCACACTGGGAGGAGCAGCAATAATCCCGTGATATTTGACCACCCCCATCGGAATCCCCAAGAGCGCGGTGGAGAGAATCCCCAAGAGGATCGCACCTCGAACCTTCAAAACGATGAGTGCCGCAGTAAAAATCACTCCAAACAATGTCAGAAGAACTGGTTTACTTGTCAAATCGCCGAGCAGAACCAGGATATCTGTAGTCCCTGGGACAGGTGGAGGAGCATTGACAACCACACCGCCATACTGAAGTCCTATGAAGGCGATCAGAACGCCGATCCCAACGGCTATCGAATGTTTGAGCGAATCGGGTACCGCGGCAACTAAAGTCTTCCAAACACCAGCTAGAGAAAGGATAAGCAAAATCGACCCGGATATAAAAACAGCCCCAAGTGCAACCTGCCAGGAATATCCCAAAATCCCACAGACGATGATGGCAAAAAACACATTGTGTCCCATACCTGGAGCCAAGGCGATGGGGTATTTGGCTAACAATCCCATCAGAAGTGTTGCGACCGCGCTGGACACACAGGTAGCAAACATGACAGCCCCTTGGTCCATTCCGGCGGCTGAAAGGATCGCTGGCTGGACAAAAATGATGTAGGACATGGTCATGAAGGTGGTGATCCCACCCACCATTTCCGTCCGGATGTTGGTGTTGTTTTCCTCGAGCTTAAAGTATCGATCCAGCCAGCCCTTCACAATCCCTCCCCTATTCTTCAAACTGGATCAAGGACAGGATCTCCACATCAGGATGGGTTTTCTTTATAAAATCCACACCGCCCAGGAAGAGAAGCTCCACAACAGCGGCAAATCCCACGACTTCACCACCGATCTCCTTTACGATGTTTATAGCACTCACAGTCGAAGAGCCAGTTGCAATGAGGTCATCAATGATGAGAACTCTCTGCCCCTTTTGGATGCTGTCTTTGTGCATCTCGAAGTACTCAACAGCATACTCATTCGGCGCTTTCACGCACACACACTCTCGGGGAAGTTTACCCTTTTTACGGATCACAGCCAACCCGAGGCCTAACTGATGGGCAACCGGTGCAGCAAATAGAAACCCCCGTGATTCAATCCCTGCTATAATCTGCGGCCGTTTTTTCTTTGCCCACGATACAAGCTCGTTGATTACGATATTGTAAGAGGACGGATCCTCAACAACAGGTGTGATGTCTTTGAATCCGACACCCGGTTTTGGAAAATCTTTAACTTCAAGGATTTTTTCTTTGACTTTATCGAGCATAATATCCCCTTTCAATCGATGGATTTAGTAAATATGGTACGCGTGGGAAATGGAATACCGATCCCAGCTTCATTGAGCGTATTATAAATGACATCTGTCACCTTGACTTTCATGCCAAAAGCCTCTGTGTAATCCTTAACCCACACTCTAGCAATAAAATCCAACGAAAAATCGGACATTTTTAAAAACTGGACGACAGGCTCTGGTTCATCAAGAACACCCTCTGTCTTTTTGAGTGCCTCCAAAACCACCTGCCTGACTTTCTCGGGATCTGATCCATATACCACACCGAACTCCACATTCACCCTGATCGAGAGATCTGGAACAGTGAAGTTCTTGATTCTGGCGTTAGCCAGTTGCCCATTGGGAATGTAGATCACTTCATTATCGTAGGTTTTTAATTTTGTGCTCCTCAAACCGATATCCAGAATGACACCCATCTCTCCAGATTCGATCTGAACTTTATCCCCCACCTTGAATGTTTTGTCCAGAACCAGCTGAAGACCCCCCATGATGTTGGCAAGGGAATCCTTCACTGCAAAGCCAATGGCAAGTCCGGCAATACCAGCCGTTGCCAGGAGGGGGCTGATGTCGATGTTCCATGTTTCAAAAACAAAAAAGAGAGCGAGGATCACGACCATAGCCTTTAATATTTTTTCCACCAACGGGATCAGCCGATCATCTGCTGTGGACTTTGTTTTTTTGGCCCAGTCTTTGATCCAATGCTTGGACATATCGTTGATAATCCGAATCAGAGCAATCGTCACCAGGAATATCAGAAATGTATCGACAAGGGTGTTGTAGATCTGGGTAGGGAATGGGAAGGTCATAAGCCCGATTTTAAAGCCAAGCGCAAGTATGATGTAAAAAAGTATGGAGGAGACACTATTGATGATCAAATCATCCACTTTGGTTTTCGTTTTCTTTGCCAGTGGCTTCAAAACCCGGATCAAAATGAACTTCGCGATAAATGCCACTATGAGAGAAACAAACAAAATAAACAGAAACTCAAGGTAAATGTTACCCATAATAACCTGGTAGATTTTGGTGATGGGGCTCATCCCAACCTCCTTTTTCTCTTCATGGTTCTATCTTTATACCTAAACTGTTGTATTATTTCAAACCCTGCACAGCAATCTTTACTTAAAACTTGGAACTCTTATATCTTGGCCTATCATACCTGAAATACAGGACTCATGATTCTGTCTTATTGTGAAGGTTAACACGTACAAACCTAAGGATCACACAGAAATTGTGATCTTTCTTTGGCTTTCGCCTATGACTTCAAAACGCACGTGAATAGCGTCGAGGGGAAAGGTCAACTTTTCTGCCCACTCAACTAAAACTACTCCCTGGCCAAGATAGTCTTCCCAACCCAGGTCCTGGATTTCTGCGCCCGTTCCCAACCGGTAAAGGTCAACATGATAAATGGGAAATTTTGCCTGATAGATGTTTACCAATGTGAAAGAGGGGCTGCAGACATGGTGATGATTCTCCAGGCCCAGGCCTGAAGCAAGCCCCTTCGCAAACACTGTCTTCCCTGCGCCGAGCTCTCCGAAGAGAAGAACCACTTCATCCCCTTTAAAATCCTTGGCGATCTCATGTGCTAGCCGAAACGTTTCCTCTTCAGACTGGGTCATGAATTCTTTCACTTCAGGTTTTCGTCCAGGTTTCTTCATCTCGCGAATTTCTTTACCCCTCTAAGACTCCACATCTCATAAGTACGAAGATTTGAGCTATTATGAGTGTCGACATTTTTTTGTGAATTATCCAGGCTTATAATAAGAAGAAATAGCTTTATTAGCTGCCGGAAGATAGGTGATCAGTTTTCCTGCTGTGAGAGCTTTCTCTCCGATTCTCTGAGCCCCAATATCACCGCTCAGACCATGAACAAAAACGGCTGCCAGAGTGGCCAAGAGCGGGTCTTTTTCCTGGATGATCATAGAAACGATCATACCGCTAAGCACATCTCCCGACCCAGCAGTGGCCATCCCAGGATTTCCCGTGGGATTGATGTAAGTTTTCCCGTCAGGAGTACAAATCAGCGTCCGATATCCTTTGAGAACAAGAAATACACCGTACTCCTGTGCAAACTTGGGCCCAAGCTCCAATTTTTTCTCCACCACTTCCTTTGTAGACAGATTGAGAAGCCGTGCGAATTCGCCAGGATGGGGAGTCAAGACAGTAGTATTCTTCAAAGATTTAAGAAGATCCGGTTTTTCGGCAAGGATATTCAGGGCATCTGCATCCAAGACCGCAGGAACTTTGATCCGGGGAAGGAGGGTTTTCACAAACTCGGCCGTAGAGGGATGCGTCGAAATGCCAGGCCCCAACAGCAGAGCGTCTTTATCTTTAAGCAGTTCGAGGGATCTCTCGAGTGCATCCACAGAGAACGTCTTCTTCGGCGTCTCCGGCAATGGCTCTGTCATCAGTTCGACCATGGCTCGAGCTACGATCGGCAGACAACTCTGAGGCGTGCCAATGGTAACAAGACCTGCCCCCATCTTCAAAGCCGCCTTCCCTGCCATCACAGATGCACCCGTTTTCCCTATAGATCCCGACAAGATGAACAGATGACCGTAGTTGCCCTTATGCGCATCGCTCTTTCTCGGTTGAAAGTAGGGAATAATTTGTTCTTCCTCTACTAGTTCCAGTTTCAACCGGTCATCTTCAAAGAGCTCTGGTGGTACGCTGATGTCTGCCACCAATAACTCCCCCACTAGCTCTTCAGCCGGTGGAAAGACATGGGCGATCTTTGGAGCTGCCAGAGTGATCGTCAGGTCCGCTTCCACACAGGGGCCGATGATCTGGAAGCTGTCTGAAGAAAGACCCGATGGAATATCCACAGCGATCGTGTACGCTTCGGATGTGTTGATATCTCCAATAACCTTCGCGTAAAGTCCCCTGGCAGGCTTGGTGAGTCCAGTTCCAAAGATGGCATCGAGTACTAAGGTCGCCTTTTTGAGAGCTTTCTTATGAACCCGCCACTCTTTCTCTGTTGGTGCCTCAGAGATTTTGACACCTATCCTGCGTGCAATCCCGGCATTCAGTGCTGCATCCCCCTTCAATCCTTTCATTTTTGCCAAGAGAACGACATGGGGGCGACACCCCTGATTATACAGATGCCTGGCCACAACAAACCCATCGCCCCCGTTGTTTCCCTTTCCTGCAACGATAACAATTTCCTCATATTCTATATCGGGAAAACAATCCAGTATCTCCATGACGATCTGAAGCCCTGCGTTTTCCATCAGTATAGGGCCGATAATGCCGAGGTCTTCGATCGCTGTCCGGTCTATCTCTTTCATCTGTTGAGAGGTCAATACTTTCATCCCATCTCCTTTATACTGTTACCAATATTTTCATGCTGCAAAGAATTTTATCATAATTCACTATTAAGTAGCGAGATGTAGGGTCCATTCCCCGAATGGACCGATGGATCAAATGT
>CAZIMJ010000333.1:0-8134 GCA_964540205.1 uncultured Eubacteriales bacterium | reverse complement strand
AACTGAGCGTGTTTTCGCAATCACAAATTGGGACACTCGGACGCCATCCATCACGGTTTTGGGGATGCTCCTGACCTTCAATCTAATCCAAAACACTTTTCTCGCCTTGCGCAAAAATGATTGAGTGCTTAGAATAGTATTTATACATGTCTGAATTGAATAGGCCTTCACACTCAAGAAATCAATGACCATGAAAAAAACCCTGTTATCAATTGCAGGGTACGACCCGACGTCTGGAGCAGGGGTTCATCTCGACACTCGAACATTTATGCAAATGGGCTTTTATGGGGTTGGAATTGTGACAGCATTGACAGCTCAGAACACTGAGTGCGTCAGGGGCACATTTTTTCCTCCCTCGGACTTTCTTGAGGAACAGTATCATGTGCTCAGTGATGACATTGAGATATCCGGCATTAAAGTGGGAATGCTGGGAAGCCGACAAAACATTCCTGTGATCGCTCAAATTCTATCGAAAAATCTTGAGATACCTCTGGTCGTAGATCCCATAATAAGATCCAGTTCTGGTTACTGGCTCCTCGATAAAGCCGATCTTTCCGCATATACAGAAACGATCGGCCCGAAGGCTTCCCTCCTTACACCCAATATCCTTGAGGCAAAATTGTTATCGGGAATCGATATCAGAGATATTAACGACATGAAAAAGGCCGTGCCCATCGGGCATGGACAATACATCATCCAACTTGGTCAATAAGAAACTATTTCTTTTTTCCCCACCTCTTGGACCTTTATGAGGAGCTTCTGCAGAAGGATTGGTCCGATGATTTGATTGATAGCGATGATGGCAATCACAAGGGATGAGAACACGCCCTTCCATTGCGGGAAAGTCTTTTCCACGAGTATGGCAAGACCCAGGGCGACACCGGCCTGAGAGATGAATCCAGTCCAACTCAAAGATCGTACTTCACGCTCCTCTTTGACGACAGAGGCTCCGGCGTAAGTTCCAATAAACTTGAGTAATCCTCTCCAGAAAACACAGATAAGCGCCAATAGCCAATTGCTCCGCAGGGCATCGAGATTGAGTGATGCTCCCGAGATCGCGAAAAATACAATATAGACGGGAAGAGATGTCTTTTTGATGGCCTGGATGAATCTATCCCCATGTGGAGAGAAATTTTCTACGAGAAAACCTGCTACCAGACAGATGAGCAGAGGATGATAGCCATAGTTGTGCGATATTTGATATGTGAAGAAAGCAACACTTAGAATAAAAATCGTCATTTCTCTTTTAATATATTTGAGATAGAGTATGATTCCGCCTCCAACGACAATGCCAAGGACCATCGAGCCTCCGACTTCTCTCAAAATTTGAGAGAAGATACCGATATCAAAACCTTGCTCCGGAAAAAAAACAGGTTTCGATAAGGATAAAAAGAACGCAAAAAGCAAAATAACAACAAAGTCTTTGACAACCGCTACGCTGAGCACAAGGTCCGTATATTTTCCTTTAGATCTTGTCTCGGTAATGATGGCGATAGTAGTGGAAGGAGATGTGGCCGCGGCTAGAGTCCCTATCAGAAGAGAGGCGGCCAAAGTTTGAAGAATGGTCAGGCTCGAGAAGAACGGAAAAAATTCGCGCCCAAGGAGGCCGAAAAGAAGAAATCCCAAAATGATCGTACCCGTCTGAAAAACAACGAGTGACGTAATGGACTTGAGCTGACTTTTCAAGCGGTCGATCTCCATTTCTCCGCCTGCCGTTAGAGCGATCAAACTCAGAGCCAATCCATCCAGGAGTTGTAAATCACTCACCTGACCAGCATTGAGGAACCTCAAGACATAAGGGCCACATAGAATACCGGCAAGAATGAAGCCGGTGATTTGAGGGAGCTTTAACCGGCTAACCTGCTTCCCAAAAAGAAAGGCAAAAATCAGGATGAAGCCGAGGGCAATGGATGTGCCCTTTTCAGGATTAACGAATGGAAAAAAAGCAGAGGTCCTCAAAAGGAGCATTAAAATAAAAATCACGACCAGTGCGATCATGCGTCTTCCTTAGAATCTAGCCTCAAGAGTGACACCTTTAAAAGCCATGGGCTTAAAAAATCGCTGACAATGATGGAAATCAAAGCCACAGATAGAAATATCTCTGTCAATTCCATGGCGTAGGCCAATTTTAGACTCACGGCAAAGGCAATGCCAATCCCCCCGAACGAGAGAAAAGAGAATCCGAAAAGATGCGGCAGCGGGAAAGGGAATCCGAGCAGAAACCTAAAAGACCTCATTGGCAACACATAACCAAGGGCTCTGGAACAGAGAAACGCTAAGATTAAAATAGCAATGTTGATGTCGAACTTAAATTCCCAAATTGCTCCGATGAGAATAAGGAAAACAATATAAAGTGGCTTTTCCACAGAGAGCAGAAGAGGATAGAGTCTTTCATGAATCTTAGTGAGGTTTGAATAGGTGATACCCATAACCATGGACACATAGAGGGGGGACAGGTTAAAGTAGAAAGCTGCACCTGAAACAAAAAATATAAATCCTAAAAGATAGACAAGAATATCCTGCTCTGACGTTCTTTTTTTTGTTAAGAGATAGAAAAGATAACCAAAGATAATGGGCACTATTGTGGAGATCAAGAAGAGAACAGAACCCTTAAAAATTATTCGAGAATCAAAAAAAGGGAAATGCCAAAATGAAAACAGGAAAGCCAGGCCTAAAATTCCCCAGAATCCGCTCACGCTGGTCAAGAACCTTGCCAAATAATAATAATCACCTTTGCTGGACAGTGCAAAGGAAGCCGCATTCAAAAGGGTTGGGGAATTGACGGTCGCGAGTAAGCCAAAAGCCAAAGTCATTCCGTAAAGGAGAAAACGAGGCTGACCAAAATACAATCCCCTAACGAGAAAAAAAACGACAACATAGACTAAAAAAAACACAAAAGAGGACTTAAGGAATGACAATCCTATGTATTTATTGGAGAATCGGCGCAAATACTTGCCTTCGAATTGAAATCCGAACAAAAAACCGATCCATCCCAGACCAAGACTTAAAAGAGGAGTCAGCTCATCCAAAACCTGAGGGCTCAGGATATTCAGTCCCATTTTTCCCAAATATATGCCGAGAAAAATATAAACGAGACCGGAGAGGAATATATAATGCAGTGGAGACAACGACCTTCGACGGACGATGAACCGTGATCCAAGAAAGGCTAGCAGGATGAGGAGGCCAAAGGCATATATGGCATTCATAAATTCAGATCTCAGGCTTCAAGCCCTCGACACGATCGACCGGAATCACGAAGAGGATACCTGTACCAGGTTTTTTCAGATCACCTAAAATCTTTTCGAGCAACCGTACCACAGGCTCTTCCTTTTCTTTTTTAATTACAGATAAGATTGTCTTGTTGTGAGGCTTGGCGCCCGTAAACATAAAACGCAAACCTGCAAAAATCGGAACTTCTTCACTGATGATGTGTCCCATACCGATGCTGTCGATCACTGTAGCTCCAGAGATCCCGATCTCGATAAATCCCTCGAGAACTTCTTCCAATTTCTCGACTTTATTCAAAATCAAGATAAGGAGTTTCATCCAATTTTCCCTTCTTCCTCTTCTAATATCCTGCAGATTTCACCAGGGGATTCGCCCTTTCTGATCTTCTCGACAACATCCGTCTCTTTCACAAGTCGACAGATATGGGCAAGGATCTTGAGCTGCATGCCGGGTTTATTTGTGTTCCCTAGGATCAAGAGAAGGACATAAGTAGGCATTTGGTCTACAGACTCATATTTCATTCCCTTTTTTACTATAGCCAGAGCGAGGAGCGGTTCGTCTACATGATCGGTCAGAGTATGGGGGATGGCGATACCTTTCTCCAGACCGGTGCTGCAAAGGTTCTCTCTCTCCAACAGTTTGTTCAGTATCACCTGTTCATCGCCGATGATACCTCTTTCCTTGAGCCTTGAAATAAAAGCCTCAAGGACATCTTTTTTATCTCCAGATTCCAAATCGAGGAAAATGTGACTTTGTTTGAGATATCCACATATTTTCATTTTGCGCCTCTTCCTCTATCGCTCAGGTTCCAAAACTCAGAAACAAAATTCCGATAGCCACCCGATTCAGCATACTTCCAGCGAGAAGTTGCGGAGAGTGCTGACCATCAGAAATTTGTTCATGAGTTATGGTCGTTCCGGAGACTCCTCCCCAGCAGGGATGATCTCATCAGCTCTTTTGAGAATGTCTTCCGAAAACAGGATGCCCTGCTTTTGGGCTGCCTCAAGATTGAGGTTAAGCTTGACTTCGCTCATGTACAGAAAAGGGATGTTTGCAGGATTTTCGCCATTTTTCACACGAATAGCTATCCGTCCAGCCTTGTATCCCATATCTGAAAAATCCCATCCCAATGCGGCACAAGCGCCAAGACGCGTGGAATAAGGTTGTCCGCCAAAGAGTGGCACCCCATTTTCCGATGCCACCTCTCCTACGGCTTCAAAAGCAGCGTTGATCGTATTATCGGAGATCTGGTAGATGACATCAATATTTTTGTTGATCAAGACCTGGGTGGATAGAAGCACCTCACTCGAGTTCGTAATGGGCACAGTGATGATCTCAAATCCTAGATCGTTAGCGCTGTCTCTTGCAAGTTCAAGGTAGTATCCAGAGTTGAGTTCAGACGGAGTCCAGAGAGTCCCGATCCGAACGGCTTCGGGCATGACCTCTCTTATAAACGTCAGGCTTTCCTTGATAGGACCTCTAGAAGACACCCCCGCTACATTCGGTACCCGATTTTCATCAGATGTACGCGCGCCAGCGAGATAAGGATTTGCCACTGAAGAAAATACAATGGGTATATCGCGAGTCGCGTGCATAGCCGCTTGGAAACAAGGGGTAGAAAAGGCTACGATCATGTCGACTCTTTCTGTGACGAATTCTTGAGCGAGTCTCTGTACTTCCGGGATGTCTCCCATGGCATTCTTCACGATCAGCCTGACGTTCTCACCATCCCGGAGTCCATGATCCTTGAGTGCTTGGACGAAAGAATCGCGGGATACATTCATCGTGGGGGCATCATTGACTTGAAAAATCCCGATCGTATAAACACTTGTACTTTCCTTCTGACAGCTCAAGAAAAAAAATAAAACGACCAGAAGACATACGAATATCTTTTTCATTGGAAATGTCTTTGATATATCTTAAACACGATAATCCTAAAAATTCAAGAGCAAATGTTCTGTGTGTAGCATTTTCAGAATTTTGGGTTGGAAAATTGAAATGATTCATTTAAAATGAGGTCCGCATGCAAAAATTCTACATCGGGACTGCAGGGTGGAGTTACAAAGACTGGGAGGGCATTGTCTATCCGGCGCAAAAAGGCAAAGATTTCCATGCCCTTAATTTTTTAGGACAATACATCAACATCGTCGAGATCAACAGCACATTCTATAGGCCTCCCATCATGCGGATATCCCTCTCGTGGATTAAAAAAGTCGAAGGATTTCCGGATTTTCTTTTTGCAGTCAAACTCCATCAGGTTTTCACGCACAACAGAAAAGACTTCTCACAAAAAGAGGTAGACGAGTTTAAATTGGGAATTGAGCCTCTTGTCTCGACTGGAAGATTGGCAGCGATACTCCTTCAGTTCCCATGGTCTTTTGCCAATACGATCTCAAACATGAACTATCTCATCAAACTTTTCGAGTTGTTTTCTGGATTCCCATTAGCACTGGAAGTCAGGCACGGCTCCTGGGAAGACACACGATTCTGTGAAGTTCTTACAGAACATAAAGTCTGTTTCGTCAACATCGATCAGCCTCTTATAAACAATTCGATCGCGCCGAGTGCAATCATTACGCATCCAGAGTTTTCCTATGTAAGACTCCATGGCCGCAATTATACAGATTGGTTCAGAGATGGCGCTGGCCGGGATGCGAGGTATAATTATCTGTATTCAAAAAGCGAGCTGGAAGATTGGGTGGACCGGATTAAGAGCTTAGGGAAGAAGAGCGGGAAAGTCTTTGTGATCACAAACAACCACTACCGAGGCCAGGCGATGGCCAACGCCCTCCAGATCAAAAACATAATAACCGGTGACAAACTGGAGGTGCCGAACACGCTCCTTGGAGAATATCCTGTTCTCAAACAGCTCATCGATGATATTAAAAGAGGTCAAATGGATCTTTTCACAGATGACTAATAATTTGCTCGAATCCAAACACTAAAACTCAAATTAGAAAAAAAATCCCAATGGCAGACAAAAAAAAGATGTGGTGGGAGAATGATTTTTTAGAGGTGAAGGGCAACAAGCTCTTCATCGATCAGAGAGATGCGAGTGATATCGCCGAAGAATACGGCACGCCTCTTTTCCTTTACAGTAAACATCAAATCCGTTCGAACCTCCATCGTCTACAAAACATCTTCAAGAAAGCTGTGCCGGTCGAGACAAGAGTTTACTATGCCATGAAAGCAAACTACCACACCGAGTTGCTAGAAATGCTCAAGGAGGAAGATGTCTGGATCGATGCCGTATCCCCTGGAGAAGCTCTTCATGCACTCAGAGTTGGTTTTTCCGGCGAAAAAATACTCTTTACGGGAACGAGTGTGAGCGATAGGGACATCCAAACTCTTTTTAATTTGGACGGAGTCGTCGTGAACATCGATGCAGAAGAACAGCTTGAGATCATGAGAGCACGCAGCGAAAGACATCATAAAAACAAAAGAATCGAAGTATTCGTCAGGTGGAATCCCGGTATTGGGAGAGGGTTCAGCCCAAAAGCGGTCACAGCCGGAAAGACGACACTCGACGGAACGCCCATAAAGTTCGGTATCGAAGAGAAGCAGACTATCAGGATATTTCAGAAAGCCGCAGAGTATGGGTTTAAACCTGTTGGGCTGCATCAACATCTGGGTTCAGGTTGGACAAAAGATGACTTAGATGCCGTAAAATCAGCCGTCGATAAAATGATCCAGAAAGCGGTCGAGCTGGGCCAAAAGGGTTTCGCACTCGATGTCCTCAATTTCGGAGGAGGATTCGGACCACGGTATTCTGAAGATCAAGAACCCTTCCCTATCAAAGAATATGCCGAATATATCGGGAAAAAACTCAAGCAATCTGGATTAACGCCCAAGGCCATAGCAATAGAACCTGGAAAATTCCTTGTCGGAAACGCCGGAGTGTTGCTTCTCAGGGTGGAGTACATCAAAGAAAGCTATGGGAATCTTTTTGCCTGTGTGAACGGAGGAACATTCAACACAGTGCCCCGTCCTGCCATCTATACGCAGGCCCAGCATCATATCGTCAACTGCGCACGTGTAGAAGCCAAACGCTTGGAAAAGATGACGGTGCCGGGTAACCTGTGCGAAACAGGAGATGTGTTCCGAAAAGAGATATGGATGCCCACTCCTGAAAAAGGGGATATTTTAGCTCTCCTGTGCGCCGGAGCCTACTGCCGGAGCATGGCCTCAAACTTCAATCTCAGGGAGATCCCCAAAGAGATCGTGGTCTAAAAAGGGCCTTCCCTCTCGCCAATCAGCTAAGGAAGGCTATTGGCCTGTAAACCTATTCAGAAAAACAAATCTATCGAATTGTTCCCTCTTGGGCCTTCTCTTTTCTGCAGAGATCTGTTTTTCTGAAAGAATCAGACTTACGGTTTCCGCATGTTTTCCCACGATGATCAATGTAATCACATTATATTCTTCCGGGATACCGAGGATCTCTCTCGTTTTCTTTGGGCTAAAACCGGCTATAGGATGAGCGACGAGCCCAAGTTCAGTCGCTCTGAGAATAAGAAATCCGACAGCAAGGCCCACATCGAATTGGTGATACACTCTGTCTCGGATGATGCAATCATCTTCCTGTTTACTGAAGACAGCAATGATCATTGAGGACGTTTGGGCCCATTCATTCCCAGAGGATAACGCGGGATGCATCTTCTTGAGTGAATCCGGATCATAAACAAAGACAAAGCGCCAGGGTTGATTGTTAGAACACGAAGGAGCGAGCTGTGCATGTCGGGCCAAGTCTTTTATGAGATCTTCTGTAATCTCCACAGGGTCAAGAGACCTGTAAGCCCTCCTTTCTCGGATAGTTTTGGAAACATCCATGGTTTTCACCTTATTGTCTTAAAAAATTATATATTTCTTCGATGTCGGGAAGCTGAGAGATCTCATAGACCTTAATGAA
>CAZIMJ010000332.1:0-8320 GCA_964540205.1 uncultured Eubacteriales bacterium | reverse complement strand
AGGAATGGATTAATAAATGGGAAAGCTCATATTTCGGATTACCCGTTGTTAAAAGGTATTCAGGTTATGGTAGAAAAAAAACTAGAAAGAATAAGCACAGTCCGTAAGTTGAATTTTCGTGCGGGATAGTTTATACAGTGTGTCTTTGAACTATCCGGCACACGTATTTGTAGCTAGAATCTAAACTAAAGAAGACATCCTTTTAAAGCCTCAATAAATGTCTTATTTTGTTCCATTGTGCCGATAGTGATTCTGGCGAAAGTGTTGTAGTTCCACAAGTTTCCAGGCCTGATGATAATCCCTTTCTTCAGAAGAGTTTGAAAGACGTGTTGGCAATCGTTTTTAAGGTCCACAAAAACAAAATTGGTTTGGGAGGGAGCGTAGGGGAGACCCAGCTTTTGAAATTCATTATACAAATAGGCTTTTCCCTCCTCATTATTCTTAAGAACTCTTTCCCTGTATTCCTCATCTTCAAGAGCTGCCAGTGCTGCCGCTTGGGCCACTCTAGAAACAGGGAAGGGCTCTCTAACCCTGTTTAATGCAGCGATAAATTCTGTGCATCCCAGAGCATAGCCAATTCTGAGCCCTGCAATTCCGTAAATCTTTGAAAATGTTCTTAAGCTGATGACATTGTACCCTTGCTTTATGTAGTCCAGGCCGTCAGGATAGTCTTTATCTGTGGCAAATTCAAAGTAGGCTTCATCCAGAATAAGAATTGTATGATCGGGAAGTTGAGAAATAAACTTGTCCAGTTCGGCCTTTTTCACTATGGTTCCGGTCGGATTATTCGGATTGCAGACAAAGACCAACTTAGTGTTTTTCCCAACTCTTTCACGCATGGCGTTGAGGTCATGGATATGATTCTTCAGTTTCACATAGATAGGCTTCCCTCCCATGATATTAGTTACGGTCTGATAGACGAAAAAAGAAGGATCTCCTATAACAATTTCATCTCCTTCATTGATGAATGCACTTGCAGTAAGGAAAATGCAATTGTCGGCCCCGTTTGAAAAAGTGATCATATCTTCTTCAATACCTAACTTTTTCGACATTTCCCTGATAAGCAATGTGCACCGTCCTTCTGGATAGAGGTGAGCATTTCTCAACTCTTTTTCCGCTGCCAAAACGGCCTTGGGCGAGGGACCCAAGGGCGTTTCATTGGATGCCAATTTAGCAATCTCTGTAAGCCCCAACTCTTCTTGGACTTCCTCTATAGGTTTTCCTGGGATATAAGCTTTAAGATCCAAGTTTCCCTTACGAACAAATTTTTGCATATCTTTCATGATTTGGATTCTCCTATTGAAAATTTATAACTAAAATCCTCCCGCTTCAATATTCTATAAAATGATCCGGCCGTCGGCGATAAAGTAGCCCTTTTCCATGGGAAAAATGGGATTCAGGTCCATCTCCTGGATCGCAACCTCTTTCACTGCCATTTGAGATATACGGACGAGCAACTCAGAGAGTGACTTGCGATCCACAGGTTTTCTCTTTCGAAAATCCTTAAGGATTTCATGAGCTTGGATCGAATCGAGCATGTTTTGTGCTTCCTCGATGGAAAGAGGAGCTATAGCGTAAGCGATATCACGAAAAACTTCGATCCAAATGCCGCCTAATCCAAAAGTGATAACCGGACCAAACTGAGAATCCCTGACCATCCCAACAGATATTTCCACTTCTGCCCTTTGAAACGGATAAATAATGATCCCTTCAATTCTTTTATCCGTGCCTTCCAATGAAGATAGGCGGGAGAAGGCATCGCTTACTTGTTTTTCATTCTGTATATCGAGGATAACTCCCTCAACTTCGGTCTTATGAATGATGTCAGGAGAAACGATTTTCATGACAACAGGCCATCCTAGAGATTTCGCCGCCTCTAAAGCCTCCTTTTCGTTATGAATGACTTTGTGTGGAGGGATCTGGATTCCATAGCTATCCAATAAACTCAGGACTTCCGGCTCTAGAAGATGCCGTTTTTCCTTTTTGGCATTTTCAATCAATCGATGCAAATTGAATCCTCTCTTGAATTTTTTTTCTCTCGGTTAATTTTGACAATACAAAAGCACCCCTTTCCCCAGTAGCTAGATTGATCATGTTCATCTCATCGAGAAGATGGATAGCTTCCTTCACGATTCGGCCGGCCATAAAATTGTTGATGATTGGTTTTTGATGATTCTTGGCTGCATCAATGATTCCACGTGCGATTCCTGTAGAATCAAGGTATGGGGTTGCGACATTGATCACAATAGCAGAATCATATTCAGATAGAACGCAATCCAGGGTGATTCGGTATTCATCATAACCGGATTCAACGGTGAGATCGATAGGATTTTTCAATGAGGCATGCGGAGATAAATGTGGCTTTAGCTTATTCTTTAGAGAAAGGGGTGGTTCAGCCACATCTAGTCCCAATTGTTCTGCCTTATCAGCTGCAAGTATTCCCGGCCCCCCGGAGTTTGTGACGATTGCCACTCTGTTTCCATTCGGTAATGGACAATGGGAAAATGCCTGACAGAGATCAAACATCTCCTCGATTCCTTCTACCCGGACAATCCCGGCTTTTTGAAAGGCCGCATCATAAATTTGGTCGACTCCAGCAAGTGTACCAGTGTGGGAAGAAGCTGCCCTTGTTCCAGCTTGCGTACGACCTGATTTGATTGCCACCACAGGTTTTTTTTTGCTGGCAGCTTGGGCAGCGCGCAAAAACTCTCGTCCTTTGTCAATCCCCTCAATGTAGAGAACGATAACTCTGGTTTGTGGATCGTCAGCTAAATAAGAAAGCAATTCAATGTCCCCCACATCACATCGGTTTCCATATGATATAAATTTGCTGAATCCAAATCCAAGTTCCTCAGCCATAGCAAGAGTTGCCCCCCCAAGAGCTCCACTCTGGGTGACAAATGCAGTGTACCCAGGAAGGGCGCGAACCTCTATGCTCGGAAAATGATTGTACCAGGGATTCATCAATCCCGCACAGTTCGGACCAACGATTCGAATTCCCCATTTGCGCGCCTCTTCAACAAGATCCTTTTCTGCTTCATAATTTCCCACTTCAGAGAATCCCGAGGAAATAACTACAGCTGCATAAATTCCTTTTCTTCCACATTGTGCAATTGTCTCTAAAATAGCATGATGGGGGAGGGAAATAACAACAAGATCGGCATCTTTGGGAAGCTCCAGCACAGAGGTGTAGACCTTGTATCCCATGACCTCTCCATCCGCAGGATTTATTGGGTAGATTCCACCCTGATATCCCCCTTCTTTCATACTCTTAATTATTTCATAACCGATTTTACCAGGCTTAATCGATCCGGCAAATACAACTGCTTTAGGTGTAAAGAAAGAATCAAGATTCTGACTGCTCATTCAGACATTCCCTCGTTTTTGGCAAAATTGTATCCGTTCCAGAAGGCCTTTAAGTTTACTTCAGCAAATTTTTTGGAGGATTCTTCGATCGCCCGAGTGATGGAATCCATATTGAGAATCGAATTTTCGGAAGAGAAGGCCCCCAGCATTGTCATGTTGACTGCTTGTGCTGATCCCGCCTCTTGAGCCAGTCGACGGGCTGGAATCATGTAGAGATGATCGGTCTTTAGTCGTGTCATCTCTTTGATTTTTTCTTCCATTGGATAGAGTTCAGGGCGAAGTTTCGTATAATAACTGTGGATTGTTCCTGAATTTGCCCAGATTTGCCCCTGTGGCTTTAAGTAATGTATGATCCTGGTAATTTCCGAAATCTCTAGGCTGATAAGAGCATCCGCACCTCCGACAGGGATCTTCGGGCTGTATGACTCTCCAAATCTCACAAAACTAAAAACACCCCCACCTCTCTGGGAGATTCCAGTTCCTTCGAACACCAATACTTGCACATTATCGTGAGCAGCAGCTGCTGCGAGAACCTGAGAGATTGTCATGACTCCCTGACCACCTAGACCAGAAAAAGCAAGGTTATACTGTTTCATGAAATAATCTCCTCATTTTATAAACTCCTCTTAGATGGCGCCATGAAAACAAGCGTGATGACAGAGGCCGCATGCATTGCAGGCGTCTGGATTGATAAACGCCTTCCCATCTTCCCCACGCTCGATGGCAGGACATCCGGTAACCTTCAAGCAGGGGTGCTCACAGGTATCAAGACCTACGCACTTTTCCGGATTAACCTTTAAAAAGCCTCCTCCCTTTCCTCCTCTTTTTTTCTGAATCGCACATTCCGCATCCGCAATGACGATCGAAATCTCAGGGGAAGAGAGGGCTTCCATCAGAGTGGGGATTGTTTTTTTTATTTGATAAGGATTGACTCTCTGTATGTTCTTAATGCCAGCAGCTCTGACGATCTCTTCTGGCTTTATCAGATGTTTGTCTTTTTCAGATGAATGAGCTTCTGTGCCCACGTTAGGCTGCATTCCTGTCATGGATGTCCAGTGATTATCAAGGATGATGATCGTCAAATTCGTTTTGTTGTGTGCCGCATTGAGGAGGGCGGGAATCCCTGCGTGGAAAAATGTGCCATCTCCCATTGTCGCGACCACTGGATTTTTAATCCCTGCATATTTGAATCCCTGGGCTAAGCTGATGCTAGACCCCATGCTGATTTCAGTCCAGCATGATTGAAAAGGATCATTCATTCCTAGAATCGTACAACCAATATCACCTGTAATGATGACATCTTCCTTTTTGTACCCAAGTTTTTCGATAGCTTCATTCAGAGCATAATAAGTGGCTCGATGGGGGCATCCTGAACAAAACGTAACGAGCCGCTTGACCTGAAGATCTTGGATGTGTTGAGATAGATCATCTGGGATTTCGGGTTTCGCGACTTGAGTTGGGAATAAATCATGAATAGCGGATGACACCACATCAACATTATAATCACCTGTCATGGAAAGTGGCCCGTCGATCTTTCCAACAACTCTGATTGGATGGTCGATCTCGCTCCGAAGGGCAAGGACAAGCTCCTCAACGATTGGTTCAAGCTCTTCCAGTACTACGACAGTATCGACTTTGGAAAGCAGCATCTTAATTTTCTCTTTTGGAAGGGGATTGGAAACTCCTAGTTTCAACAAGCATGGCTTCAGATTATTTGATTCTACGACTTCTTTGATGTAGTTCCAGGTGATTCCTGAAGCAATAATCCCTACGCTGCTGTTTGTGAGTGTAAGGGGGTTGAGATCATCTGTCAGTTTTCCGAATTTGACGAGGGATGCGAGTGTATCTTTATGTTGTTGAACGCATGCAGCCGGACCTGCCTTTGCATATCTTGCGATATCGAAATCGAAGGAAGGTTCTCGTGTGATCGACTTTATTTCTCCTAATTGCACCAGTTCCGAAGTATTCGCCAACGGTGCTGTCATTAGTATCATAACAGGCCGACCAATCTCTTCGGAAAGATCGAAGGCACGACGCGTAAAATCTAAAGCCTCTTGAGGGGAAGAAGGAGTCAGCATTGGAGCTACTGCAAATCGGGCAAAAAGGCGGGAGTCCTGCTCCACCATCCCATAATATGTATTAGGATCATCGGCAACGTAGATGACCATACCTCCGTTTGTTCCACTGTACTGCACGGATACAAGGGAATCTGAGGCCACATTGAGCCCGGACATCTTCATGGTGACTAAGCTTCTCAATCCAGCCCAGGAGACACCTGTGGCAACCTCAAAAGCCACTTTCTCGTTAATAGACCATTCCACGCGAAATCCTAAATCCGGGGTCTGTAGGAGGGCCTCTATGGCATAAGTGCTCGGGGTGCCTGGATAGCCTGTTACAAAAGCAACTCCGCCTTCAATCGCTCCCCGCGCGAGCGCCTGATTGGCTGAGAGAAGAAGTGGCTTATCCAATTTATGCGTACTGAGATTTTTGTAATCTGACATTTCAATCTCCTAGTTTGTTAACTTCAAGTTGCCTCTAGATTCAATGTGTGTTTTATGGATTCAAATCTATATCTCACGTCTCTGTTCCTTTTCCCTCTAAGCCTTAAAACAGGGTGGCCAAATATTCAATTAATTCCTTAGATTAAAAGAGAGTTGATTCTCTCCTTTCTGTGCTTCCTCGGTGCTTTTATGAGTTATTTATTTGCCTTGATGGTGTTCATGCTATTATGAAATAATACTGTAATAAATTTACGCATATTGAATATTAAACATATCTATACCCTTAATTTTTGTCAAGGGAAAAATCATCTGGAATTGCGTCAAAAATTTTAGGGATCGAATAAACTGAGTTACATACTCTCTGTTTTTAACATTTTCAGCTTTATGTTTCTCATGTTGTCGGGGATGGCTGAGGTGGAAAGAAAATATTTGACAGAATCTCTCCTTGATAGCCTCATTTCAGGTTTCGACAAGTGAAAACTGAAGAAAATGGTGAGGATTCGTGGCAGCTCCAAAACGAAATGCTTATAAATATATTTGAGCGGGGCATGCTTTTTTTCTGCGCAGTATTGCTCTTCGAAATCTGCCGATTAAAATATCATTGCAGCAAGTACACCAAAGATAATCAAGGGTATATTAAAGTGTAGGAAAGTCGGTACGCATGTATCCCATATATGATCGTGCTGACCATCCGCGTTCAATCCCGCAGTGGGTCCCAATGTGCTATCAGAAGCTGGAGACCCCGCATCCCCTAAAGCCGCAGCAGTCCCTATCAGGCCTATAGTGGCCAGCGGACTAAAGCCCATGCTAGATGCCAGTGGAACAAAAATCGCCGCTAGAATAGGAATCGTTCCAAAAGAGGAACCAATACCCATCGTTACAACCAAACCAACCAGCAACATAGAAAAAGCAGCTATTAGCTTACTTCCTCCTATCATTGCAGAAGCAGCTAGTACTAAGCTTTCTACAGCACCTGTTTCTCTCATAACTGCACCATATCCAGCCGCAACAAGCATAACAAATGCAATAAAACCCATCATCCCTATACCGCCGTTTACAAGGTCATCGATATCCTTCCATTTAATCGATCCTGTTATCAACATAATAACAAGAGCAACTATAGCCCCTAGAGGTAAAGATCCTAACGTTAATTGAACAACCAAGGCAGATAAAGCGCCTACCAATGTGGCATAGTGTTTGAACGTCATTTTCGTAGCAACGATTTCTATGTGTCCTGTTCCGCTCCCTATTTCTATATCCTTGTATTCTCTTGGTTTTCTGTATGTAAATAATACCGCTATTACAAGACCTATCAGCATTCCAACAGGGGGCAGCCACATAACTTTCCATATCATTCCAGTGTCAACAACCATCCCATTAGCAGTCATCTCATCTCTTATAATATTATAAAAAATCAAACCAAACCCAGCAGGAAGAGCGATATAAGGTGCCTTCAATCCAAAGGTTAAGGCTGTAGCGACAGCCCTTCTATCAATCTTAAGTTTATTCATCACTTCTAAAAGCGGCGGTATAAGAATCGGAATAAAGGCTATATGTACTGGAATAAGGTTTTGAGAAAAACAACTTATTACAGCTATAACGGCTATAAGCATCACACCTTTTCCTTTAATCCAAGTAGCTATTTTTTTTGTAAGTATTGTGGCAAGTCCTGTCTTATGAATGGCAACTGCTAAGGCCCCCAACAGAATATAGCTCAAAGCTGATTCAGCATTACCACCCATCCCCCCGATAAGAGTTTTAAAAACATCGCCGATAGGAAAACCAGCTATGAGACCTCCAGTGGCTGCAGCAACAATCAAAGCAAGAATAACGTTTAATTTAAACAAACATAATATGATCAATACAACAACCGATATAAGGACTGGATTAGTTAGCATACAAGACCTCCTAACGAATTTTTTGCAATAAACCGTAATACTATCATTTTCTGTTTTATTTTGTAATATTTTATACCCTCTTGGACAATATTTTAATTATTCTAACCTACACCTTAATGCTTCATAGGGTGTTTCCCTTGAACGCTCCATGCGGACGATCAAGGTTGTAAAACCGTTCCTGTCTTATTCCGTACTCGTAGGAGACCTTGCCTGTGTTCTCATCAAAGGAGAGGCGTTCGAGAGAGGGCAGAGGCGGGATCATGTATTTACCGACTCTTTCTGTCTCCCTCTTGGTCTCCGCTCTGACCTGGCTGCGGACCGAAAAGTCGGTGTGATGCCAGGAGAGGATTTTCTGCACAAGTTGAAGACTGATGAGTTTTTCTCTAAGAAGCAGAGAGAGGACCTCTCGGGTGAAGAATTCTTGGAGAGGTCATCATGGAAGCGTGAAATGTTACAGAAATGTATATCTGGAGCTGTGTATCCCTCGGTGGCCAGAACATGAAGGTGGGGATGGAAATGGATACGGTTACCGAAGGTCTGGATGACGTTGGCGAT